>SLNH01000155.1 GCA_007133195.1 Nannocystineae bacterium | reverse complement strand
CTCACGAGCGCCGGCGTCACGCAAAAACTCTCGAGCGGCGACCGAACCGCCGTGGCCGCGACTGGCCGCCTCACCCTGCCCACCGCGTTCGGAAGGCACGAACACGCTTGGCCCGTCTACGCCGGCGCCGGCCTCACCGTCGCTCACCGAGCCTCGCCGCGCATCACCGCGCACGGCCAGCTGAGCGCCCTCGCCGGCGTCACCGTCGGCTCGGGGCCGCCATCGCCGCGCGGCGGCACCCAGGCGCGCGCCGGCATCGCCGCCTCGTACGGCCACGTTGCCGGCGTGGCGGACGCCGGCGCCGACCTCGGGTACAGCGCGCCGCTCGATCGAGCGTACATCGCGCCGGGATTTCGGCTCGCGGTCTGGCGCGAGCTCGCCGCCGAAGCGGCTGTCATGGTTCCCTTCGCCGGATCGGATCGCACCGACGCCGCCTTCTCCCTGCGCGCCGCCTGGCGGCACTGACAGTTCCTGGAATCTCTAAAGGGGCACGGCTATGTTCAACTTCATCGGGAGGAAAGAGCGGCTAAGCGACGTGGCCGAGAAACTCTTACCCCTCGTGCTCCTGGAAGAGACGCAGGGCCGCAAGACGCCAGCCCCAGAGGCGATCGCGCTGCTCGCGCCCCTGCAAGACAAAGATGCCCGGATCTACGAACGGGCGGCGAAAAAGCTCGAGGACGGCGATATGACGGCCGCCCTCGAAGTCCTCCTGCAGGCCGGCGCGAAAGTCGAGCCGGAGCCTTTAGGCTTGATATCGCACAGCACGTTCCTGCAATGGGATAACGACCGGAAGCTCGCGTGGGCCACGGAGAAACTCGAGGAGATCGCCGAGGACCTCGAGGACGGTCAGGTCCGCGCGATGCCCGAGGACAGCAAGGTCGTTCTCGCCTGCGTCCGGCACGGCCTCCGGGCGCGCGTTACCGTGTATCACGGATATTACACCGACTTCGAGGTCGACCTCGACAACCGCCGAGGACACCTCCTGCTCATGTACGACGCGGACAAAACGCCAAAGGGCGAGCTCGATCCGAGCGATCCGTTTTACGACGAGGGAGCCGAGGTATGTCGCGTGTACGGCTCGGGGGTGTATATCGAGGGAGCGACCGCGAGCGCGAAGCCGATGTTCGATCTGGTGGACGCGATGCCCGAGGCGGTCCGGAGCAAGCTCATCGGGTGCGCCGAGGAATCCTTCGTCCTGCAGGTTTCCTCCAACGTGTTCCTCCGGCCCCAGGCCCCGATCGTGTGGCTCGTAAACCGGGAGAGCGTCATCCCCACCATCGACGACCTCGCCCAGATCGCTCAGTACTTCGCCGAGGGCGACGGGGCCGCGGCCACGGCGCCGCAGCACATCGCGCTACAGGGCGGGGCGACGGCGATGCAGGCCGGACCGGCAACGGTGCCGGTGATCCAGCACACGTGCGGCTACTGTCGCACGCGTTTCAACTACACCGACGATCCCCGCTGCCCGACGTGCGGCGCGCCGGCTACCGGCTAGCGCCCGCGCTGGCGCCGTACGGGCGTTTCCCCTTCGCCCAGCCGCTAGAAGCCTGGCCGCGTCGCCGAGGGCACTAGCCCCCGACCAGCCAGCGCGCGCAAACCCAACCGAGCCAACAGGCCGCGAGCCCACCCACCACCATCACCGTGACGTAGGCGGCGACGGTCGCCCACGCGCCGTCCCGCAAGTAGGCGAGGACCTCGAAGCTGAAGGCCGAGTACGTGGTGAACCCGCCTAACACGCCCGCGGTGAGCGCGACCCGAGCGTTATCCGACAGGGCGGCCGCCTCGATGCCCGCGAACACCACCCCGGCGATCAACAGCGACCCGAGGAGGTTCACGGCGAGCGTACCGACGGGGAATGCCGCTCCAAAGGCGCCGAGAGCCCAGGTCGACACGAGGTAGCGGGCGCCGCCGCCGACCGCGCTTCCGAGGCAAACCAAAAGCAATCGTTCCATCGCCTCTCCTTCGTTCGAGAGGCGCCGCGATCATCGCCAACACGACTCCCACGGCGCCTGCCTTGCCGTAGGAGTCATCGGCTGCCGCGGAGGCAGCGGTTTCGGCGAACTCCACCGCCATCGATCGATTTTGGGGAAAATCTATCAGGAATCTCGGGGCCGCGGGCAAGGGGCCGCCGCGCCGCCGACTTGACGGACGCTCCACCAGGCCATGAGCTCGCGTGGATCCATCGCTCCACGCTGCGTTTGCCCGCTCCGCGACGCGCCGGGCCCGCGGCGCAACGGGCCCGCCGATGCATGCGGGTTTTGCAGCCTGGGCTCCACGGCTTCTGCGTTTCTCACTCGGATTTTCGAGCAGTGATCCTCGCTTGTTAGGGCTACCTGTGTCACCTTCCCCATTCGGGTCGCACGCGGCTTCGCGTGCGAAGGTGAGTGGCGTTGAAAGGCGATAACATCTCGGAGACGACAACCACGAGCGACAAACAAGGACCGGCCGCCCCGACGGCCGTCGTAGGGATCGGAGCGTCGGCCGGCGGGCTCAGCGCGTGCGCCCGCCTCGTGGAAGCGCTTCCTTCCGACACGGGGATGGCGTTCGTGGTCGTGATGCACCTCGACCCCACCCGCGAGAGCCACATTTCCGAAATTCTGGCCGGATCGACGAGCATGGACGTGCTCCAGGTCTCCGCCGACACCCGCGCCGATCCCGATACGATCTACGTCATCGCGCCGGCCGCCTCGCTCCATGTTCGGAACGGAATGCTCTGTCCCGGCGAGCCGCGCGAGCCCCGCTTTCAGCGCAAGCCGATCGACGACTTTTTCGCATCGCTCGCCGACGCCTACCGCGAGCGCGCCGCGGCCATCGTGCTCTCCGGCGCCGGCGACGATGGCTCGGGAGGCATGCGAGATATCAAGTCGGCGGGCGGACTCTGTCTCGTTCAGGATCCGGAGGATGCGGAGTACGACAGCATGCCGAACAGCGCGATCGCCGCGGGGGTTGCGGACGGCGTGCTTTCGCCCGAGGCGATGCCCGAGGTGCTTTTGGCGGCGCGGCGCCACGCCCGCGAGG
>SLNH01000439.1 GCA_007133195.1 Nannocystineae bacterium | reverse complement strand
CCCGCTCGGCCCGATAGCGGCCCGGGATTTCGTACCAGGGCAGCTTTGGCTCCTCGTGGTGAACCACGTGGAGGTTGTTGAACAGAAACAGCAGGCCGAACACCGGCGCCCGCTCGACCACCGCGGTTCTCTGCCCCTGCGCCGGCGCGGGCCGGTGCTCGGCGTAGGAGCGGATCAAGGTGAGCGCCACGCCGGGATAGACGAACAAGAGCAGGTACTGCCAAAGCGGGAGGCCACAGGCGCCCACCACCCACAGCGCTACCACCGCCACCCCGGCCGCGTGAACGAGCCAGTGGCGCAGGTGACGAAAGTCGCCGCGCCGAAACCTCGCGAGCTCGGCGCGGTAGAGCGCGGCGATGACCCAGAGCGGGCCGAGCACCATCCGCCCGACCAGCGTCGCGCGCGCCCAAAGCAGCCCTCGACCCACCGGCCCACGCAGCGCCCAGTCCTCGCTGGTCACGTAATTGGACTCGGGATCGTCTAGCGGGTCGGTGAGCGCCTCGGAGCGGTGATGGGCGATGTGGGCGTCACGATAGAGCCCGATCGGCAGCCATAGCCCCAGCGGGATGCTCCCGAGCGCTAGGTTGACCCTGTCCCACCGCGTGGGGTGGCCGTGAATCAGCTCGTGCTGAAGGGAGCCGTGCCAAGCGACGAGCCACCCACCCAGGGCACCGACCAGCCACCACGGGAGGGACCCGGCCCGCCACGTGAGCGCCGCAAAGCCCCCGTAGATCGCGAGCGCGAGCGCCCAAGTGGGGAGCTCGTGCCGGCGCCACCATGAAGGCGGCTCGTGAGCGACGCGTATCACAATCCGCTAGATAACCATAATGACATGCAGTATCAACGATAAAATGCGAACACTATGCATCGTTCGCAAACTAAACGCTGCGAGTTTGAACGATTAACTGTATTCGTATACATACTACAACACTGATTACTTTACACACCTTTCCGTTGATATCATAAACATCGCCGAGTAGGATCTTCAACGCGCCCGCACCTACACACAGACGAGGGGAGACAGGCATGGAGCGCCATGAAACCGTCGATCGATTCCGCGAGCGGCTGAGCGAGCTGATCTCCCGCGCGCGCGTCACCCAGTCGGCCTTCGCCCGCCGGGTTGGCATCGACCGCTCAACGCTCTCGCAAATCCTGTCGGGCGCGTCCGACCGGCTCCCGCGGGTCGAAACCCTCGCCAGCATCGCGAGCGCGGAGCAGGTGAGCCTGGACTGGCTGCTCGGTCTCACCGAGGAAGGGCCGATGTCCGCGGACCTGATGCCGCAGACTCTCGAGATCTCGCCCGCCGGCGGCCTGCCCTCTGACGAGCAGCACGAGCGATGGCACGACGAGGCGATCGGCTACAAGATCCGCCACGTTCCCACGAGCCTGCCCGATCTCCTCAAGAGCGACGAGGTCATCGAATACGAGTACCAGCTCGCCGCCACGGCGACGCCCGAGACGCGCCGGGAGATGACGCAGGCGCGGCGCGACTACCAGCGCAAGCCGGAGGCCGACACGGAGGTCTGTATGCCGCTACAGGCCCTCGAGAGCTTCGGCCGCGGACACGGGGTGTGGAAGGACCTCGGCGTAGGCGTACGCACGCATCAGCTCACGCACATGATCGAGCTCGTGCACGAGCTCTATCCGCGCTTTCGCTGGTTCTTGTTCGATCAGCGCCAGCGCTACTCGGTTCCGATCTCGATTTTCGGCCCCAAGCGCGCCGCGATCTACGTGGGCCAGATGTACTTCGTGCTCTCGAGCCGCGATCACATCCGCGCCCTGTCGGCCCACTTCGACGATCTCATCCGCGCCGCCGTGGTGCAGCCCACCGAGGTGGCCGACGTCCTCGCCAGCCTGCGCGACGAGCTACGAGCGTCGCGCGGATCGCCTACGTGACGGCCAGGGCGGCGCGCCCGACGCCGCGCCCGGCGCTGGCGGGGGGTTCGAAGCGGGCGAGCGGATTCCTCGGCGCGCGGACGCCGGCCCCCGTGTGCGCGCGGAACGCGCTCCGCCCCCCAAAGCTGCTACGCTTCGCCGCACTTCAAGGACCTCGCGGGGAGTTTGCAATGGACCAGCACAGCTTTTCGACGGAAACAGGCCTGGATTTCGGCCTCGAGGAGGCCGCCTCCGTCGTGCAGTCGCTACGCGGGCGATTTTCGTCCCGGCGCACGCGCCCGCTGTCGTGGCGCGACGGCCAGCTCAAGGCGTTCCAGGCGATGCTGAGCGATCGGCAGGACATTTTCCACGAGGCGCTCCGAGCCGACCTGGGGCGATGCCGCTTCGAGGCGTGGATCGCGGAGACGGGATTTCTCGCCAACGAGGCGGCGCACGTCCGCAAGCACTTGCGCGCCTGGACGCGCCCCGAGCGGGTCTTTACCCCACTCGTCCACCAGCCGGGACGCAGCACGATCCGGCGAGAGCCCCTCGGCGTGGTGCTCATCATCGGCCCGTGGAACTATCCCCTCCAGCTCGTGCTCGCGCCGCTCGTCGGCGCGATCGCGGCCGGCAACTGCGCCGTGCTCAAGCCCTCGGAGCTCGCCCCCAACACCGCGGCCGCGATCGCCGAGTGGATCCCTGAGTACCTCGACGCGGAGTGCGTCCGCGTCGTGCAGGGCGGCGTGCAGGAGACCGAGGCGCTCCTCGCCCAGCGCTTCGATCACATTTTTTACACCGGTAGCGGGCGCGTGGGCCGCGTCGTCATGGAAGCCGCGGCAAAACACCTCACCCCCGTGACGCTCGAGCTCGGAGGCAAGAGCCCAGTCGTGGTCGATCGCGACGTGGATCTCGAGCGAGCGGCGCGGCGCATCGCGTGGGGCAAATTCTTCAACGCAGGCCAAACCTGCGTCTCGCCCGACTACGCGCTCGTGGATCGAGCGATCGAAGCCGATTTCGTCGAGCGGCTGCGCGCGAACATCCGCGCGTTTTACGGGAGTGAGCCGAGGTCCAGCCCCGACTACGCCCGGGTGGTCAACGACCGGCACTTCGCGCGCCTTCAGGGCCTGCTGCAAAGCGGCCGGGTGGCCGAGGGCGGCGACAGCGATCCCGACGAGCGATACATCGCTCCGACGATTCTGCGCGAGGTGCCCGACGACGCCCCGGTGATGCAGGACGAAATCTTCGGGCCGATCCTCCCCGTGGTCCCGGTCGACGGTGTGAAGGACGCGATCGCGCGGATAAACGCCAGGCCCAAGCCGCTGGCGCTGTACGTGTTTTCAAAGCGCCAGCGAGCGATCGACGACGTCATCGAGCAAACCAGCTCCGGCGGCGTGTGCGTTAACGATACGCTCGCGCACTTGTCGATCCCCGACCTCCCGTTCGGCGGTGTGGGCGAAAGCGGCATGGGCGCCTATCACGGGCGCGAGAGCTTCGAGGTGTTCAGCCACCGAAGGGGCGTCCTCGAAAAGGGCACCCGCATCGATCCGGCGCTTCGCTACCCGCCTTACGACGAGCACAAGCTCAAGTGGGCCAAGCGGCTCGTGTAACCGCGCGACCCTCACACGCGCGCGCGTTCCGGGCGCGCGAAGGCGCGCCGCGGCCGTCTCACCCGCTGCCCTCTCGCCCGGCGGGGAAGTGCACCAGACCGGCGGCGACCGGAATGAGTGTCCCCTGGTCGTACACGTGCCGAGCGGCCGTGCCGTCCGATAGCGTGAGCGCAATGTGCGTGTCGGCCTCGCAGCGCCACGCCGAGCGCGAGGCCACCCACGCCAGCGGGGGCTCGGCTTCGAGCGACATGATCTGAGAGGCCGCCGTCGCGCGGGCCACCTCCGGTGGCTTGTCCGCCTGCTTCGCGGGCTTGTACTTGGTCTGGCCGTCGGTGTGGGCGGCCGCCTTATCGGCCTTGCTCTTACTCGCACCGTTGTAGACATCGGTGGCGGGCCGCGCGAGGGCCGCGAGCGCCCCGGCGAGCCTCTCGAATCCGATCCATGGCATGGCACAGCTCCTTGTCGTACATCCATTTTGCCACGCCCGCGCCGTACCCGCCGCCGCGGCCCGCCAGGGCGGGCGCCGGCGCCGCCAACCACGCGGCCAACGTGGCGATCTGTGCGATCTGCTCTAAAATCGCGGCACGGGAGGCCCGGACCGACCTCGCCGAGCCCCGCTTCACCAGACTCGATAGGGCAAACGCATGACCAGCGACGAAAAACGCGGATGGTCCGCATCCGCAGGCTGCTACCGAGAGTCGTTCAGGGTGGTCACCGACGGCCGGGGAACGTACCCGGTGACCGACGAGATCGCGCGCGTCGTGCAGCGAAGCGGCGCGGACACCGGCCTGTGCACGATCTTTCTTCATCACACCAGCGCGTCGCTGATCCTGTGCGAAAACGCCGATCCCTCCGTGAGGCGCGATCTCGACGCCTTCTTCGCCCGCCTCGTGCCGGACGGCGATCCGCTATTCACCCACACTGCGGAAGGTCCCGATGACATGCCTAGTCACGTGCGCACCATCTTGACCCAAAACTCGCTCAGCGTGCCGGTGGAGGGCGGCCAGTTGGACCTAGGCACCTGGCAGGGCGTATACGTGTGGGAGCACCGCGCGCAGGGTCACCGCCGGCGCCTGTCGATCACGATCGTGAGTTAGGTTTCGTCCGAAAATGAGCGACAACGTTTCCATGGGGCGCGGCCGCGCCCGATTCCTCGGCCTCCCTGCGGCGGCTGTCTGCCTCGCCGCGCTCGCGGCGAGCGGTTGCACCTGCGTCGGCGGCGGAGACGGAGTGGATCTCGAATCGATCTCGATCGGCGGCTACTACCGCGCCGAAATCATCGGCGAGGGCGGAGACGCCGTCCCGTTTTTCATCCACTTGCCGGAAGACGAGTCGGCGGGTGCCCACGTCCGCAACGGCCGCGACGAGATCGAGGCAGATCACACCTGGGACGGCGCGGATGTCCGCGTGGAGTTCCCGATCTACCGCACGGTCATCGAGGCGACCGCGCGCGAGGACGACGCGCTGGTCGGCAGCTTTCGCAGCGAATCGCCCGCCTTCGATAGCGGCGAGCTCGAATTTCGGGCCGAGCCCGCGGCCGCGCCCAAGCCCGCGGCGCGCTTTCGCGCCGGCGACGACCCCGACACGTCGGCTCAGATGCCCGAGCACTGGAGGCTCACCTTCGACGACATGGGTGACGGTGCGCTGTCGCTCACCCTCGAGGGCGACGGGGGCGCCGAGGGCACGCTCCACCTAGAAAACGGAAACGCGATCTACCTGGCCGGTGATGCGGGCGACGACCGCCTGCGCCTGTCGGCCTTCGACGGCAGCTCGCCGTATCTCCTCGAGGCCGAGCTCTCCGGCGATCGACTCGAAGGGAGATGGATAGCGGGTCCCGGCCTCGAATGGCGCGAGCCGCTCACCGGCGCCGCCGAGCCGGATTACGAGGTCGCCGTCAACGTGAACGTCGCGTTCGCGGGCAGCGACTATCGCCCGCCCGTTCCCGAGCTAAGGCAGCCCCCCTACCGGGGATCTCCGACCATCCTCGCCCTCACGGGGAGCTGGAGCCCCGCGTCGATGCGCATCGTGCCGTTTCTCGGCGAGCTGCGCGAAGAACACGCCGGCGACGAGCTGCAAATCCTCGCGTTGAATTACGAGCTCACGGACGACGAGGACTATAACGACGAGGCGGTCGCCGCGATCGTCTCGAGATTCGACGTGGACTGGGAGATGATCCCGATCGACGGCGGACCCGAGGATTACGCGACCATCATGCCGGCTGGGTTCGAGCAAACGGACGTGCAGAGCTTTCCCGTGCTCGCCTTCATCGATCGCGACGGCTTCGTCGCCGCCGTGCGCGCGGGGTTTCCGCCCGAGGCGTCGGGGGATCCTTACGCCGCGACCGTGGCCGAGTACCGCGAGCTCGCCGCCGACCTAGCGGCCGAGTAGTCGGCCGGCTCCGCTGACCCGGAGCGCCCACGCGAACACCCGGCCGGCGCGCGGAGATCGTGTAGCTGGGGCGCATGAATCGAATCGGCGACTACGCCCTGATCGGAGACTGCCACTCCGTGGCGCGCATGGGCAAAGACGGGTCCATCGACCGGGCCTACTTCCCCCGCTTCGACTCGACCTCGGTGATCGCTCGGGTGCTGGACGAGGAGCGCGGGGGATGTTTCCAAGTCGCGCCGAAGTACCGGGTGGAGCGCCACGAAAACGCGGCCTAAAATTCGAAGCAGTAAAGCCGGTGAGCCGACGAACAGTCCCCGGCCACTCCCTCGGAGCGCCCAACATGCCCAGAGAAATCACTTCGACCCGAAGTGCCACCGGCCTCGGCGTTTTCCCAATCGTCGCAATTTTCGTTCTCACCGGTCCAGACCGACTCGATCAGATGATCTTCTCCATCCGCGGTCACGGCTATCGGCGTGATCGGCCTAAACTCCTCAAGGTCTGCGGCGTCTGCGAAAACCTTGGCACCGTCCGGTCGAACCCAGGTCTCGCCCGAGAGCGAAAACCGGTCGGCTGCTGGCGAGTCGCTCATGTCCACCGCCGCCAAAAAGGACCCATCGTGCCCCGCTCGGTCCGCCTCACTCTGACAGACGTCGTCGAATTCGGAGCGTCCCGCGTCGCCCCGGACGACGTCGCGTGTGACAAAAGCCAATCGACCGGTCGCCTCTGGCTCAACGCGCGCCTCCTCACCGGTGCCAAAGCAGTAGATCGGGCGGGGCGACGCGCAGGCTCGCGCGAATGAGGTCATGAAGGTGGTTGCTCCCGCGCGGCTCTCTCCTGTCTGTCCGCTTTCGGAGGCGTCAGCCGAGTCCCAGTCCTGACAGCGCGATGGTGATGTCTCGGCGGCACCGTCGATCCCTGTCCAAACGATGTTGTAGTCCGAGGGCGAAGGAAGGCCGACGGACTCGCCAGTTTCAAAGACGTTAAGCGGATGGAAGACCCTGCCGACCGCCAGATCCTCTACACGATCGGCGAGAGGCCTTCCGTCCGTCCGCATCCATCCTCGCGCCCCGTCGAGGCGCTCGAGCGCCGTTTGATCATCGGTCGCCAAGAAGGCGACGTAGGTGCCAGGGAGGTCCGCCTCAGACGCTCGGCTGTTGCAGATCTCATCGGCACCCTCGACACCTCCGAGATCGCCGGTGTGCAGCGAGCTCGTCAAAAAGGCGTAGTTCGCATGCGCCTCGGAATCTGCGTCTGGTGAGGTCGCACCGGAGCCCCCATCGATGGGGCTCGACGCGTCTAAGTCGCTGCCGTTCGGCTGCCCGCCGCCCTCCGCGTCGGCGACGGCGTCGGGACTGGAATCCGAACCATTGCACGCACCAACCAACGAGAATGAGACAGCGAGGGCGCAGGTAAAGTGTCGTTTCATTAGCAAGACCTCGTCGGTCTCCGAAGAATACGCTTTCGAAAAAGCCTGGAGGAAGGCGGCGGCGAGCTGCGAAGCGGGCGCTTGGGGACGGCTCGGAGTCGAACCACCATCTCTTTATCCTCGCCCATAAATGTTCGCCTTTGTAGGGTCGTCGGCGCGGCCTACTCTGGGGATCGGCTTTGGCTGCGGTTGTCAAGAGCGCGGCAACGCGGGTGCCCATTTGGACGGTGAGGCCCCGGGTTTTTCGGGGCTGGGCTGCGGAATGCGAAAGATCCTTAGCTTCACAGTTTCAGCGCGGAACAAGATGCCATCGGAGACAACTCTAACGAAATAAAAAAGGTTTCAGCGACTCGCCCGTCGGACCGGTTCAGGCTCTATCGGAGGTCCGCGGCGCGAGCGGCGGTGTGGCCGCGGCCGGGCGCAGCTCTCCTGCGGCGCGATTGCCAGGCGGCAACATCTGCCGGCTATCTGTGAGGAAAAAACGCAGCGCAGGGCGATTTCCCTTGACAGGTTTTCGGCCTCAAGAAGCCGCGTTTCGAGAGAGCGTCGTTATCGGCGCACAGAGCGCGCGCAAAGGCACTGTGTCCTGCGAACTCCAGCCGAGGGCGAATCGGAGTGGAATCTTGACCCTTCGCCGCACACAGGCGCGCGCACAGGGCCGAAAAGCGCGCATGTTAGGGTCCGTCTATGCAGCTAGAAACTCAGCTCGGTGCACTCTCTGACGACGCACTGCTCATCCGGCTGGACGAGCTGGCGAAGCGACAGCACGCGCTCACCGCGGTGCTATTGGCGCATATCGCCGAGGTGGACAAGCGCCGCCTTTATTTGCGACAGGCGTGCTCGTCGATGCATCGCTACTGCGTCGAACGGCTTGGCCTCTCTGACGGGGCGGCGTACAAGCGAATCCACGCGGCACGGGCCGCGCGGCGCTATCCCGTGATCTTCGAGATGGTCGAGCGAGGTGAGCTTCACCTCAAGGGGCTCACCCTGCTTGCCCCCCACCTTCGCGAGACGAACTATCTCGATCTCTTGGAGCGCGCAAAGCATCAGCCGGTGCGAGCTATCGAAAAGCTCGTGGCCGAGCTTGTGCCGAGACCCGACGTCGCCTCGAGGGTGCGGGTGGTCCCGCAGCGGGTCGACACCCCGCCGTTGGCGCCCTCGCCGGCACCGGCGCCGGCGCCCGAGCCCTCTCTCGGGGTGTCGGCCGAGCCATCGCCAGGCGGCGAAGCGCCCGCAGCCGCGCCGTCGCCTGGCCCAAACGAGCCCGCCGCACCCGAGCGGCCGAAACACCGGCCGGTTACGCCGCTCGCGCCGCGCCGTTACGAGCTTCGCATCACGATCGACGAAAAGACCCATAGCGACCTTGAGCAGCTTCAAAATCTGCACAGTCACCAGATTCCCGATCGCGACCCCGCGACCATCGTCAGCCGGGCGCTCGCTCTGCTGCTCGAGCGCTCCCTTGCCCGCAAGGCGGCGGTCACCGAAGGACCGCGAAAATCTTCCGAGATCGCCAGCGGTGAGGGCTCGCGCGCAGGCAGCCCGCGATCGCGCCACATCCCCGCCAAGGTGAGGCGCGAGGTATGGTCGCGCGACGGTGGCAGGTGCGCATTTCGCGACGCCGCGGGGCGCCGGTGCACCTGCAAAGGCGCGATCGAGTTTCACCACATCGACAACTGGGCGCGCGGCGCCGATCACGATCCCGAACGTCTCGAGCTTCGCTGTCGCGCCCATAACCAGTATCAGGCCGTGCTCGACTATGGCGAGGCGTTCATGAACATGTCCCGCGAAGGTAAGGGGCCCGGCCGATCCGGCGCCCGCGAGCCCGCCCGGGCCTACCTGGTCCCCCGGCTGCGAATTTGCGGCTGACCTCAGCCGCCGCGCGGGGCCTCAGCCGCGCCCAAAGCTGCCCCCGGGGGCTGCCCTCCAACGGCGCTATCGACTACCGATCAGGTCTGCCGGACCTGGGGCAGCGCGACCGCGCGCCGCAATTGCGTATACTGAGCACCACCTTGCAGTCGGACGAGCGGCGAGCAGGCGAGCACTCGATGGGCGCAGCTCGCCGACGCGCAAGCGCATCACGTCCGCTACGCCGGCGTCTTCCCCGCGCGCCCGCCCCGAAACCGGGGCACATCCGTGCGCGGGCGAGCTTGATCCCGGCGCGCAGGAAAGCTTTTTTCCAGTGATGGACGGGCTGTTGCCGATCGCGCTTTCCCTCGTATTCTTGGTGCACGCCGCGGTGTTCGGTGCGCTCGGTGTCCGAAGGCGCCGCCGCGGCGAGAGCGGAGCGCGACAGGCGATCCTCGCCGTCGCGTTTTTGCTCATGACCCTGGCGCAGGTCGGGGAGTACGCCGTCGCGCGAGAAGTCTCCTTCGCGTCGGCGCAGGCCCTCACTGTCGTGACGTGGCTCGCGCGAGGCCTGTTCGCCCTCGGCCTCGGCATCCTCGTATACGGCCTCGTTCGCCGCCTTCGGCAGCGCCGCTCGCGCCCGCGGGGGTGACCGCCAGAGACAGCGCAGCCGATGCCGCGGCGACCGCGTTAGCCAGCGCGGCGATCGCGCCCCGAAAACGCGAGCTTCCACCACAGCGGCACGGTGATGACGCCGATCCCGATCATGAGCGCGTTCCACACAGACCGCCACGGGAACCACGCGGGCGCCGGGCTGCCGACGAGCGCCGACCCGAGGCCGATGAGAAGCGCGAACGTGGACACGGAGCACACCACCACGCCCGCGAGGCCCCGCCAGAGACGGCGACGGTCCGCGCGCGGGTCGGCGCCGGCCGCCTCCGCGACCGGCCCCCAAAACCCCGGCGGCCGCGCGCGCTCGTAAAACGCCACGAGCCCCTCCATCGCCTCGCCGCGCGACAAGAGCGACGCCCCGACGCCCGCCGCCGTGGATAACGCGGCCATGACGATGAGCCGCCACTCCTCGGCGCCACGGGCGCCGACCTCCACGAAGCCGAAAAACGAGACTCCGTGCCGGATCTCCACCCCGCCGAGCCCCACGCCCGAAATCGCGGTCACATCTTGCACTCCGAGCAGCAGGACGGGCGCGAGGACGGCGGAGGCGGCGATCGACGCGAGCTCGCCCCAGGCGGTGATGCGCCACCACAGCCACCGCAAGACGAGCACCACGCCCATGCCGGCGCCGAGCAAAAGCACGAGCTGCCAAGCCGCCTCGATGGAGCTTAGCTGCGTCATGATGACGAGCGCGATCACGAGGATGAAGGGGTTCGCGGCGCGCGCGACCCACACCAGCGTGCGCGGCTTCGGCTCGCGTTTCAGCCACGCGCGGCAGATGAAGCGGTGAAACAAATCGTTCGTCCAGTACGACGACCCCCAGTTGATCTGGGTGTCCACGGTCGATGCGAGCGCGGCGAGCATCGCCGCGAGCATGATGCCCTTGGCCCCGGCGGGCAGAAGATCGCGAATGCCGTCGACGTAGGTTCGCTCGCGGATGGCGGCGGCGGCCTCTTGAGGTGTCTCGGGGGCGAACACGATGAGGAGCCCGAGCACGAGCGGTAGCCACAACAGGCTCCTTAGGACGATCTGCGCGAGGGTGAACACGATGGCGGCCTGCTTGGCGTCTCGATCGCTCCGGCACGCCATCGTGCGCTGCGCGAGATAACCGGTGCCGTCGGCGTTCATCTGCGCGATCCACTGGATCGCCAACACGAGCAGGAGCGCGAGGGTGACGTCCTTGGCCATGGACGGCACGAACGAGAGGATCTGGTCGGCACTGATGCCCGCGGGCCCTGGGTCGGAGGCCGGGAACATCTCGCCTAGCCGCTCGGGCAGCGCGCGCAGCCCCCCGACCGCCTCGTGCTGAACGACGAGCCAGGTGAACAAAAGGGTGGCGAGGAGCATGAGCGCGAGCTGCGCCACGTCGGTCCGCACCACGCTGCGGAGGCCACCGGTCGTGGAATAAAACGTGGTGACGGCGATGATCGCCAAGATGGACAGGACGTTGTTCGCGGAGCTCACCCAGACGTCTGGCGGCCACGTCGTGGGATCACCCAGATCCGGAACGGCGCTTATCGGCGAGCCGATGGCCGTGACCAGGGACAGCACGGGCTCGAACGCCCACGCGGGGAGCCACTCGTTCCAGAGCAAAAACGGCTCCGCGATGCGCGTGGCCGCGAGCAGCACCCATGCCAACACGGTACAGTTGAAAATGGTGCCGAAGTAGATCGCTTTGACACCGCGTAGCCATGCCGCCGCCTGGCTGCCGTAGCGGAGCTCGGTGAGTTCTGCGTCGGTGAGAACGCGGGCGCGGCGCCATGACGCCGCGAGCAAAAAACCGAGCAAAAGAAACGCGACGCCGAAGATCCAAAGTCGCCACACGGCGAAGATCCCCGCGGTGGCGACCAGGCCAGTGACGAGAAGCGGCGTGTCGGCGGCGAACTGCGTGGCGGCCATGCTGCAGCCGGCCTTCCAGCCTGGAAGGCTGCGGCCGGCGAGGAAGTACTCCTCGAGATTCTGGCCGGCGATGGCCCGCGATCTGAGCCCCGCGTGCGCCGCGTAGAGAATGAACGCGAAGACGATGGCGGCATCGATCCAGCTCACGTGCGGCGCCCTCCCGGTGTGGCCTTCTCGCTGCCACTCCCGGCTACGAGCCTATCACTGCGGGTGTCCTGCGCGGTGTCGGCGGCGCGCGCCGGGGCTTCGCCAGGGTAGCGACATCGCCAGGCGCCGAGCCGCGGCCCTCGCCAAAGCCGACAAGACGCTTCGTGAGGCCGCCGCATAAAGCGAACCCGCCGCACGTGCGCAAGGCCGGGGCCCCGGGCAACCTCGAGCCGGCTTCGCGATCGAAACCGAACGCGACGACGAAAAGCCGTGCCAGGAGGACCTACGTGGTGAAATGGATTTCGATGGTTTCCCTCATCGCCGGGATGGCGGCAGCGCCTGGGTACGCCGGCGCGACCGCGCTTCCGGACACCCTCGCCGTCGGCGAGGAGACGCTTTACCTGAACGGCGCAGGGGTCTACGAGGCCACGGTGTTCAATGTGGACGTGTTCGAGGCGGGCTTATACGTCGAGCGGACGACGCGGGACGGCGAGGCGCTGCTCGACTCGGAACAGACGCGCGGCCTGGTCCTCCGTTTCGAGCGGGCCGTCGAGCGCGACGAGTTTCTCGAGGTGGCCGCGAGCGCGCTGCCGGACGCGTCAGGCGCGGATGGCGCGCAGCGCGATCGGTTCCTAAGCGCGCTTCCCGACGCCGACGAAGGGGACGTGTTCGCTTTCACCTATCACCCCCGAGGCGCACTGTCTTTATCCAAAAACGGACGCGCCATCGTCTCCGTGACCGACAGCGCGCTCGCGCGCAAGCTGTTCGCGAGCTTCATCGGTCCGGGCGCGGTAACCCCCGACCTCAAGGGCGCCCTGCTCGGCCGCGGGTGATCGCTTGACGAGCCGGCGGCGCGCATACCGCGCGCTCGCCGTCGGGCGTTTGCGCAGGTCGGCGTGCTAACCTTTGGCGATGGTCGCCGCCGGCGCAGGCGTCGCTCGGGCGCGCATCGTCGTGGACGCGACGGCGCAAGCGTGCTGGGAGGCGTGGACCCAGCGCGACGCGCTGTCGTCCTGGTATGCAGAGCGCGTGGACGGCGCGATCGCGCAAGGTAACGAGATCGTCTTGGCCTGGGACAGCTTGGGACAAGCCATCCCACTTCGCGTCGTCGAGGCGTCGCCCCCCACCACCTTGCGGCTCGCCGGCCAGCCGCCGGGGAGGCCGGCACAGGCGCAGCGCGTGCACATCGTGGATCGCGGACGAACCCGCGAGATCGAGGTCGAGCACGCGGGATTTCGCGACGGTCCCGGCGGCGAGGACGAGCGCGCCGGCACCGAAGCCGGGTGGAAGGCGGCGCTCGCGCTATTTCGCCTCTACCTCGAGCACTACCGGGGCTCTGCGCGCGCGTGCGCGGCGGCCGTCGGCGTGGCCTCCGCCCCCCCCGACGTCGCCTATGCCACCCTCGCCGGCGGTCTCGCGCTCAGCGAGCGTCCGGCGCCCGGCGATCGTCCTGCTGTGGTGCTCGGCGGCGAGGTGCTCCGCGGCGAGGTGCTGATCGCCGAGCCCCCATTTCAACTCCTCGTGTGGCTCCGGGAGATCGACGCTACGCTCGCTCTGCGGACGTTTCCCGCCGGCCCCGCAGACGGCTCGCGGTCTTCGATCGCGGCGGCGCAGCTTTCGTGCTGGGGCGAGAGCGCAGCTCGCCTCCCGGCGCTTCGGCCCGGCCTCGAGTCGCTCGCCCAGGACCTCTTCGCCGGACACGGCGCGCCTCCCGCGCAAGCGTAGCGGCTTCGGGTCGCGTGACCGGCGCGCCGTCCCCCCGTGGGCTTGCAATGGCGCGGCGGGCGCGCGATCGTAAGGGCCGTGAAAACGGCTGTCGTCACAGGAGCGGGCCGAGGACTCGGCCGCCTCATAGCGAGCGAGGCCGCGGACCGGGGATATTCCGTCCTCGTCACCGATATCGACGAGGAGGCGGCCGCGCAGGCCGCGCGCGAAATCGGCCGCGGGGCGTGGTCGGTAAAACAAGATGTCCGCGACCCAGCGTCCCATCACGAGATCGCGCGCGAGGCGGGTCAGCGAGGCGACCTCAAGCTCTGGGTCAACAACGCCGGCGTCATGCGGACCGGGCTGGCCTGGGAGCACGATGACGAGGATGTGCGCATCCAGATGGAGGTCAACGTCCTCGGCGTGATGTGGGGAAGCCGCGCCGCCGTCCAAGCCATGCAGTCGTCGGACGGCGGCCACATCATCAATATCGCGTCGCTGTCGTCGATGCTCCCCGCACCAGGACTCGCGGTCTACGGCGCGTCCAAACACGCCGTGCTCGGATTTTCCACCTCGCTGCAGGGCGATCTCGAGCGCTCACACATCCCGATTCACGTGAGCGCGCTGTGCCCCGACGCCATCGAGACGGATATGGCGCACAGCGCCCAGGGGGATGAAAACGCCGCGCTCATGTTCAGCGCGTTCCGCCTGCTCAAGCCCGAGAAGGTGGCCAAGCTGTGCGGTGAGCTCATGGACACCCCGAAGCTCGTGATGAGCTACCCGCGCCATCGCGCCGCCATGGCCCACGCGCTCAGGCCGTGGCCCTCCACCGAGCTCAAGGTGCTAAAGGGCTTCGCCCGATTCGGGGACCGCCAGCGCCGAAGGCGATCGAGCGGGCGCTGACGACATTCGCGGAACGGCCTCCTTGCGCGCAGGCCGGCGCCGGGAGAGTCAACGGCGCCAGATGACTTCGGCGCGGGCTTGAACCGTCGCGAGCAGCCCTGCGAACTCATCGCCGCCGCGCAGGGGCGACAGGAGCGGGCAGCGCCGCATCCAATCGACGTCGATGAGCGCGCCCTCGGCCGCGCTGCGCAGCGTGGCCCAGGCCCTGTCGTAGGCCCCGGCCACGCAAAACGCCTCCGTCGCGAGCTGCCGAATGAGCCCGATCAGCCGCTCGTTTCCGAGCCACTGCTCCAGCTCGAGCTGAGCCGCGCGGGCGTCGTCGATCGAACCCTCTCCCACCGCGATCGCCAACATCCGGCGGCCGAGCTCGACCTCGAGCCCCGAGCTCGCGCAAATCGCCGCGTAGGCCGACCTGACCTCGGCTTCGCGTCCCGTCCACAGGGCGTATCGCAGCGCCGAACCGTAGGACGCGAGCGGGGAGGCCGAATTGGTGTTCTCGAGCGGCGTCAACAGCTCGCACGCGGTGTCGAAGTCGGCGTTCAGCGCGGCGATGCGCGCGAGCCCGATGCGCGCGGCCTGCATGCTGGGGTCGAGCTCGAGGGCGAGCTGGAGCCGGCGACGCGCCTCGCTCGCGTGACCGGCTTCGGCCTGGAGCTGGCCGAGATACTGATGCGCTTCGGCGAGGGTGGGCGCGATCTCGAGCGCCTTGGCCAGCGCCGGCGTCGCCTCGGCGTAGGCGCCGCGCTGTACCGAAAACATGGCCAGGGCGAGGTGGGTCTCCGCGAGGTCCGGGGCGCGAACGCGCGCGCGCTCTACGCTGCGCTCTGCCCGCTCGGCGCGCTCGGCGGTCGGCTCCCCGGTGAGCTGCCACCACGCGCGCACGCTCGCGAGCGCATGCCCCGGCAGCGCCGGCACGAACTCCGGCGCGAGCGAAAGGCAGTGGTCGAGCATGTCCACCGCCTCGTGAGCACGGAGGTTCACCGTGCTTCTCAGAAGCCTCCGCGCGCGCAGATACAGCTCGATCGCCTCGGGCGGCGCGGAGCGGCGGTAGACCGCGGCATCGACCTCCAGCCGCAGCGACTCAGCGACCCGCTGCCCCAGGGTCTCTTGCAGCGCAAACACGTCCTCGAAGTCGGCGTCGAACCGCTCGCTCCACCGCTGCACCCCGCTGTCGGTTTCGACGAGGCGCGCCGACACGCGCACCCGGTTGCCCGCGAGCTGCGCCGTGCCCTCGACCACCACGTCGGCGCCGAGCTCCTCGCCTACCTGGGCCGGCTCGCCGCCGCCGGCAAACCGCCGCGTTGCGCCGGGCGCGAGCACCCGAAGCCCGCGGGTGCGCGACAGGATGTCGATGAGCTCCTCGGACAGGGCGTCGCCGAGGTAGTCGTGGTCTTCGGGCCCGCGGTACGAAAACGGGAGCACTGCGAGCGCCTGCCGGAACGGGCAAAGCGGGGCGTAAAGGCCGCTCGGCGTGGACAAAGACGGCGGCTCGACCGTGGCGGCGCGACGGCGCAACTCCCCCGAGCCCGGATCGGCGGACAAGGAGCGCCCCGACGGCCGCCGGGCCCTCGGAGCCCCGCCGATGTCGCGCCCGGCGGCTTCGTCGTCGGGCGCCGGCAAAAGGGCGCGCAGCTCGTCACCGCCTTGCGGGCGCTCCGCGGGGTCGCGGCGGAGGCAGGCGTTGATCGCTTCGGCGAGCTCGTCTGGAACGGACGCGACGTCTCGCGGATCGGGGGCCGATCGTTCGATGCGCGCGACGGCGTCCGCGACCGGATCCTCGCCGGCGAACGGGAGCTGGCCCGTGGCCATCTGAAACAGGATGACGCCGAGCGCGTAGATGTCGCTCCGGGCGTCTGCGGGCTTGGCGGAAGCCTGCTCGGGCGACATATAGCGCGGGGTGCCCATCACGGCTCCCGTGGGCTGCCCGTCCTGCCGATCGCGCACGGCGCGCGCGATCCCGAAGTCCGTGAGCACGACCCGCCCCCCGTCCTCGAGGAGGATGTTGGCGGGCTTTAAGTCCCGATGCACGATGCCCGCGGCGTGGGCCGCCTGCAGCCCGTGGGCGACCTGGGTCGCGATCGCGACCGTGCGCGCGGGATCCGGGGGCTCGCCGCGGCCGCTCGACAGCTCTTTTTCGAGGGCGACGCCGCGAACGTATTCCATCGTGAGGTAACGGACCTCGCCCTGCTCGCCGAAATCGTAGGTCCGCGCGACGTTTGGGTGGGTCACGCGGCGCGACAGGCGAACCTCGCGAACGAAGCGCTCGACGGCGCGTTCGTCCGACAGCGCGAGCAGCTTGAGAGCCACGATCTCGCCAAGCCTCGCGTCGCGCACTCGATACACGGCTCCCATGCCGCCCCGGCCGATGAGCGCCTCGATGTCGTAGCGGCCCGCGAAGCGCTGCCCGACCTGGAGCTCCACGCGCGTAAGCGCTCGCAGCTCCGGGGCAACTTCGACGCCGCCCCCACCGGGGCGGTGTCCGTCGTTCGAGCTCACCCGTTCAAGCCTAGCACTCGGTGACCGCTGAATCCTCGCCCATCGGCGCCGAGACGCAAACTTCCCATATCATCCGGCGCAAGCGCTGGGCATAGGCGTCCCCAACGCGTGGGGGCGCGCGCGGGCGCGGGCCTCGCATCGAGTGAGGGGTCTTACTGATAGCCCGCGGCCTGAAGCGTGAACAGGCGGGCGTAGGTGCCCCCGCGCCGCATGAGGTCGCCGTGAGTGCCTTCCTCCTGGATCTCCCCGTCACCCAGCACGATGATGTGATCGGCCATGCGCACGGTCGAAAACCGGTGGGAGATCACGATGACGATCTGCTCGCCCGTCGCGTCGCGCACGTGCTCGAACACCTGAGCTTCGGCCTCTGCGTCCATCGACGCGGTGGGCTCGTCGAGCACCATGATCGGCGCCCCTTCGCGCATGAACGCCCGCGAAAGGGCGATCTTTTGCCACTGGCCGAGCGACAGCTCGCGTCCGCCCCGAAACCATCTGCCGAGCTGGGTCTCGTACCTCTCGGGGAGCTGCGCGATGAACGGCGCGGCGAGGCCCTTGTCGGCGGCGCGCTCCCAGCGCTCCTCGTCGGCCATCGCGACCGCGTCGCCGACGCCGACGTTTTCGCCGACTTTGAGCTGGTAGCGCGCGAAGTCCTGAAAGATGACGCTGATGCGCCGGCGGAGCGCCCGAAGGTCCCACTCGCGAAGATCCAGGCCGTCGAGGGTCACGCGGCCCGAGCTCGGGTTGTAAAGCCGCGCGAGGAGCTTGATCAGGGTGGTTTTGCCCGACCCGTTCTCCCCGACCAGGGCGAGCTTCTCCCCCGGACGAATCTGAAACGATACGTCGCGAAGCGCGAGCTCCGAGGCTCCGGGATAGGCAAAGGACACCGACTCGAAGCGAACGCCGTCGCCCGGATCCGGTCCGAAGGTCTCGGTGCCGGTGGGCGCGGACACCGGCTGCTCGAGGAAGTCGTAGAGGTTCGCGACGTAGAGATTGTCCTCATACATGCCACCCACCGAGGTGAGCGAAGACGACAGCGCGCTTTGCCCCTGGCGAAACACCATGAGGTACATGGTCATGTCGCCGAGGGAAATCTGGCCCCGGGCGGTCTCCGCGATGATCCACGCATACGCGCCGTAAAACGCCGCCGTGCTCACCGAGCCGAGCAAAAACCCCCACACGTGGCGCCGGATGGTCAGGCTCCGATCCTCGCGAAACAGGCGCTTGAAGATGCCCACGTAGCGGTCGAGGAGATGGCGCCCGATCCCGAAAAGCTTGACCTCCTTGACGTAATCTTCGCGCGCGAGCACGGTCTCGAGGTACATCTGCTCGCGGGCCTCCGGGGTCCGCCATCGAAACAGTCGAAACGCCTCGCCCGAATATTTGGCCTCTGCGATGAACGCGGGCAGCGCGGCGATGACGAGCACGACGACCGCGAGCACCGAGAACGAAAGCAGGATCGCCGCGTAGCTCACGAGCGAGATCATGCGCTGGCCGAGAGTGAAGGTGCGCATGACCAGGCTGAGCGGCCGGGTAGAGGCTTCGCGCCGGGCCTGGGTCATCTTGTCGTAGACCTCGGAGTCCTCGAAGTGCCGGAGCTCGAGCGTGAGGGCCTTTTCGAGGACGAGCACGTTGACGCGGTGACCGAGGAGCGCGCGCAAGAGCGAGCGGCACATCTCGATGCCGCGCTCGGCGCCCGCCAGCGCGAGGGCGAGGCCGCCCTCGATGAGCATGTACGCGAGCGCCTGCCACCGGTCCTCGGCGTCGCCGGTCTCGGACGCGAGCACCACGGCGTCGACGATGAGCTTGCCCACGTAGGCCATGAGCGCCGGCAGCGCGCCCGCGACGATGCTGAGGACGCACAGCGCGATCGTGAGCTTTTTGCTCGTGCTCCAAACAAGGCGCATCGCCCGCCGGCTGAACCGGAACACGCCGACGAACCGGCGCAGCCGGGCGCGCAAGGTGAGGCGTTCGCTCGCGTCTTGGGTCGGGGGCGGCATCGGCGGTGGGGCGCCGGGAGGCGGCTCGAAGCGTGCGCCAATGCGGAGCCGCCGGCAAGGGAACCGCGGCGGACCCGCCCGACTGCCGTTTTTTTGCCCTCATGTACGCCGTGAACCTACACTGCCGTCATGAACGAAATGCGCACCGACAGACGCCGACAACGCAGCAAAGATCCCCTGGAGGCGATGCACCTTCAGCTCGAAGCATGCCGCAGCGACGGGGCGGTCGATGCGATGGTGGTGTTCGACGAGCAGGGCATCCACCTGGCCGCCTCGGGGAGCGCCGACACCTGCGACGAGGTCGCGGCGACGCTCCCCCTCATCGGGCGCACGCTCGACTATTTCGAAGGAGAAGTGACCTCCCCCGAGGGCTCGTGGGACCTGGCGATGCGCCGGTTCGCGGTGGACGGAGGCTCGCTGTTCGTTTGCGCGGTGGGCGGCAAAACGCGCGCGCGGTCGCGGCAACTGAGCCGCTCGATGAGCTGCGCCTCCCGGGTCCTTGCGACCGACACGCGACACGCCGACGTTCGCGGCGGCGACGCGCGGCTGTAGGGCGCTGAAGGGTCACGGCCTACGCGGCCCCCCTCTCTCGGCAGCGAAGACCTCGCCTGCGCCCATAACGACGCGCCCGCAGGCTCGTATGCCCGTATCGCGATCTGGTAATCTGGCCTTCGGGCACCCTGAAGTTGGAGCCAACAAACCAGCCGGGCCCACCCGGCGCGCTACTTCGAGGAGAGGCTATGGAGACCAAAGCAGTCAAGCATATCGTCCAGGAGACGCCGGCGGGCGCAGACGGCGTCGCGGGGCGCATCGAGATGTCGCAGGACGTGGTGGCGACGATCGCGGGCCTCGCGGCCCGCGACATCCCGGGCATTCATTCGCTCGGAAAGTCGCGCCTCATGAACTTCGGCGGTGACAAGCCCACCCGCGGCGTCGCCGCCGAGGTCGGCCAGAAGGAGGCCGCGCTCGACATCGAGGTCATCATCGAGCACGGGTGCGACATCCGCCAGGTCGCCGGTGAGCTCCGCAGCAAGGTCGCCGAGGCGGTCGATCGCATGGCGGGGCGCAAGGTCGTGGAGGTCAACATCGACGTCGTCGACGTGCATCTCGCGGAGAAGGAAAACACCAAGCCGGCACCCCAGCGGCGGGTTCAGTAGCTTATCGCCCAGCGCGGGGAGTCCTCGCCGCGGAGGTGGAGTAAACTGGATGAGCTCGGCAGAAGTGCTGCACCGTCCTACGCCCGCCCCTGGCGGGGGCGAGGGCGGGCGCAGGCCGGTTCCGGGTCATTCGTGTCCTCGCTACGTTACTGATCGTTGCTTTTCCGTGGTTCACGACTTCCGCCGTGAACCACTGGGCCGCCCATGAGCCTGGACGACCTGAGAAACAAGCTCGCCGCGCTGGACCGCGACATCCTCGAGCTCGTCGCCGAGAGGCAGAGGCTCTCCTCCGAGATCGGCGCGGAGAAGCGGAGTCGCGGCATCCCTCCTCGAGACTACGGTCAAGAAAAGGAGGTGATCCAGCGCGCCCGCGACGCCGCCGCGGCGCAGGGCCTCCCCGCAGAGGTGGCCGAGGCGCTCACCCTGCTCCTCATCCGCTCGTCGCTCACCGTGCAAGAGCGCGACCAGGTGGCCGCGCGCGAGGCCGGGAGCGGCAAGCGAATCCTCATCATCGGCGGCGGCGGCAAGATGGGCCGCTGGTTTGTGCGCTTTTTGTCATCGCAGGGCTACGTCGTCGAGACGGCCGATCCATCGGGTCCCGTGGCGGGCTGCCGCCATTACCACGACTGGCGTGACGCCGACCTCGAACACGACATGATCGTGGTCGCGGCGCCGCTCAGGCGCTCGGCCGAGATCCTCCTCGAGCTCGCCGAGGCTCCGCCGCGCGGCCTCATCTTCGACATCGGCTCGCTCAAGAGCCCGCTTCGGTCGGGCCTCACCGCGCTCGCGCGCGCCGGGGCGCGGGTCACCTCGCTCCATCCCATGTTCGGCCCCGACGTAGAGCTCCTGTCCGGCCGCCACGTCATCGTGGTCGACGCCGGCTCACCGGAAGCGAGCGAGGAGGTCAAGCAGCTGTTTACGCCCACCATGGCGACCGTGGTCGACATGGACCTCGAAAACCACGACCGGCTCATCGCCTACGTCCTGGGGCTGTCCCACGTCGTCAACATCTCGTTTTTCACCGCGCTGGCCGAGAGCGGAGAAGCGGCCAAGGTGCTCGCGCAGCTGTCGAGCACCACCTTCGACGACCAGCTCGCCGTGGCCTCGCAGGTCGCCGGTGAAAACCCCCACCTTTACTTCGAGATCCAGACCCTGAACGACTACGGCACCGAGTCCATCGCGGCGCTCCTTTACGCCGTGGAGCGCGTGCGGTCCGTCGTGCGCGCCGGCGACGAAGGCGAGTTCGTCGAGCTCATGGAGCGCGGGCACGCCTACCTCCAAGACCGCGCAGAGCGGCGGGGGCGGGGCGAGTAGCGCCGGTCAATCCTCGACGGGGGCCAAAGGCTCACCGCGCAGGGCGCGCCACGCGACGCGCAGAAAATCCGTCTCGGTGACCAGGCCGACGAGCTGACCGTCGTCGCCGAGCACCGGAAGCGCCCCGATCTTGTGCTCGAGGAGGAGCTCCGCGGCCTCGTGGGCGGGGGTGTCGCGATCGACCGCCACGACGTCGCGCGTCACGACGTCTCCCACCCTCACCGTGCCCCCGCCGCGCTTGCCGAGCTCCTGGCCGAGCGCGCGGAAGACGTCGCGGTTGGACAGGATCCCAACGAGGTTCACCCGATCGTCGACCACGGGGATGTGGCGAACGTCGGCGAGCTCCATGTCGAGCTCCGCGCGCCCGATCGTATCGACCTCCGTCCTGGTGATGATGGCGGTGGTCATGAGATCGGAAACCATGAGCTGCTCTGGAAGCATGGCGCCCTCCTGATAACGAGATGCCGGCGACAGCCGCTCGCTTCGCGCCCACTGGTAAGCGACGGCTCGGCGAGCTGGAGACCGAGGCAGGCGCACCAGCCCCCTGCCACCCGCGAGCCTCCTTCGAGAAAGGTGCGGCTCGCTGTGGGCCGCGCGCTCGCGTGTGCTAGATTCGCCGCCCATTTTTTTTCAGGCGGAGCGTCACCATGAGCAGGGTATTGATCATCGGCGCCGGCGGCGTCGGCCGCGTGGTCGCCCACAAATGCGCTGAGGACGACCACACGTTCGCGCATATCACGTTGGCGAGCCGCACACGCGCGCGCTGTGAGGAGATCCGAGACAGCGTGCGCCGGCGGACGGGACGCGAGATCGAGATCGCGCAGGTGGATGCCGACGACGCCCGGCAGACCGCGGCGCTCCTTCGCGAGGCGAAGCCGGATGTGGTCATCCACGTCGCGCTTCCCTACCAGGACCTCTCCATCATGGAGGCGTGCCTCGAAGTGGGCGTCCCCTACGTCGACACGGCCAACTACGAGCCGCCGGACGAGGCCAAGTTCGAATACAAGTGGCAATGGGCCTATCACGATCGGTTCCGCGACGCGGGGCTGATGGCGCTCCTCGGCTCGGGCTTCGATCCCGGCGTGACCAACGTGTTTTGCGCCTACGCGAAAAAGCATCTCTTCGATCACATCCGCACCGTGGACATCCTCGACTGTAACGCCGGGGACCACGGCAGGCCGTTCGCGACGAACTTCAATCCCGAGATCAATATCCGGGAGATCACCCAGCCCGGCCGCTACTGGGACCGCGGTGAGTGGAAGACCACGGCGCCGCTCGCGGAGTCGATGGAGTTCGACTTCCCCGAAGTGGGCACGCAGCGCGCCTATCTCATGTACCACGAAGAGCTCGAGTCGCTGTCCCAGAACCTGCCTGGCCTCGAGCGGATCCGGTTCTGGATGACCTTCTCCGAGCAGTACCTCACCCACCTCAGGGTGCTCGAGAACGTGGGCATGACCCGGATCGATCCCGTGCGCTTCGAGGGCCGAGACATCGTCCCGATCCAGTTTCTCAAGGCACTGTTGCCCGATCCGGGCTCGCTGGCGGAAGACTACCGCGGGAAAACGAGCATCGGGTGCCTCATCGAGGGCGAGAAGGCGGGCGAGTCGCGGCGGGTGTTTTTGTACAACGTCACCGATCACGCCGAGACCTACCGCGAGGTCGGCGCCCAAGCGGTCTCGTACACCACCGGCGTCCCCGCGGCGACCGGCGCCAAGATGATCGCGAGCGGGGCGTGGAAGGGCGCGGGAGTCTTCAACATCGAGGAGCTCGATCCGGATCCGTTCCTCGAAGCGCTGGGCCCCGCCGGCTTGCCCTGGCACATCGAAGAGCGGTGACGCGCGATGGGGCGGGACCTTCGCATCGATGTGACTGAGGTCGACACGCCGGCGTTCGTGGTCGACCTGGGCGCGCTGCGCGAAAACCTCGAGATCCTCGCAGACGTGAGCGAGCGCGCCGGCTGCACGATCCTCCTCGCCCTCAAGGGCTTTGCGATGTGGAGCGTGTTTCCGCTCGTGCGCCAGTATCTCGGCGGGGTGGCCGCGAGCTCGCCGCACGAGGCCCGCCTCGGCCGCGAGGAGCACGGAGGCGAGATCCACGCCTACGCGCCGGCGTACTCGGCGCAAGACCTCGCCGAGATCCTGCGCCACGCCGACCACGTGATCTTCAACTCGAGCTCACAGTGGCGCCGGCTGCGCGCGCAGGTCCGGGCGGCGGACCGCGACGTCGCGTGCGGCTTGCGCATAAACCCAGAGCACTCCGAGGTGAAGGTCCCCATCTACGATCCGTGCGCCCCCGGATCGCGCCTCGGCGCCACGCGCGAGACCCTGAATGATTCAGACCTAGACGGCATCTCGGGGCTGCACATTCACACCCTCTGCGAGCTGGGCGCCACGAACCTCGAACGCACGCTCGCCGCCGTGGAGAACAAATTCGGCGCCCTTTTGGCCCGCATGCAGTGGATCAACCTCGGCGGTGGCCATCACATCACGAAGCCCGACTACGACCGAGAGCTTTTGATCCGGCTCGTCCGCCGTCTCCGCGAGCGCTACGGTGTCCGCGTCATCCTCGAGCCGGGCGAGGCGATCGCCGTCGACACCGGGGTCCTCGTCGCCTCGGTGCTCGACGTCATCCGCAGCGGCGATCATCGCATCGCGATCCTCGACACCTCGGCCACCGCGCACATGCCCGACGTGCTCGAGATGCCCTACCGCCCCGAGATCGCCGGGGCGGGAGAGCCGGGCGAACATCCGCACACCTACCGCCTGGGAGGCCTCACCTGCCTGGCGGGCGACGTGGTCGGTGACTACGCGTTTCCGCGGCCGCTCGAGGTCGGTGACAAGCTGGTTTTCGCCGACATGGCCCACTACACCATGGTGAAGACCACCACGTTCAACGGGGTGCGTCTACCGGACATCGCCACGCACGACCCTGACAGCGGGGACATCCGCGTCGTGCGGCGCTTCGGCTATGAAGACTACCGCGACCGCCTTTCGTAGCCCAATGGCCGGCCCCCCTTGGGCGCGGTGCGACGTCCATCACCGAACGCGGCCAACGCGGTGAGGCATAACCCGCCCGCTACTCCCACGCGACCACCGTCGTCTCACCGGCGGCGACATCGATCTGGCGCTCTCGGCGCTCCCCGTTCGTTCGATCCACGATGTTCACCGTGTGCGCGCCCGGTTGGAACGCAACCCGTGTGGGCGGGTCTTCCGCGTCCTCCACGTCGAAGACATACCTATCGTCCTCCGTCTCGGCGACTCCGAGCCTCAGCGAGAACCTCTCATCTCCCTCGCCAACGGAGATATCGACGTCTTTTCTCACGAATGGGTCACGACTCCTCACCCGCACCCGGTAGGTTCCCGCGGGCGCAGGACAGCCGCGGATGCCGCCCACGCTGTCGCAGTCGAGCTGGGGGATCGAAAGGTGAGCCCACCCGACGTTCGCGACCACGTCGATGCGCCCGCCCGGCTCGAGCCCGATATCGAGCTCTCGGCGCTCTCCGTCCTCGAGAACGAGCTCTCGCGACACGGGGGCGTGGCCCGGTCGCGAAAGCTCGATGACGTGCCGCTCGCCGGCCGGCAGCAAATGCTCATCGATGGGTGTCACATCGGCGAGCTCGTCTCCGTCGATCGCAACGGTCGCGCCCAGCGGCTGGGAGGTGATCGACACCGCGGCGTTGCCGGGGCTGAGCTCCAAGATAGCGGTCACAGCATCTTCGCTCGCCTCCGCCGATGCGAACACGCGCTCATCCGCAGGCGCGTAGCCGTCCCGCTCGAACCGGACCTCGGTCTCGCTGCCCGCCGGGAACTCCAGCACCTGCGGTGTGCGGCCGCGCAGCTCACCGTCGATGAAGATCTCGGCCCCCGACGGCTCGCTTGTCAGATCGACCGGAACGCGCTCGGGCTCGAGGACGATCTCGACCTCGGTGACTTCATCCTCCGCCGGCGTCACGATCGCGGCCTCCTCCTCGTAGCCGTCCAGTCGCGCCGTGATGATGTGGTGCCTGCCGGCCTCGAGGTCTCGAAACACCGCGGGCGCGCCCTCGCCCGCGCTCGCGAGCTGCCCGTCGATCTCGACATCCGCCCCTGCCGGCACGGTCTCAGCGCGCACGTCCCCCGTGGGCACCGGCGCCAGCTGGGGATACGCCACCATGGCCGTGAGCACCAAGATCACCGCCACGGACGTGGCGAGCGCGGCGATGAGCCCTCGTGGCGCGGACGTCGCTTGGGCGGGCGCGGCGATACGAGCGGCCGAGTCCTGCTTCTCCTCGAAGATCCCCAGCGCTTTGAGCCGAACTTTCGGCGCAGTGAGATCGAACCGACACGACACCTCCGTCGCCACCCCGGGCTGGAAGTTGATGAAAAACTGCGTGCTCGCGTTCGCGATGAGATACAGCCCCAGCCCTGCGCCCCCCTCTTTGCGGTCGATCTGCTCGTTCGCGTGCAGGCACTTGTCCAGGTACCAAACGACCGTATCCCGCTCGAGCGTGCCGAACGCGTCGCGCACCGCCAAAGTAAACGTCGTTCCATCGCACCCGTACTCCACGACCGCCCGGTCGCCGAGCTCCATCGAGGCGCGGGCCTGGCCTCCCTTCGAGCCGCGCGGGGCCCTGCGGCTGTCGTCGGCGGGCGCGTCGTACAGGGCGTTCATCAACATCTCGTCGAGGCATTGCTCGATGAGCTCCCTGTACTTGCGACGCACGCCGAGCCGCTCGGCGAACTCCGACGTCTCGCGGATGGCGATGGTCTTGTCCTCGTAGCTGCCGACGAAGACGGTGTGAACGCGGACGCCCCAGGGCACGAGCTTGTCGACCCCGAAGACGTCTCCGAAAAGCAGTCGAGCGGCCACGTTGGGGAGCTCACCGCTCCCCAGGTCATCGGCGGAGAGCACGGCCGCCACGCCCTCGCTCCGCATCGCGGCGACCGTGTCCTCGAGCGAGGGAGCGGGTAGCACGACGACAATCGGCACCCCCTCGCCCAAGCGGCGCCGCAGGTCGGCGAGCCACGGGCTGTCGCGGCCGCTGTCCACGCACAAAACGGCGAGATCGACCTCGCCTGCGTTGGCGACAGCGCCGGGGGACGAATAGCTGTCCACCGCGCTGCCCGCCGCCATCAGCGCTGCGGAAACGCGTTTCCGCAAAGACGTCTCCGCCGCAATGGCGATCGCTCGTTTCGACAACATTCTTGGGAATCCTATCGGTCGGCGCGCAGATCAGCAATTCCCGGGCCGACGCCGCCCGGGCAAGGAGCGTGGCCTTCCGACCGGGCCCACGGCGCACCCTCGAACCGGAGCGCGCACTATCTGTCGCCCGAGCCGGCGTCCGCGGGCACCAGCGGGACGTGAAACTCGCGCGTCACGGCGGGGTGTTCCGCGATGTCGTCTCGGGACAGCTCGTAGCGCCAGGGCTCATAACCCGGGCTTTCGACAACGAGATCGAGGGCCTGCCCGTCGGGCACCGTCACCGTCTCGCCCACGGCAATTTCGTCGCCGTTCATCGTGACGGTGGCGCTCTCCGGCTGTGCGGTAACCCGAAGTTTCGGCTGCGCCCCCTCCCCCCCATCGACCCCGGCGACTTCCTGCAGGTAGTACGCCGCGCCCATGCCGCCGGCGGCGAGGGCCAAAAACACGAGAAGGAAGGTCGCGCTCGCCGACACCCCGGAGCGCGCCCCGCCCGAGGTGGCCGGCTTGTCCGACATGTCCGCCTCGACCACCGTGTCCTCGGGCTCAGGCTCGTCGGCGAAGATGTGCAGAGAGCGCGCGCCGATTTTTCCCTTGGCGAACAGCTCCATGTCGAACAACGCCACCACCTCGGTGGCGTGGCCGGGCTTGACGTTGAAAATGAGCTTGGACACCGAGCGCATCACGCTCACGAGGCCGAGGCCCGCGCCGGTCTTCTTATCCTCGATCTCCACCTCACCGAGCGCGCGGCGGAGATATTCGAGCGTCCTCGCGCGGGTGAGCGAACCACCGCCGTCGGTGACGGACACGCCGAAGTACCGGCCGCTGCAGCCGTACTGAACCTGGATCGGGGGGACCCCCGACAGTTGCGCGAGCTCCCTCACCGAGTAGCCCGCGTAAAGCTCGTTTCCCTCGTCGTCCACCGGCGCGTGGTAAAGACCGTTCATCATGAGCTCGTCACAAACGAGCTGGACGCGATCGCGCACGGGGCCGCGCACCCCAGCGAGCTTCGCGTACCGCATCAGGATGTCGATCGCCTTGCCCTTCTCCTCGTAGTTTTTCACCTTCATGGTGAAGGTCGTAACCCCCCACGGGAAGTACTTCTGCAGCCCGAACACCTCCCCGCGCAGGGCCTTGGTCGCGCTGCAGATGAACTCGTCGTCGTCGAAGCGGGCGTCGTGGCAAAACAGGCTCGTGACCCGCTCGTCGGCGAGGAGCTCGAGCTTTTCGAGGAGCGTGTCGCCCTCGAGGATAAACAGGATCCGCGCGTCGGACGGCACGGCCTTGTAAAACGCCTCGTCGGGTGTCCGCCGGCGGGCGTCGAAGATCGCCAAGTTTGGCCTGCGCGCGCCTTCGAGCCCGCGCACGTCGGGCGTAAACTCGGCGGTGGCGCCGGTTGCGGTGCTGAGTCGCTTGACCGCGCGCTTGAGCGCGGTGTCGCGGGTGATGACCGCCATGTGGTAGTGAAGCATTCAGCTGTGCTCTGCTAGATGAGCTCGGCAGAAGTGATGCACCGTCCGACGCCCGCCCCTGGCGGGGGCGAGGGCGGGCGCAGGCCGGTTCCAGGTCCTTCGTATCCTCGCTACAGTTCTGATCGTTGTTTTTCCGTGGTTACGACTTCCGCCGTGAACCACTAGCAGACTGCGCGGCACCGCGAGCCAGAGGCTTAACCAAACCATCCCAGACGCGCTCGCTCCGCCTTATCATTTCTCAGCGTCGACCTTGTTCGGCTTCGGCGTCGTCTTGTCGCTCGCCGGAGGCGCGCCGCGGGCCTTGGCGCTCGACGCTTTTCCTCCCGGCTTTTGCGCGGCGCCACCGGTCTCGAGCTTCTCGGCCAACACGAGCCGATCCCTGACCGTGGTGGTTTCCTCGTGATCCGCCTCGAGCCGTTCGATCTCCTGCTTTCGGGTGGAGATCTCCTTTTCCAGCTCGGCGATCTCGTCCTTGAGGACCTGGACTCGCCCCTCGATGTCCTGCTGCCGGTGTGTCGCGTCATCAATGATATGGGAGATCTGAATCTGAGCAGACTCGAGCGTGTGCTTGACGACCTGAACCACGAGCTCGACGTTGTCCTGCGGCAGCGTACGCATCAGCTGAATCGCCTGGTCGACGCCGTAGTCCGCCGCGATCGGCGGGGCCGACTGGGCCGCGGGCTCGGCTGGAGGCTCCGGTTCGGGCGGCGGCGCGTCCAGATCGATCGTTTCGACGGGTGAGTCGAATGCGTCGGCCTTCTTCTTATCGTCGCGTCGATCGAAAAATCCCATGCCGCGTTTCTCCCTCGAGGTAAGGGTCCCAGAGTTGCGCGTAACACCAACCATCGTAGCCGGGGCCGCGCCTTACGTCATGATGAAACACCACCCGTCTTCGGCGCCCTTACCCCCGCTCTCCCCGGGCGGCGCCCGATCTCGTGGCGCCTAGAGGCACTTGTCTAGTGGGACACTACTCGGCCGCGTCTTTCGCCAGCCTTAGCACGACGAGCGCCGCATCGTCTCGCGCAGGGGTCCCGGCGCGGTGCTCGCGCATTTCGGTGACGATCGCGTCGCGCAGCTCGGGGGCCGACGTCGCCCGACTCGTTCGCAGTAGCCGCTGAAGACGCCGCTCGCCCGTGCGTGCGTCGGCGCCCGTGCTCGTCAAGCCGTCGGTGCAGAGCACGACCGCGGCCCCTGGGGACAGCGGCCGGCGCACGACCTCGTAGGCGACGTCGGGGCCGTCTGTGTCCCCGAGCAAAAGCCCCGGCCGGGCCAGCGCGCCGAGCTTCGCCTCCCCCTCGCCGTGCTCCACGACGTAGGGAGCCGGCTGACCTGCGTTCGCGAACGTGATTTCGCTCGCTGCCGGGTCCACGAACGCCGCGAAGCACCTGGTTTGCCCGCCGCGCTCAGCGCGCAGGCGCAGGGCCCGGCTGAGCATGGACATGAGCGTCCCCGGGTTTAGGTCGGCCGGGGCGTTTTCGAAAATGACGTCGGCGCAGCTCTTGACGACGGCCGAAATCATCGAGCCACCCAGGCCACCCGCGAGGGCGTCGCCGATGACGAAGGCGACGCGCCCGTCTTCGAGCTCGTACGCGCTCCAAAAGTCGCTCCCTCCCTCGCCCGCCGACTCGAAATGGCCCGCCCAACTCACGGCCCCGCGGGTTCCTTCGCTCGCCGCGGGCACGAGGGCGAGCTCGACGGAGCTCGCGAGGTCGACCTCCTCCGCGAGCGACACGATGTGGGCTGCCTCGTGGTGGAGTAGCACGTTGGCGTAGGCCGCCGTCGCCTGGAGCTGAAACACGTACATCAGCTCTCGCTCGAGCGGGCTGGGGTTCCGGCCGAGGGAGAGCCCGAGCACGCCGAGGACATCGTCGCCCTTGATGAGCGGCAAGAGAACGTCGAGCCCGTAGCGGCCGAAAAGCTGCTTGAGCGGCTCGCGCATGGCTCCGAATCGGGCTTTCCCCAGATCGCTCGCCACCGCGATCAGGTTGTTATGGCGAAACCACGCGAACACGCTGCGCAGGTGCGCGGGCACCGGCTGCAGCGTGTCTCCGGCGGGGCCCCAGGCCTCCCACTCGCCCGACTCCTCCCCCGGTTGAAACGCCACGGTGCGCTCGCTGCCGAAGATCGCCAGCGACGCCTTGCCGGCGAAGGTGAGCAGGTCGTGCGTGGTTTCCAACTCGAGGGAGTGCTCGGAAAACTCGACGAGCGCCTCGCGCGCCCGCGCCTCGCCCACCCCGCCGCTCGCCTGCCGCCGGGTCGCGACCACGCTCGCGATGGCCCAGCCGGAGGCGAGGGCCGCACCGATGATGATCGCAGCGGGCAACGCGCTCACGGGAGGCTCCATGTTGTCGTTGTTTGCGCCGTCATCCGAAATCGATGGATCATAAGAGGCGACGTTTTAACCAATCACGAAGCTCGGCGTTAGATCCTCAAACCGTTCGCCGCCCTAGCGCGACTCGCCCGCGCTCGTGCCCGCGGCCGTCAGTTCTCCCGAAGGGCGGTCTGCGGGGCTTAGCTCCACGACCACGACCGTCAGATCGTCGGCGATGGGCACCTCGCCGGCGTGCTCAGCCGCCGCCGCCAACAGCCGTTCCGGCACGCGCTGCAGTCGCTCGCCGGCGAGCTGTGAGACGGCCCTGCGAAAGCGTCGCTCGCCGAACGCCCCGCCGCGCGGCCCCTCGGTCTCGACGATGCCATCCGTGAACAGGAGCAGCCTTTGCCCGGCCGCAAGCGTGCGCGTGGCCGACTCGAAGGTCGCCTCGGCTCCAGACCCCAGTGGATTTCCACGGGCGACGAGCGCCTCGATGTTCTCCCCCGCGCAAACATACGGGAAATTCTGGCCCGCGTTCGCAAACGCGAGCTCGCCGGCCTCGGCATCCAACACGAGCGCGAACGCCGTCATGAGATAGCGGCGGCGACCCGTACGGTGGACGGCGCGGTTGACGATGGTGAGGAGTTCGCCCGGATCGAGGGCGGCGCCGCGCAGCTGCCACACGCCGTCTATCGCCCCCCGGGCGGCCGCGGCCAGAAGCGCCGGCGCCATGCCGTGGCCTGTGGCGTCGCCGACGACGACGAGGACGCGTCCGCGGTCGAGCTCCCGCCATGTCCAAAGATCGCCGCCGCACTGGGACGCCGGCCGGTAGACGCCGCGGAGCGCGTACCCCGCTCCGGCGACCACGCGCTCATCCGGCATGAGCGACTCCTGGGCGGCGGTGGCCAAATCAACGCTGGACGCGAGCGCGCCGCTGTCGGACGCCCGCGCGCCGAGGAATGTGTTCGCGACCGCCACCGTCGCGTAGCTTCGCAGCGCGCGATAAAAGCCGGTGGCGTCCTGGGCCGCCGGCGCCTCCCGTTCCCTCACGAGTCCCACCGCCAGCAACAGGCCGCGGTAGCGCAGCGGTAGCGCCGTGTCGCACCCGGTGGCGTCCAACAGCGTCAGGAATTCGGCCCCGCCGTGATCAGTCGAGTCGACGTCGGCCCGGCGCACGGGCCCGTCCTGCTCGCCGAGCCAGGAAAGCGCCTGCGCCGGGTCGATCTCGAGCTCAGGCGGGCTGGTTCCGGCGGCGCCATAAAGCCTCGCGCCCCCCTCGCCGCCAGGGGCCAGAAGATAGGCGGGCGCCGGGCCGAGCCCTGCCGCGACGGCACGGGCGAGCTGATCGGCGACGTCCGCGACCGCGGTGAGCTCGATCGCGCGCTGTAGGAAGTGATCCGCCGCGCGCTCGCGCCGCCCTTTGGCCTGCCTCTCCTTCGCCAACTTTGGCTGCAGGAAGATCACATCGGCGGCGATATACAGGCCGCCCGCAGCGACGAGGACGACGCCGAGCAGCGTAGTCGGCCCCACGAGTCCACCGACGACGCCGAGAACGACGCCGGGGAGGGCGAGGAGCATCGCGGTCACCCAGGGAAATCCCACCTACTTGCACCTGAAAATGACGTGCCGAGTATTACCCTCCTTACAGAGGAGCCGGCAGCGGATCACATCGTAACCCAGGCGCGCCTGGCTCGTCAGGACGTTCGCTGGAAATTCCTCCCGCACGTGAGGGATCACTGGTGCCCATGACGGAGGATGTGGGATATCAGCCACCTCCATTTTCTTGGCTCGAAACATTGGCCAGGTTTTTCGACGGATATCCTAGGCATCCAATGCTTCGACCCCTACAATGGGCCACCGTGGGGTATCGGGACCACGGCGCACCGCGGGAACCGCGCTCCCACGAGCGCCAAGCCGACGCCGATTCCCGGCGGAAGCAAGAAGGCCGCGTCCGCGTAAGTCAGTACGTGCAAAGACCGCAAAACCCGGAGTTCCCCGCGCTCCCCCTGGCCCCACCCGAAGACTGGGGAGAGAGCGACGAAGCGCCCACCATCGTCGGCCAGCCCCCGGAAGAAGCGGTCTACGAAACGTCTCCGGACGTCCAGCCGGACGAGGATCTCGAACCCGAGACCGAGGCGAGGTTACCGCTCCGCGCGGGTCCGCCCGCGGGACACGACTCCGTACCCATCGCGGCGCCCCCCGACGACGACGCCTCTGGTCCCCATGTTCTCGGCGCGCAAGTCCAAGACGCGCGGAGCCGCGAAGCGACCCGCGGTAGGCGCGACAACCCGAGCGTCCCCGGCGCGCACCAGACCGTGTCCAGACCGCCGAGTGCGAGCGCGATCACCCGCGATGGCGTAGGCGAAGGACAGCTCATCGGCGGGCGCTATCGGATCATCCACCGCATCGGCGAAGGCGGCATGGGCAAGGTTTTCGAGGTCACGCACGCGCACCTCGAAAAGACGTTCGCCCTCAAAATCATCCATCAAAACTTCGCCGGCGAGAGCAAGGTGCGCGATCTGTTCTACCGCGAAGCGCAGCTCGCGAGCTCGCTGTCCCATCCCAATATCGTGT
>SLNH01000310.1 GCA_007133195.1 Nannocystineae bacterium | reverse complement strand
GCTCATCGATCGCACAGGCGGCTATCTCGAAAGCCTCGCCGAGGTGCGCGAACTCCTCGGCGTTGCCCCCGATACACCGCTCCGGCTGCGCCCCATGCCGAAAAAGCGCCTCCTCGAGCAGCTCGGCATGGCGCTGCCCCACGCCGAAGACTCAGGCGCGCTCGCAGGCGTGATCCGTCAGCTTTTGCGCAGCCTCGGGATCGCAGACCGCGGCGTCGTGCGCATGCCCGACTGGATCGATCGCCTGCGCTGATTCGCCCCGGGTTGAGCAGCGTCCGCGCGCCGGCACGCGCGGCGTTGCATCGAGGGACATTCTCATCGCAAGCGGTCCGAGCCTAGAGCAGTCGTGGCACAGTGGGGGCGTGCTTCGCCAGATTCGAAGGTGGTGGGCTTCGAGGCAGCCCTTCCCGGAGGCGTGGCGGGAGATCCTCCGCGTTGACGTGCCCTTTTACGCCCAGCTCTCCGCGGGCGATCGCGAACGCCTGGAAGAGCGGCTCAAGATTTTCGCTCGCACGGTACACTTCGAGGGTGCGGGGGGCATGGAGATCACGGATCGGGTGGTGGTCGTGATCGCGGCGTGCGCGGCCCGCCTCGTCCTCAACCTCCCGGACGAGCACTACAACCGGCTCAAGGAGATCGTCGTTTACCCGGACGCCTACCGCCATCCGGATCGGGGGAGCGCGATCTTGGGGGAAGTGAACGACTTCGGGACCATGGTCTTGTCGTGGCGCGCGGTGCTCGAGGGCCTGCGCGACACCGACGACGGGAAAAATACGGCGTTTCACGAGTTCGCCCACGCGCTCGATCTCGGCGGGGGCACGTTCGACGGCACGCCGGTTTTGGTAAGTCGCTGCGCCTACGGCCCGTGGGCGAAGGTGATGAGTCGGTACTACAAGCGGCTGCGGGGCGGGGAGACTCGGCGCCGCGTGCTTCGGGAGTACGGAGCGATCAACGAAGCGGAGTTTTTCGCGGTGGCGACGGAGGCGTTTTTTGAAAAGCCGCGTGTGGTGCGCGAGAAAAAGCCCGATCTCTACGAGGTGCTTTCGGATTACTACCGCACCGATCCGGCCTCGGAGCTCGAGGCACACCTGACAGGGCGCCGGAATTCGCGATCCGCCTAGCTCGGCGGTTGCGTCTCGACGGCGCGAGGAAGTCGCGGAGACTGCGCGATGGGCGTTTTCAAGATCGGCGAGACGGATCGCGAGGGGCGCCAGAAGCGAATCGAGCACACAGGGCGCTATCTCCGCGCGAGCCGCACGGGCGGGGTCGCGCTGCGCGCGCACGCGCGCGTTTTGGGCGTTAACGTCACCGGCAACACGAGCCGGGGCGTGCGCGTTTCCGCGCGGCTGGCGAAAAATACGCAAGTGGCGATGCAAAACGGCCGCTTCGTGCTGCGCGGCCGCTACGGCACGGACGCCGCCACGCTGAACCTGTCCAAGAGCGGCCTGACCGTCTCGAGCAAGACGCCGGTCGGCGCGGTAAACTGGGTGAAGCCGGGGCGCTCATCGTTCAAGATGGCGGGGATCCACGTGCGCGGCCACAAGGCCGCCTACCTCCAAGGGGTCTACGCGCTCGTCGCCGTGCTCGGCGCGGCCATGCGCGCGGCGCTCGAAGTCCTCGCCGCGATCGCCGGGCTCTTTTACCGCGGCGCCCAGCGCGCCAAGATCCGCCGCGAGCTCGCCGAGCGCGAAAACGCGCGGCTCGAGCTAGAGGCGGTGGACGCTAGGGCCGAAGGCGAGGCCATCGCGCGCGAGCGGGGCGTGGATTTGACCCGCGAGCCGGCGCGCGATCTCTTCGCGGCGCTCGTCTTCGTCGTCGTTTGCCTGGGCCGGGGAGAGGATCCGCTCGGGCCGGAGGCGATGGGAACGTCCGAGCCGGACGACGCGGCCGGGTGCGCGCTGGTCACCGAGGTGCGGGCATGTGGCGAGCAGATCCGTGCGTGGCTCGGCCACGCGGGCGCCGACGCCGCGCCAGAGCAGTTGCTCGGCCTCGCCCGCGCCCTGACGGGAGCGCTCGCCCCGAAGCTCGAGGAGCCGCTCCGCGGCGAGACGCTGCTTTCCCTCGACGACGCGTGCCTGGCCTCCGGCCCGAAGACGGTGATCCAGGAGGTGATGATCGACGAAGTGGCGCGGGCGCTCGAGGTGGATCTCGAGGTGGAGGGGGAGGTGTGACGCGCGATCCCGACAGCCCGCTGAGCGCGCTCGTGGCCATTCACCAAGCGCTGATCCGGCGAGCCGATCCGGACGAGCCCGCCGGCGCGCTTTATCCCCGCGCCGGGGACGCGCGCTATGGATGGTGGCCGAGCTTCGAGCTTACGCCCTACCGCGCGGCAGACCCGGGCGAGCTCGACCTCGGCGGCGTGGAGAGCTTTCACGATCTCGCCTCCGGGCAGATCCAGGCCGCGATCCGGCGCGTTTTCGACATCGAGGGGCCTTTGCATTTCGACCTTCTCGGCGACAGGATCCTCGCCGCCGCCGGCGCCGGGCGCATGGGGCGGCGGATCCGCGAGCGGATCGAAAACGAGCTCGAAGACCTCCGCGCGGCGGGCGAAATCGAGCAGAGCGGGGAGTATTGGGCCCGCCCCCGGCAGTTTCTGCGCCCGCCGTATCGGGACTGGTCAGACGTCGAGGACAAGCATCGCAAGCTCGAGTACGTCGCCCCGAGCGAGCTCATGGTCTGCCTCTTTCACGCGGTCTTGGACGACGAGGGCGCCGGCATCGACGACGTCATGAACCGCGGCATCTACGCGATCGGCTTCCCCCGGCTCACGGCGAGCGCCCGCGAGCGCCTCGAGGAGCCTATCCAGGCGCTCTGCGATCGCGGCGTCTTTCACGAGATCGGCGGATGCCTTTACCTCGCGAAGGACTTCTTCCTCCGCTGAGCGAATCGCGCTAGCGGGGGATCATGGCCGCTCACGTCGATGCCTCGCGATTGCCTCGCGATTGCCTCGCGATTGCCTCGCGAGAGAGCCTCGCGATCGGACTTAAGAGCCTCGCGATCGGACTTAAGTTCTTTAGCTATTAGCTTTGCAAT
>SLNH01000175.1 GCA_007133195.1 Nannocystineae bacterium | reverse complement strand
TTTCGGCGCTGAGCTCACGCTATCGGCCGGCGCTCGAGCTCGCCGAGCCAGCGCTTGCGGGCGTTTGTGCAGGCGGCCTCGAAAGCACGCGGCCCGCGCGCGCCGGGCCCGCCCGATCTTCAACAGGGGCTTGAGTAGCGCTGGCGATCGTGTAGTCTCGGCCGCGCGAGCGCGCAGGAGGAATTTGCGATGAGCTCAAAACAAAACAAGGGCGATCACATTCGCCGAGTCGCTATCGTCTTCGCCGGCGGTCCGGCCCCGGCGGCCAACGCGGTGATCTCCGCGGCCGCCACCTCGTTCATCGAGGATGGACGCGAGGTGATTGGTTTTTTCCACGGGTACTCGAACCTGCAGGAGTACCACCCCGTGAGCCGGCGCCTACTCCCGGATGAGCACTACCGCGTGTTCGAGGAGCGCGATCTGCGCGGCCTCCGCAACAGCCGCGGGATCATCATCGGCACGGCCCGGGCGAACCCCGGTAAGGGGATCGAGTCCCCGAAAGATCTCGACGATCCGAAAAAGACCGAGCGCCTGCGCGCCGTCTACAGCGCGCTCGTCGATCTCCAGGTAGACGCGCTCATTTCGATCGGCGGCGACGACACCCTCAAGACGGCCAACTTCCTACGGGAATACCAAAACCGGCTGCCGGAGGGATCGCCGCGGGTGCAGGTCATTCACCTCCCCAAGACGATCGACAACGACTATAGCGGCATCGACTTCACCTTCGGCTTTTTCACCGCCGTGGACGTGATGGCCAAGGAGATCGAGAACCTCCGGGCCGATGCCATCGCCACGAGCGCGTATTACGTGGTGGAGACCATGGGCCGGAAGGCGGGCTGGCTGTCGTACGGCGTGGCCATCGCCGGGGAGGCGAACTTCGTCGTGGGCGTCGAGGACGTCAAAGGCGAGCTCGCCGAGGAGCACGAAGAGGTCGATCCGCAGACCGGCAAGAAGAAAAAGGTCATGAGGCTCGCGGTCGACACGCTCGTGGACAAGATCGTGGACCTGATGCTCACGCGAGAGCGCCGGGGCAAACACTACGGCACCGTCGTGCTCGCCGAGGGACTCTCGGAGCTCTTACCGCCCTCGGCCACCGAGTCCCTCCCGCGCGACGAGCACGGGCACATCTCGCTCGGCAAGCTCGACCTCGGCAAGCACATCGCCGAGCTCGTAGGCAAGCGCTACGAGGAGCGCACGGGCAGGCGCAAAAAGCTAACGGGCATTCAGCTCGGCTATGAATCCCGCTGCGCCGCGCCGCACGCGTTCGACGTCATGCTGGGCAGCCAGCTCGGCATCGGGGCCTACCGCGGACTGGTCGAGGAGAACCTCGACGGGAACATGGTGAGCGTGAGCGGCCAGCTGGATCTTCAGTACGTCCCGTTTACGAACCTCATCAACCCCGAGACGATGAAGACCGAGGTTCGCTTCATCGAGCCGCAAAGCGACTTTCACAAGCTCGCCCGGTTCCTGGAAACCCGGGTGGACGAGATCGTGGAGTGGACGCCGGGGCGTCGCCCCGAGGAGCCGCGCTGACGGCGGCGTCCGGGGGAGCCGCATCCTCCGCCCCGAGGGGTGGGGCGGAGGCAGTCGCGCGCCCGTTCACTCGATGATCACGGCGGACTCCGTCCACTGGGGAATGTGGTTGTCGGTGTCGAACTCCTGATACGGGATGGCGAACGCGGGGAAGCTCGGGTCCTCTCCGCCGTCTACGCGGGTGGGATCGACGGCTGCCATCCACAGAAGCGCGTCGTCCCCCACCGGCTCCCGGAGCCCCACGTTCCGCTTTGACGAAAACGTCACCCAGAACAGGCGGGAGCCGAACTCCTCGGTGCGCTGAAACTCGAAGGGCGCCCATTTGGGGAACGAGTTGTAAAGGTCGTATTCGCCGTCGTCCGTGATCCCCGGGGCGTTGGCGTTGTCGAGCTCGACGGGTTCAGCCCCCGGCTCCGCGCGCATCATGAGGAGCTGGGCGGTGGGATCCATGTCCTGGTCGCACTCCGAGCCGGTGTTGCCGCTGTCGCAGAACGAGCGGTTGAGCACGAGGTAGTCCGGATCCGGGGCGTAGGCCGGGTAGTAATAATTGGTTCCATCTTCGCGCTCTACGAGGATCTCGGGGTCGGACCAGTCATCGGGGCTCCAGCCCCCGTCGCTGTCGCCCTCGTAGAAGATGCGCTCGATTTGGCCGTGATGACTTCTTTGGTTCGTGTTCGGTTCCCCGACCCGGTTGAACACGATTTCGTCCCCGTCGGGCGACCAGTCCGGGTGATTGGCTGGCTGCTCGTCGTCAGCACCCACGTCGATGGTCCCCGTCCGCTCCATCGTATCGCCGTCGAACAGGCGCAAATTGAACTCGTCCGAGCCGGTGTCCATATACACGCCGACGAACTGGTTGCTGTCGGGGCTCCAGGACTGAAAGATGCTCTGGTTTTCATCGGTGACCGGAAGCGGGATCTCGTCCTCGACGATGTCGTACAGGACGAGGCGGCCGTCCCACTGCCCGTCTAGCTCCGAGACCATCTTCGTTCCGTCGGGCGACAGTGCGTGGCAGCCCACGCAGTCGGGCTCGGACACGCCTCCCTGCTCGCCGACGTCTGCCGGCTCCAACACCACCTCGGCCTGCTCCTGGTTCCCTCCGAAGTCGTAGGTCATGATCGCCGAGTCGCCCGACGTCGTCCAATAGTAGATAGCTCCGCGCACGTTATCGAACGACAGGCTGAAGTCGATGGTGTCCGAGACGCCGACCTCCTCGCTGTCCTCGCTGGTGGCGCGGAGACCGACCTCCACGGAATCCCCGCCGCGATTGGTCTGCGAGAGCCACGTCCACAACGTGGAGTCGGGCTCGTAGATGCACCCGCCGTTTAACTCCTGGGTGCAGGTGAGGTACACGGTCACGTCGGTAAACTCGTTCGCGAAGGTGAGCTCGAAAAGGTCGTTGTCATCGCCGGGGAAAAAGTGGAACTCGAGCTCCTCCAGGTTGGGCGGCACGAGGACGCCGTCGTTCGGATAGACGAGCTCCGGCGCGCGATCTGAGTTTTC
>SLNH01000020.1 GCA_007133195.1 Nannocystineae bacterium | reverse complement strand
GGTAGTTTTTGCCGTCGAGGAAGCGGTTGTCGAAGCTTTCGCCGCGCCGCGAAAACACCTCGGAGCCGTCGTCGATTCGGCTCCAGTCGTCGGCATAAGGCGGCACTTCGTCCCACGGATGGTGGCTGTTCGTAAGCTTATAGTGGATGTAGCGCGGGGTATCGGGGTGCTGGAGGACCTCGCGTTCGTGAAGGAAGTTGATCACGTACTGATCCGGCACCTTCGACCAGCTATAGCGCCGGCCCTCATAGCTCAGCTCGTCAAAATAGTAGTGGCCATCGAAAGGAAAGTTCCGCTCGTACCCCTCGTCCAGATACGTGATGTTCCCGCCGACCACGCTCGTGCGATAGCCCGCTTCGTTGAGCGCGCGGGGGGCGCAGGTCGCGTCCGCCCTGAGCAAACCGTCGTAGCTTTCCTGGTCACTTATCGTGGTACCGCAGAGCATCGTCGCCTGCGCCATCCACGAGCTACCGCCAAAGACAGGGCAGTCCAAATAGCCGGTGCGCGAATGATACCCCGCCTCCGACGCCTTCTTCTCGCTCTCGGCCATAAACTCCTCCGCCCAACCCCACATCTCCTCGTCCCGGAACACGACGGCCCCGTAGGACTCGATCGTAAACACATAGATCGAGGGCGGATCCTGCATGTCCGCGAACGGACTTCGCGCCCGCAGGCGCTCGCTCTCCGCCTCGATTTCGAGGGCCCTCGCCTGCAGCCGATCGTCGAGGTTGACCGCGTAGGAGATCTGCTTCGCCGCCTCCGCCCCGAGCGTCGGCTGCACGCTGAGCGCGATCCCCCCGACCATCGTGAAAAGAGCCACGCCTCCGACCATAGCGCGGCGCACCCGCACCGCCCGCGCGCCGCGCAAAAGTGTCGTTACCGCGAGGTACGTGACCACGACAACCAGAGCGATCCCGACGATAAGCAGCGCGCAATAAAGCACGAACATGCCGAGCGGCTCGGCGCTGTACATCATCGAAAACAGCTCGGGCACAAACGGCAGGTGGAGCACGAGGATGACGTCGTAGCCGAACTCGCGATGCGCAAATCCCTGGGCGAACCCGAGCACGAAGAACACCGCGACGACGAGCACCAGCGCCGCGCTAAGCGCGCGATCGAGCCAAGTCCACAAGCGATAAGGTCGCGAGCGCGCCCCGCCGCCACGAGGGCCGGCGCGCCCGGGAGCCTTGTCCGTTCCCGCGGCCGGCCCGTAGCGGTCGCGGAGCCAGGCGTAACCGGCGACTAAAAGGACCAGACCGAGTAGGTCCCAGGTCGGCGCGACCGCGCTCGCGAAACCCGTGTCCGGGAGCCAATAAAACGCCGACAGGGCTGCGTGGAGGAAGAGCAGCGCCAATGGGATGGTTATGACTACCCGATCCCGCATACTCTAAGCCTAGCCCGCGCGGCGCGCTCGGTCATGCCGCGTTCCGCGCCGCTCCGCAAGAGGCCGCCGGGACGTAGCTACCGGGCGCGGTTGACGAGCAGCGCGGCGAGGTCGTGCCCGAGGGTGGCGCTCTTCGTCTCGAGATAGCAGCGGTTGTGGTCCGTGACCCGGCCGTGCGCCGGGACCCTGCGCGTGACCTCGATGCCGTGATCCTCGAGATCGCGCACCTTGTCGGGGTTGTTTGTGTTCAGCTCGATGCGCGCGATGCCGAGATCGCGCAGGATCGCAGCGGCGACCCTGAACTCGCGCAGATCGGTCGCAAAGCCCAGCTGGTGGTTCGCCTCCACCGTATCGGCCCCCGCGGCCTGGAGCGCATACGCGCGAATCTTGTTGCCGAGCCCGATGCCTCGGCCCTCCTGCCGGAGATAAATGAGGGCCCCCGCCCCGCGGGCGGAGATCTCCGCAAGCGCGCTCTCGAGCTGATCCCGGCAGTCGCACTTGAGCGAGCCCAGCACTTCTCCAGTGAAACACTCCGAGTGCACGCGCGCGAACACGGGCTCGTCACCCGCGAACTCCCCTAAGGTGATCGCCAGGATCTCCTCGGCGCCGTCGCGGTAGACGCGCACGCGAAACGAACCGTGCGCTGTCGGAAGCTCGGCCTCGGCATAGACATCTAAAGAGGGGGAGCTCGGTGCTTTAACCGCCGGTGTTGCCATTGTCGTCGCCCAAGGTAGTCGCTAGGTCGACCGGAGCGCATAAGGTGCATAGGGGGCTCAGGCCGAGGCGACTATAGCACCAATCCAGGGACGGGAGGGGCGACAAATTCCGGCCCCGACCACGCCTAAGTGCTCAAAATCACAAGCCCAACGATAGTCGAAGATACGCGAAGCCGATACGGCCGCCGATGGTGATGGCGTCACCGCGACCTCAGCCCCTTTCGCCCTGGTGGCGGCCGACCTGCAAAACGAGAGGCTTCTCGGATCGACAAGGCTCATCGAGGGCGGGCCACAAACGACCACCAGACGGAGCGGAGAAACGAGAGTGACAGAAGCGCCGTGGCGGCGGCGGCAAGCCACGGCGCGACCTCGCCCGCGATGAAAGCGAGCGTGAGCAGGCCCACCGCGATCGCGAAGACCGAGCGGCCGAACCGCGATCGCGGCTCCGTCCCCCGCGTGGGGACAACGGCGACCACGCCGCCATAGGCGTAGCGCCACAGCCCCGCCACGAGCACCCAGATCCCTACCCCGCCGTGCGCCCAAAGGAGGATGGAGAGCACCATAATGAAGCAGGCGTCCACCTCCATATCGAAGGATGCCCCGAACGCCGAGGCTTCCCCGCGGCGCCGCGCGATCCAACCGTCGGCGCCGTCGAGGACGAACACGGTAACCATGGCGGCCGCGAACACCCAGCTCGGTATTTCGATAAAGGCAAGCGAAAACCCGAGCAGCGCCAGCCCGCGGAGTAACGTCACGGCATTGGCGACGCCGAAGCGCCCCGAAGGCGTCCATGCCCGCCCAGATCGCGCGATTTTTACCGCGAACGCCAGGACAGAGCTCGCGACGAAAAACGCGACGTCGCCGGTGATCACGCTCGCGATCGCGCCGGTGATCATGACCGCGGCGTGAAAGAGCGATTCCTCGGGATCACCGCGCC
>SLNH01000165.1 GCA_007133195.1 Nannocystineae bacterium | reverse complement strand
TGGCTCATTCAAGACGTGGACGTCGAATTCGGCCTCCACGACGTGTGCCGACCCGATAATCTCAGGCTGGAGACGAGATAGGGTTTCGGCCTTTCCCGAGGAGCGTCCCGTCCGCTACACGCCGGACTGGCTGTGCGAGGGGCTGTCACCCGGGACGGCCATGCGCGACCAGCGCGAAAAGCGAGCCCTTTACCAGCGAGCCGAGGTGCCGTGGTACTGGGTCGTCGATCCGCACAACCGAACGCTGACGGTGCTCCGTCTCGTCTCCGAGGGCTACGTTTTAGAGCGAGTCGTGGGAGATCAGGGACAGGCGGCTTTGCCGCCCTTCGAGGCCGTCTCGATCGAACTGCCCGCGATATTCCCGCCGGCGTAAGAGCCACCGCATGCGTCCGGCCATCTCCGCGGACGGCTGGAGAAACTCTTGCTCGCTGACGAGCGCGCGGGCGCCGGCGCGGCGGAGCTTCTCCAGGATCTCGGCCTGCCGATCGCGAGCCAACTTCATCGGCATCAGCGAGCGACGGGACGTCCTCGCTTGGTGATGACAGCCTCCTCACCGCCCTCGACCTCATCGAGAATCCGGAGGCAATGCTGATTTAAGGAGCCGGCGGGTTCCTCGTTCGCCCGAAGACAGGGAACAAGGCCCGAGCGCGCGACGACGTCAAGTCGCCAGGTGGCGCTCACCAGAGCGGGACCGGCGAGGCGCGTTTGCGACTCGCTGTGGCGACGCTGCGAAGAGGCTCAACTTTCGGCGGTGCTCACGTGCAGCCCGAGCCGAGCCGCCACATCGCCCATGCGGGTGTCGAAGGTGCACACCCGCAGATCGGCGTCGCCCCCGTCTCGAAAGTAGAGGGCTGTGGCGAGATGGGCGGCATCGAGCGCTCGACAGTTGCCGAGGGCGCTCTCGGCTCGGACGACCTCGGCGATGTCCTCGTCCACCGGCTTGAGGGTCACCTCCTCGAGCGCTAACCCAAGGCGCTCTTCGGCATCGCGCCGGTCCTCGCCGCCGAGCTGCGCGTCGGGGATCCGCCGCAACACGGTTTTGCACTCGACCGAGAGCAGCACCGAGCTTACGCGATCGATCTCGTCGTGCCACAGCCGCCGGGCGTGCGTCGCATGCTCGTCGCCGAGCACAATCGAAAGCAGTACACTGGAGTCGAAGTACGCCGGCATCGCCTCAGCGCCGGTCTTCGCGGGTTTCGCGAAGGACCTCCTGAACGTCGCAGCCGGTAAGAGCTCGCTGCGGCGGCTCGAGTCGCGATCGCTTACGCGTGGCCAGCCGAAGCGCGCCGCTCCGAGCCTGGCTCTCGAGGAAGGCCGTCCAGGGCGAAGCGCGCGAGGCGAGGGGATGGCTCGGCATGCGGAGCTCAGCAATCACCTCGTCGCGGTCTGTAACAAGCACGACCTCGCCCTCGCGAACCAGATCGAGGTAGCGACTCAAATGATTCTTCAGCGTCTTGATGCCGACCGACTTCACCTACAAAAGGTAGCTACGGTAGCTACTAGCGTCAAGCAAGCAGGTGTCGCGAGGCCATGGCGGTCGATTTGCGGTCGCTTCCGAGCTCAGGCGCGGGTGCCCGGCGCAAGGATGCCGAATCGCGGACAGTGGCTTGATGAAAATCAGGGGAGCCTCAGCGTCGGCGTTCCGGTGGCATGGCCTGCGCGCCCGGACACCCGGGAGGTCGTCGGCTTGGGGCAGGCACCTCCGAGCGTATCGGCGCGGGTGCGCGCTTGCCGCCGTATCCCGAGCTCCCCGACCTCGAGGTATTAGCGAGCGAGTTTTTCGTCCAGCTATCGCGCTAGGTTGCGACGCATCTCCGTAGACGAACCTCTTTAGAGGCGACTGGCGTAATCGGCGGGGGCGGCGGGGCTTATGGCTCGGGGTCGCCGGAGCCATCGCTGAGCGTGCGAAGGGCGCGGGCGTAGCTTTGCGCCGAAAATCCGTCCACCCGCTCTTCGCCGATGATCGCCACGGGCACGCCGCTCGCGCCGAGATCCTCGTAATGGCTGCGCGCGTCGACCGACGCTTCGATATCGAGCTCTTTAAACGGGACTTCGTTGCTGACGAGATAGTCGCGGGCCACATCGCAAACGCCGCACCACTCGGTGGTAAACAGCACGACGTCGTCGCCCGGGCTGATGTCGCTGGCGGCAACCGGCTCGAGCTCGGAGGCCATGAGGTAAATGACGAGGGCGCAAAGCCCTGCGCCGATAAGCAGGCGCTGAAACGTCTTCACAGGCCATCTCCCGCGGCACGGCGCATCGCCCCCGAGGCTAGCACGCGCTGCGGTGCGGTTCGCGAACAGTTGAATTCCGACTTAGCCGCTCTCGCGATACCGGCTGCTTGCGTGGGCATGGGATCCCACCGGCTTGTCAGTGAGCGTCGAGGGGAGTGGCGTAAGGTCTTGGAATGGCTGGAAGAAAAACTTAAGAGCTTTACTCCGGGGAAGGTGCCCGTAGACGCACCTGTTTAGAGGCACTGGCGCAATCGGCGGGGGCGGCGGGGCTTATGGCTCGGGGTCGCCGGAGCCTTCGCTGAGCGTGCGAAGGGCGCGGGCGTAGCTTTGGGCCGAAAATCCGTCCACGCGCTCCTCGCCAATGATCGCCACGGGCACGCCGCTCGCGCCGAGGTCCTCGTAGTGGCTGCGCGCATCGACCGACGCTTCGATGTCGAGCTCCTTAAACGGGACTTCGTTGCGCACGAGGTAGTCGCGGGCCGTGTCGCAAACGCCGCACCACTCGGTGGTAAACAGCACGACGTCGTCGCCGGGGCTGATGTCGCTGGCGGAGACCGGCCCGAGCTCAGAGGCCATGAGATAAATGACGAGGGCGCAAAGCCCTGCGCCGATGAGCAGACGCTGAAACGTCCTCACAGGCTTTCTCCCGCGGCGCGTCGCACAGCCCCCGAGGCTAGCACGCGCCGCGCTGGGGTTCGCGAGCGGGTGAATTTCGATTCAGCCGCTGTCGCGATATCGGCTGCGTGGGTGGGCGCGGGGCCCGGTCGGCATATCAGTGAGCGGAAGGCTCCGGCGCGAGTCTCCGGGGCAG
>SLNH01000004.1 GCA_007133195.1 Nannocystineae bacterium | reverse complement strand
CCTCGGAGGGCTCGACGGACAGCCACTCCGGCTCGGCCAGCGCCTCCCAGGAGCCGTTTGCATTCACCTCGAGGTGGGTGACGTCGGTGCCGTTTATCGCGAGCGTGGCGGGGCCGACCTCGATCTCGGTCGCGGAGCTTTCGCTGGGCCCGCACCCGGCTAACATCGGGCCTGCGAGGGCCGCGGCGCACGAGGTGAGGGCGATGCCACGAGTGTTTGAGAAGGGGGAGCGCAGGGGTACGACGTTCATGGGCTGGTCGATTCGCTTGGTGGTTAGCGAGCGGTCAGTGCGAGATCGACCTGTTCGTCGCCGCGATAGTCGATCTCGAAGCTGTGCTCGGCGTAGACGGTGCCGGGGTGGCCGAGCTCACCGTCGCGGGGGTTCCCGGCCATGACTGTGTATTGTCCGGCTTCCAGGGGGCCGAAATCGAAGCCGCCGCCGAGGGGATCGGCGGTTTCGTCAGCGACGAGCGTGTCGCCCCGGTAAAGACGGACCTCGATCTCGGTGGGCGAGATCTCCAAGTTATCCTCCGCCGCCTGGGCCGCGGCGGCGGCATCCATGATGCCGGCTCCGTAGTCGAGCACATCGCAATCGGGCGCGCCGCACTCGGTCGCGGTGTCGGCCAAAATCGCGGCCACGTCCGCCGGCGTGACGTCCGCGTTGGCGGTTCTCATGAGCGCGGCCACGCCGGCCACATGCGGAGACGCCATGCTGGTGCCCTGCGAGAAGGCGAACGCCGGGGCGTCTTCTTCATAGTCCCAGACGGTAGAGAGCACGCCAGTTGAAAAATCCGGTGGTTGAATGTGTCCACCGGGAGCCGCGAGCGATAACGGTGGGCCTTCGTCAAACGCGGTGCAGGAATACGGCGCGCGGGTGTCGGACTGGTCCGTCGCGGCCACCCCGATCACGTTCGGGAACCCCGCCGGAAACATCACGTCGCACGGCGGGGTCATGAACGCCAGGTCATCGCGCTCGTTACCCCCAGCAGCGACGACGATCACCCCCGCGTCGACCGCGCGATCGATGGCTTCCGCCAGGTCTCGACTCGCGCCCGGCCCCCCGAGGCTCATGTTGATTACATCCACGGGCTCGTCGCGCGGCTCGGCGCCGGGCACGTCGAGACCGGCGGCGTAGTCGATCGCCGTGGCGATCGAGCTCAGGTCCTCACACCCCGGTTCGCCCACGTTAATGGGGACGACCCGTACGTTCGGCGCGACGCCCGCCACGCCGATACCGTTGTCGGTCACGGCCGCCACGGTGCCCGCGACGTGGCTGCCGTGGGACCCGCAATCGTCGTCTACGATCACGTCGCTGCCGCCCTCCACCGCGTTGAAGCCCGGAAGAAAGTTATCCCGGAGATCCGGGTGGTCGGGATGAAAGTCGATGTCGATGACCCCCACGGTGACGATCTCGTCGCCCGTGGTGACGTCCCAGGCGTCCTCGAGGCCGATGTTTTGGTAGTGCCACTGGCGATCGAAAAACTCGTCATTGACCGCCTGCGGGTAGTAGCGGTAGTTCGGCTCCGCCCAGCGGACGCGGCCATCTTTTTCGAGCTTTGCGATCGCGTCGCTCACGTCGTCCGTATCCACGCTCAGTACCGACGTACCCGGATCCAGCGTCAACAGCCGGGTGTGGGTCGCTCCTACGCTGTCCGCCAGGCCCGTGCTCGCGCGGGTAAGCGCCGCTTCGGACAGGGGTGCGTCTGCGTCACCCATCACCGACAGCGCCGTCGTTCGCCGGTCGAGCCCGACGACGACCTCGCCGGGGGCGTAGTGGGTGCCGGGCTCGAGATCTGCCGTGTTCACCTCGGCCACGCGCCGGCGCGCCTGGAGCGTCCCGTCTGCGTCGCTCACCGTGCCGGTCACGTCCGGAAACCGCATCGTGACGGGGATCGTCTGGCTGGTCTCCGAGTCGCCGCGGACGGAGATGTGTCCCTCGTAGTCCCCGGCCTCGAGCTCATCGCGAACCACGCTGACCTCCAAGGTCTCGTCGAAGGCGCCCTCGTCGCTTTCGAACTCGAGCCAACTGGCGTCCGTCTCCACGATCCACGCCCCGTCGGCCGCGATGTCGACAGAGGCGGCGCTGGAGCCGGGGAAGGCCAGCGTCTCGGGACCGACGTCGATCTCGGTGGCGCCGCCGGGGCCGCAGGCGCCGAATGAGACTCCCCCCACGGCGAGTGCGATAGCTGGGAAGAGCGAGCGTGCTGGGCAGGTGCGCTTTGTCATAAATCACGCGTGACGAGGTCGAGCTTGTATCGCGATGCAACGAAAGGGCGGCGGGGGGGCCGAGCCGGGAGGCCGGCCTTCGGACAAGGGCGCGTGGAATGCGAATAACGACGCTCAGGATACCGGCAGTCCACGGGCGACAATAGTACGGCCGGGATGACACTGAAGTGGGGTTCCCTACATTCTGCATGTGGGCTTGCGTGGTGTTAGGTGCGCCCTTGTGCGCATCGGGGAGGGCGTAGCCGAACGGCACGCGCGGGCGCGAAGGCGCCGTGGTAAAACGTCGCCCATGCCGGCTTCCCAGCGCGCCGAGGAAGGCGACCTTCGCATCCTGCGGTCTTCGGTGATCCCGTCCGATCGCTTCGTGCACGGGTTTCCAGAGCGGTGGGGCGGGGTGTCCCACGGGGCGCGGAGCTCGCTAAACCTCGGGTACCGCTGGGGCGATGAGCCCGAGCGCGTGGACGAAAACCGCCGGCGCGTGGCCGCGAGCGCGGGTTACGAGCCCGAGGCGCTCGCCGTGACCAAGCACGTGCACGGCACGCGCGTTTGGTGCGTGGATGAGCGTTTGCCCGATCCCCCGGAGTTCGATGGCCTCGTGGCCGACCGCCCCGGGCCCGTGCTCGGCGCGTTCGCCGCAGACTGTATTCCGATCGTGTTTGCCGATCCCGACGCCGGCGTGTGCGGCGCGGCGCATGCGGGTTGGCGAGGCACGGTGAGCGGCGTGGCGCGACAGGTCGTGCGGCGGATGCAAGAGCGCGGCGCGAAGCCGGCCTCCGTGCGCGCAGCCCTCGGGCCTTCCATCGGGCCGTGTTGCTTCGAGGT
>SLNH01000057.1 GCA_007133195.1 Nannocystineae bacterium | reverse complement strand
TGGAAGTACCTCGCCGGCGGGCTGGCGACCTCGCCGGTGTAGCTCGCCCCCGAGTTGCGGACGTTGTCGGGCCGTTCCCAGTCGCTCCATCCCGGGCCCGGCTCCGCGGTGTTGCCGCTTCGCGTCTCCACCGTGATCGCGCCCCCGCTTCGCCAGGCGAGCCGGCCGAACCGGGCGGGGGTGTCGGCGTCGAAGACGTCAGATTCGTAGCGGCCCTGGTCGGCGCGGCCCTCGGTGCGGTAGTAGGCCGTGGAGTCGGCCGTGACGAAGCCGAGCTGGCTCTCGCGCGGATCCCACAACAGCTCGGCGATGAGCCTTTGTGGAGCGTCGATGGCGATCGAGACGCTCTCGTCGCGATCGATCAAGTACACGCGACCTTTGTCGCCGGCGCCGACGAACACGCGGTCGTCCTCGGTGGACGACAGCGCGCTGATATAGGTTGCGGTGAGCGCGTGCAGCTGGCGCAGTTGGCTGTCGCCCCGCACGTAAAACACCGCGCCGCTGCCGTCGCGCGCACCCTCGCCCCTCGTCTGGGCGGCCTGGGGTGTCGACGGATCGGCGCCCGGCTCGGTGCCGGCTTCCGGCATGTCCGGCTCCTCGCCGCGCTTTTCCTCTCGCTGCGCTTCGCGGACGGCCGCAGCGGTCTTGACCCGCGGCGTGGTGGGTTCCTCGAAGTTGTTGGCGGCTGCGACCACACCCCCGCGATAGGGGGCGAGTGCCGTGACCTCGTTGCCCGCGAAGTCGGCCATGGCGCGCGTCACGCCGCGCTCGGGGAGGTGGCGGTACACGCGCGCACTGTCCGAGGTGCCGAACCACACCCCGCCATCCTCGGTCGTCGTGAGCGCCATGATGCGCTTGTCGCCTGAGTCGAACGCGACCTCGGCGTCACCCGAGTCGGGATCGACGCGGACGAGGAGGCCACCGGGCCCGATCCCCGCGAACAGCGCGCCGTCCGCGTGGGCCAGCGACCAGATCGACTCGATTTCCACCCCGTGCTCGTCTTCGATCGATTCGAGCGATGTGAGCAGGGAGACGCTCCCTTCGGGGCTTATCGCATAGATGTTGCCTTCGGGCATCGTGCCCGCGAACAGGGTCCCGTCGTCGCCTATCGCCAGGGAGACGACGGCGACGGCGTCTGGGATCTGCGCGAGCTCACGGACCTCGTCGCCCCGAACGGCGAAGACTTTCGCGTCGTCGTCGCTGCCGATGTAGACCGTGCCATCGTCGCCGCGGACCGCGGACCACGCGTTGCCGAAGTCGAGGTCGACGCGCTCGGTCGCGTAGCCGGGCCTGATTTCGCCGAGGGACGTGAGGCGGGCACCATCGACTTCGCCCTCGTGAAACTCCTGGTAGCTGTCCACGAGCCACCGGGCGGTGACGGCGCCCGACGCCTCACGCGGCGCCGATGACGCGAGCACCGCGGTCGCCAGGGCGGCGAGGGGAAGGACGCGCAACGCGCCTTCCGGGATCCCGAGGCCGCCCCTCAGGGCGCGCCCGAGCCGACCGAGGCCGCTTTGCTCGACCTCGGAGGTGCAGAGCGAGCCGCGCCTCGTCCGGACGAGCCGGGGCCGGGGCGAGCTTTGGGGCTCGGTCGCGTAGATGGATCCCTTCTGATGCACGGATACTCCTGTGGAGGGTGGATGAAGTCGAGCCCGACGCCGGGGGCAAGGCGGACCGGGCGCGTGTTGCAAGCGCCGGCGCGCGCGCCGCCTCATCGGTCGGCCACTTTGATCAGCGTGTTTTCTTGGCCCTCGATCACGCGCGTGGCGGGCGCCATGGACACGGCGGCAGGACGAAAGGAGTCGCTGTGGCCGGCTTGGGTCGAGCCGTGGAGGCGGTCGAACGCGCTGGCGGGCAAGTCGCGCACGAGGCGGCCGCCGACGGCCGCGCCCTGGTCGGCCGTGTTCAACGTGACTGCGAACACGTTGCCGGGGAGCTGTTTTTGCAGGTTGTTTACGAGGTCACCCAGGCTCCGGGGCGGGGCCGTATCCACCGACGCGGCGTCCCCGGATGTCACCTGGAGCTGCACGATGTGACCGGCCAAGTTCGCGGGCACGTCGAACGGGACCCGCTCGACCACTCGTCGGCCGTCATAGCGCGACAAAACCACGTCTACGTAGCTCCGCTCCCCGGGGGGAAGCTCGCTTACCGGAAGCCTGAGCGACTGGATCCGCCCCATGTTGGCTTCGTAGTGGACGTCGATGTCGAGCGAGATGCCCTCGATGTCCACGGGCTCGAACGGGTTCATGAGCAGCGGCACGAGGGCGCGCAGGCCCCGCGCGCCGCCGATGGCGCTCTCGGCGCCTTCCGACGCGTAGACGTAGTCGGTGAAGCGAATGGGGTCGAAGCCGCGGAGGCGGATCTCCGAGCGGATCGTGGCCGTGGCGTGATCCCTGTCCGGCAGGTAGCGCGAAATCGCGTTCATGGTCGATAGACCGGCGAGCGCTGCGGTCATGAACCGATTGTCGAGCACCTCGACCTGAAACGCGCCCCGTTCGCTCTGTCCACCGGCGTGCGCCTCGATCTCGATGTCGATGGGGATCATGTGTGTCATCAGGCCGGTGCTGGCCATGATCGTGGACTGCCGATCTTGCACGAGGGCCCCTAGCTCCCTGAGCGGCGAGGCCACGACGAAGGCGTTTTGCGCCGAAGGGATCACGGTGTGGACCTCGGCGGCCGCGACCGGCGCATAGATCTCGCCGGCCTGAAACAGAGGATGGCCGAAGGCGAGCACGCGCTGGTCTTCGATGAGGGAGACCGTGCCCGTCGCCGCCGCCGACATATCCCCCCGCACCAGCTGGACCGCGATGGAGCCCCCCGGCGAAAACTCGCCCGGACCGGCGTCGGGGTCACCCGTGCCGCCGGCGCGCATGGGATCGACGGGGTATCCGTCCATGATCTCTTTGGCCTTGGCGAGGGCCGGGGACGTAAAGCCGGAGACCGCGAGCGGGACCGAGGCGGGCTCCAGCCCGTCGCCCGCAGGTTGGCGGCGCGGCGCCTCGGGCAGCGGGCTGTTTAGCAGCCACGGCTCGCGGGGCTCGCCGAGCGTGGCCATCGCCGAGCTCACGGT
>SLNH01000104.1 GCA_007133195.1 Nannocystineae bacterium | reverse complement strand
CGCTAAGTGGTAGCCCACTCAGGAGGGCGACGGGGGCCGGATGTCCGGCCCGCCGTCCTTCGGCGCCACCATGCCGGGGGGCACCGCCTGAGCGTCGAACTCGATCCCGGTGGCGATCGTGATCGCCTCGTCCACCCGCTTTACGCAGTGGATCTCGAGGTCGTCGAGGATTTCTCGGGGGACCTCCTCGAGGTCTTTGCGGTTTCGCTCCGGGAGCACCACCGTCGCGGCGTCGCCGCGGTGGGCGGCGAGCACCTTCTCCTTGATGCCACCGACCGCGAGCACGGTCCCGCGCAGGGTGATCTCCCCCGTGATCGCCACGTCCGGGCGGACCGGTTTGCGCGACAGGAGCGAGACCAGCGCCACGGTCATCGCCAGTCCGGCCGACGGCCCGTCCTTGGGGATGGCTCCGGCCGGTACGTGGACGTGGATGTCCGAGCTGGTGACCTGGGTGGGATCGACCCCGAATCGATGGGCGTTCGATCGCAGGTACGACAGGCTTGCCTGCGTGCTCTCGGACATGACGTCGCCTACGTGGCCGGTGAGCTTGAGCTCGCCCTTGCCTGGCATGAGGCGCGTTTCCACGAACAACAGATCGCCCCCGGTCGGCGTCCACGCGAGGGCCGTCGCCACGCCGACCTGGGCGTTCGACTGGGCCACCTCCGAGAAGTGGCGCTTGGGCCCGAGGATCTCCTCGAGGTCGGACCCGCCCACCGTGAGCATATCGCCCTCACTGCTGGCGACCTTGACCGCCGCCTGGCGGCACACGGCGGCGAGCTCGCGCTCGAGGTTCCGCACGCCGGCCTCCTGCGTGTAGTTCGTGATGACCGTGCGGATCGCGTCGTCGTCGATCGATAGCTGCTCCGGCTCGAGGCCGTGCTCGCGCATCTGTTTGGGAACGATGTACTCGCGGGCGATCTCGAGCTTCTCCGCCTCGGTGTAGCCGGGAATGCGGATGATCTCGAGCCGGTCCATGAGCGCCGGCGGGATCGGGTCGGCCTCGTTTGCGGTCGTGATGAACATGATCTGTGAGAGATCGACCGGGACTTCGAGGTAATGATCCACGAACTCCCGGTTCTGCTCGGGATCGAGCGCCTCGAGCAGGGCCGACGCCGGATCGCCGCGGATCCCGGTTGCCATCTTGTCGATCTCGTCGAGGACGAACACCGGGTTCATACTGCCGGCCTTCTTGAGGCCGCCGATGATTCGGCCCGGGAGCGCGCCGATATACGTGCGACGGTGACCGCGGATCTCGGACTCGTCGCGCAGGCCGCCGAGCGACACCCGCACGTACTTGCGGCCGAGCGCGGTGGCGACCGACTTGCCGAGGGAGGTCTTGCCGACGCCCGGGGGGCCGACCAGGCACAGGATCGGTCCCTTTCGCTGCGGGGCGAGCTTGCGCACGGCGATGAACTCCACGATGCGCTTTTTCACCCGGTCGAGGCCGGCGTGATCGTGATCGAGGATCGAGCGCGCGGCGGGGACGTCGATCGTATCGTCGGTGTAGACGTTCCACGGCAGGTCGAGGAGCCACTCGAGGTAGGTTCGCGCGACGTTGTACTCGGGTGAGGACGAACCGGTCATGCGCATGCGAGCGACCTGCTTTTTGGCCACCTGCCGCACGTCGTCGGGCATCTTCGACTCGGCGATCCGCTCGAGGTACTCGTCGATCTCCGTGTCCTCGTCCTGCTCGCCGAGCTCCTCCTTGATCGAGCGCATGCGGTCGCGCAGCACCTTCTCGCGATGAACGCCGGACATCTCGCCGATGAGCTCGTCGCGAATGTCCGACTTGACCTGCAAGACCTCGCCGTAGCGCTCGAGGGCGGGGAGCACGGTACCGAGCCGGTTCATCACGTCGGACTCGGTCAAAAGGCGCAGCTGCTCCTCGCGGGGGACGTCGAGGTGCGCGATCGCGAGATCGACGAGGTCGTCGGGATCCTCCATGTCGCGGATCTCGCGCTTGACCTGCTCCGGGTTGTCCGCCGACTCGGTGAGGATCGAGATCATGAGGCGCTTAATCGACGACACCATCTCTTCGGCGAGCTCGGGATCCGACGGCACCACCGAGGCCAGCGGCTGGACCCGCGCCACGAGATAGGGTTCGTTGTCCTCGAAGGCCTCCACCCGCTGGCGCTCGAGGTACTTGAGAACGACGGTGCGGTGATTGGAGCCGTGTTTCGTGTCCTGGGTGACCTCCGCGGTCACCCCCACATCGTGCAGCTCGCCCGGCCCCGGATCGTTTTCCTCCGGGTCGTGCTGCGGCACGACGAGCACCCGCATCTCGCCCTCGAGGGCGGCCTCGATGGCCCGCAGTGATTTGGGCCGCCCCACCTCGAGCGGCGCGACGACCCCGGGGGTGGGCACGAGCTTGCGCGCCACGAGCACGGGGAGCTGAGTGGCAGTGGTCTCGGTCGTGGTCATAGTAGCCTCGGTTTCGGTTGGCCCTCGCGGGCCGATTACGAGCGGGAGCCTCTCCCGCGAGTGCGATCCATGAATTGGACGAGGAGCTTTTTCGCCTCGTCGTCGACGCCCTTCGGCACGTCGATGTGCACGGTGACGTAGTGGTCACCGCGGCGGGAGCCGCCCTTGTCGGCTCCCTTGTTGCGCAGCCGCAGCTTGACCCCGCTCGAGGTGCCCGGCGGAATCCTCACGTTGGCCTTGCCCGTGAGCGTGGAGACGGACTTCACCGCGCCGAGCACGGCCTCGTCGAGGGCCACGCGCACGTCGGAGTACACGTCGTGGCCGCGCTGGGTGAGCTCGGTCCCGTCGGGCGCGCGGACCTTCCGCTCGCTGGGCGGCTCGGCGCGCGGGCGCCCGCGGGGGCGGCGAGCACGGCCGAACGGGATCTCTTCCCCGAACGGCTCGGGCCCACCGGACGAGCTGTACACGTTGTAGCGCACGCCTCCGCCTCCGCCTCCGCCTCCGGAAAACACCTGAGAGAACAGATCGCCGATATCGAAGCCGGCGGGGCCGCCCGGCGCGGCGCCGGGCCCGGCCCCGAACGGCTGGCCGCCGCCCGCGCGCAGGGCGTCGTATTCGGCGCGTTTTTCCGGGTCGCTCAGCACGTCGTAGGCCGTGCTCACCTCT
>SLNH01000045.1 GCA_007133195.1 Nannocystineae bacterium | reverse complement strand
GCGACGGTGACCCGCGAAGGCGATGTGCCGGACGAGCTCCGCGGACGAGCCGGGGCCGTCGAACACTCGTGGCCATTTGAACGGCAGCACCGCCGTCGCGGCTTTGAACACCTTCATGTAGCCGCGGAGAAGTGTGGGTTCCACGCGGCTGGCGATGGCGCTATCGAGAATGGATATCATGTCGGACCGCGGCGGCCAGGCTACTTACTGGACCGCCTGGTCTCAGCTTAACAGAGCCCGGATGCCTCGCGCTCGCCGCGAGCAGCCGGGTCGAGCGCTAACGGGGTCCCACGGACTCGCCGTAGACAATCTCCTCGTCGGGCAGCCAGAGCTCGGGCTCGGTGTCGATATCGACCGGATCGCCGAAAGCGTCGAGCTCCACCTCCCGCTGGATCGTGATCGGCGTGGAGCCATGGTTCCGGACCAGGTAAAACAGCTCGACGATGTCCTCGCCTCGCATGCGGACACAGCCGTCGGAGACGTAGTCCCGCTCGAGGGTCTCGGTGATCGGGCCGTGCGCGCCATAGGTGTACTGGCCCCTCGAGTTTTGCGCGTCGAAGCGCAAAAACGGGAACCCGCCGAAGTACTCGGGGATCGCGCGGCGCGGGATGTACCACCAATACTCGGAGGTGTCGGCATGCGTGGCGAAGTGACCGGTGGGCGTGATGCTGTCGCCGGTGGCGCTCAGCCGACCCACGCCCACGGGGTAAACGGCGCTGAAGCCGGTGTGCCGATCGAACAGATGCGCGGTGAGTCCGTCGAGCGAAATGATCACCTCGGGCTCAACGAGCTCGGGGAGATCGGTGGGAACATCGTAGACGTGGTCGTGGTCGGCCTTGCCGCTCGCATTCACGTCTGCGCCCGGGTTGAGCTCGTCGTAAAGGACCCCGTCCTCGCTGTAGTCGTCTTCGCTATAGCCGACCGCGCAGGCGGCGGGGAGGAGAACAGCTCCGAGGATACAGGGTGCGATACGTGCCGACATTGTGCGCGGTTCCAGAGCATGATTCATGCCAGCGACGCATCGCATATTTTCAGCCACTTACGACCATACCGGGCCGGCGTCCTGGCTTGGTGGCTCGTCGCCGAGCCGGCCATCCCGGTCGCCGGGCGCCACCCGCCGACGTAGTCGCCGCCGATGGGGGGTCACGGGATCGCGGCTTGCATAATGCCGACGTCGACATGGGAAGCGTGGCGTACGTACAAGGCGCGAGCCGCGGTCTCGGCCTCGCTCTGGCCCGCGCGCTCGTAGACCGAAGCGATATAGACGTGGTTTATGCGGCCGCGCGGGCGCCCGAGGACAGTAGCGGGCTCACCGAGCTGCGCCAGCGCGCCGGTGCGCGCCTGCGCCCCGTGACAGCCGATGTCCAGTCGGAATCGTCGATCGCGTGGGCGGCCGAGAAGGTCGCCTCCGAGCAGCGCGCGCTCGACTATCTGTTTTACGTGGCGGGCGTGCTTCACGAGGGCACGATGAAGCCCGAGAAGCGGTTCGAGCAGGTTCACCAGAGCAACCTCGAGCACGCCTTCGCGGTCAACGCCACCGGGCCGATCCTGACGGCGCGCTACCTGGTCGAGCTCCTCGCGCATGATCGGCGCGCGGTGCTCGCCAATATCTCGGCGCACGCGGGGAGCATCGGCGACAATCGCCTCGGAGGCTGGTACAGCTACCGCGCGTCGAAGGCGGCCCAGAACATGCTCACCCGAACGCTGGCGATCGAGCTCAGACGGCGCGCGCCGAACGCGATCTGCGTTGGCCTCGACCCCGGCACCATGGACACGGAGCTGTCGCGCGGCTACCGCCGCAACGTGAGCGCCGGCGACATGGCCTCACCCGATGAGGCGGCTGCTCGGCTGCTCGCGCTCCTCGATTCACTAACACGCGAGCACTCCGGGGCATTTTTACGCTACGACGGGCAAGAGCTGCCCTGGTGACGCCTACCGCAAGGACGGCGGCCGCCGCGGTCATAAATACTTGTCACGGAGGCGCGGAGGCGCGGCGCCCGGACACGATGACTTCTTCTTGGCCGCCCTCGCCAACCCGGCGCACGAGCCGGTAGGTGGTGTTGCCCTCGCTGCGGGCGACCTCGGGCGCCGCAATGAGGAGCTGCAGGTCGAGGTTCTTACACAGGTCGAAGAGCACGCCCAGGTTGTCTTTGGACATGCGGTTCGCCTCGTCGAGAAACAAAAAGCGCAGACTCCCTCCGGCCGGGCGCGCGCGGAGGAGGCCTGCGTCCCGCTCCCACTCGGTGAGGACGACCATCATGAGCGCGGCGCCCACGCCGATCGCCTCGCCGGTGGACAGCTTGGTCGGCGCGGCGCTCTCCCAATCGCCCTTGTCCTGGCGGCGGACCTCGACGCCGAGCTCGAGGTATTCCCGATAGTCGAGGAGGCGCGCGCCGCCGGTGCGGCCGCCCCCGTGCCTCGCAAAGATCTCGCGGAGCGCCTCCTCGATGGGGAGCGACGGCTGAAATAATAGCTCCTGCGCGTCGCCGTCCCGGAGCGCGCGCAGGATCTGATCCATGCGCTGGGCCCGGTGCATGGTCACGCGGATGCCGGCGATGGCGCCGAACGAGATCCCCTCGAGGTGGTGATTCAACCGCTCGACCTGCCACTTGGCGCGGCGGAGCTGCACGTCGATGCCCCGGGCGATGTCCCCGGACGCCCCGCGCAGGTCTCCCTCCTGCCGGGCGAGCCTGGCCTCGAGGATCGCGAGGTGGTCGCGCAATCGCTCGAGCGACGCGAGCGGATCGTCCTCGTCGGCGATTTGGGCGGGGACCCGCTGGCGGAGCCAGGATTTTACCTCAAGCCAAACATCCAGCCCCCACGTCGCCTCGCTCTCCGACCGCGCGCCCTCGACGCGCCGCGCGAGCTCCTCGCCGCCGCGGGCTCGGGACAGGCGCTCGATGAGGACATCGCGCGCGCGGGCCGCTTCGGCGGCGAGCTCGGCCGCGCGCTGGGGCGGCTCACCGCCTGCGAGCGAGGACGACAGGGCGGCATCCAAGGCGCCGTTTTCGTCGCACCTCGCCCGGAGCACCGCCCAGGCCTCGCCGGCCGGCGCGGCCCGCGCTTCGGCCGCGGTCACGGCCGCCTCCGCCT
>SLNH01000181.1 GCA_007133195.1 Nannocystineae bacterium | reverse complement strand
TCGGGGTGGGTGGGCTACGCGGGGACCGCGCGCGCCGCCCGCGGGCTCGCTTGTGCCTCCACGCGCGCCGCCGCCCGCCGGATCACCTCCGGGTCCTCGGCGCTTGCGCCCTCCGCGAGCGCCCGACGCCAAGCGCTCGCGCCCCGCCTGCCGGCGTAAAGCTGCATGATGTGCCGGGCGATGTGGCTTAGCTTGCCGCCCTGTCCGATCCACCACGCCGCATAGTCAGCCAACTTTTCGGCTATTTCGTAACGCGACGACGTGGCGCCCGCATCACCGAACACGCCGGCGTCTATGCCCGCGATCTCGAACGGGCGATCATAGGCGGCGCGCCCTATCATCACCGCGTCTACGCGCGAGAGCTGCTCTCGCGCCTCGTCCACCGTGCCGATTCCGCCGTTGATCTCGATCGTAAGGTGAGGAAACTCGTCCTTGAGCCGATACACGTCGCCGTACCGCAGCGGCGGCACGTTCCGGTTATCGGCCGGGCTCAGGCCCTTGAGCCACGCCTTGCGCGCGTGGACCGTAAAGTGCTCGCAGCCGGCGCTCGCGACGGCGCGCACGAACGCGCGCATGTCTTCGTAGCGATCGCGATCGTCGTACCCGATACGATGCTTGACGGTCACCGGGATCGCGCACGCCCGGCGCATGGCTTCCACGCACCGCGCCACCGTCCCGGGCTCGCCCATCAGGCAAACGCCGAAATTCCCCTTCTGCACGCGCTCGCTCGGGCACCCCACGTTGAGGTTGATCTCGTCGTACCCCCACGCCTCGGCGATGCGCGCGCACGCGGCGAGATCGCTCGGATCGTCGCCCCCGACCTGGAGAGCGAGCGGGTGCTCGATGTCGGCGTAGGGGAGAATGCGCCGCGGATCGCCGTTGAGGAGCGTTTGGGCGACCACCATCTCCGTGTACAGAAAGGCCCGCCGCGACAAAAGGCGCATGAAGTACCGGAAGTGGCGGTCGGTGCGCTGCATCATCGGCGCGATGCTAATGCGCGGCATCGATTCCTACCTCTCGCGCTTGCCGAGACCGTTCGCCGTCCTAACCGCGGGCGTCGTAGCCGCCGAGCCCGGAGTAGGCGAGCGCCTCGACGAGCGGCTCGGGCTCCCCCTCGGCGCGCCGCCACATGTCAGCCAACACATCGGCCTGGGATCGGCCGGCGTCCACGACGTGCCGGAGCGGCTCGAGGTAGAACCGATCGTCGGGCGCCTGCCGCCAAAGTCCGTCGTCTGCGATGCGAACGAGCTCGCGCGCGAGGTCGAGCACGCGCCCACCGGTCCGCGGGACGCGCGCGCGCAGGCCGCTTCGCGTGACCGCGTGCCAAAGCTCCACGCGGTCATCCATGTCCAAGCCCTCCGTGAGCTTCGTGGCCTCGCGCCGCGCCGTCTCGTCGTACAAAAGCCCGCGGCAAAGCGGCGCCAGGGACATGTTCATCGAAAACGAGCCCGCGTCGCACCCGCGCACCTCGATGAACCGCTTCATCCGGGCCTCGGGAAACAGCGTGGACAGGTGAAGCTCCCAGTCCTGCATCGTCGCCCGGTGTCCGTCGAATCCCTCGGTCAGAAACTGGCGAAACGTCGTGCCGCGCGCCGGCAGATGCTCGCCGCCCCGGTAGACGAAGAACATCGGCACATCCAGCGCCCAGTCGACGTATCGGCGGAAGATGTCCCCGTCCTCGAAGACGAACGGGAGGAGTCCGCAGCGATCGGGATCGGTGTCGGTCCAAATGAACGAGCGGTAGCTCTGAAACTCCGCCACCTCACCATCCACGACCGACGAGTTCGCGTACACGGCGGTGAGGATCGACGTGACGCTCATGAGGCAGCGCAGCTTGTCCTGCGCATCGTCGGCATCGCTGTAGTCGAGGTTCACTTGCACCGTGGCGGTGCGCTTCATCATCTCGTGAGCGAGCGCCCCGCGCGTGGGCAGATACTGCCGCATGATCCCATAGCGGGCTTTGGGCATCCACGGCACGTCCGCGAGCGTGCCGAACGGGCGAAAGCCGACGCCGAGCCAGGCGATCCCCAGCTCTTTGGACGTCGCGGTGATCTCGCCGAGAAACTCCCTCGCCTCCCGCTCCATGACCCGCGCCGTGCGCACGGGACGCATCGCGTGCTCGAGCTGCCCTCCGGGTTCCAGCGTCACCTGAGCGCCGTCCCTGGACAGCGCGATGATGTGATCCCCCTCCCATACGGGCGACCAGCCGACCTCGGCGAGCGCGCGAAAGATCGCCTCTACGCCGCAGCGCCCGGCGTACACCGGCGCGCTCGGCGCCCCCGGTCCGCCGGTGCACACCCCGATGAGCTCGTACTCCGCGCCCACGAGCCAGTCCTTACTGGGCTTGCCCCAGCCATGGAAGCTGTCTACGAGCTCCTCGATGGAGGCGATCGGTTCACTTTCCTCGCGCGGTAAGAACAACGTGACGTCCTAACGTGATCTCGCGCCAGCGAGTCACGCTGGTGTTGAGCTGGGTGCTCGGGCGCGCCTGCAGAGCGTTTGCGAGAAGAACGTCGTTATCGTAGGTAGCTCCGAGCGGCGCGTCAAACGATGGCACGGCGTGCGCCCGGTCCGCGCCATCCGCTAGCGGCCGTTCGTGCAGAGTGTCCCCCAGCGGAGACGACTCACCGCCGGATGCCCCCCTCGCGCGCTCGGCGCAAGCGCCTCCGCCGAAACCCGCGTCGATATTGCGCTGCGATCACCGCCTTGGTAGGTTTTCGCGGTGAGTCGCGTCCCCTTTTTGATCCCCGCCTCGGCGCGCGTCGAGGGCGCCGTCGAGACGCCGGGAGACGTTCGCCTCGAGGGGTTACTCACCGGCTCGCTCGCCGTGGCGGGGACGGTCACCGTCTCCCCCCGCGCGCGCTGCCGAGCGTCCGTGCGCGCCCGGCGCGCGACCATCCACGGCGAGGTCGAGGGGACCATCACATGCAACGAGGCCATCTACGTGGCCGGCGGCGGGCGCGTGACGGGAGATCTCGTAGCGCCGTCGATCGAGGTGGACGACGCGAGCCAGGTCGATGGCCGAATCGATCGCCGCGCGCCCGCGCCGCGCGGCGAGGCCAGCGCCGCTCATTCCGCCGAGCCCGACCGAGCTTTGGCCGCGGAGGGCGGCGAG
>SLNH01000309.1 GCA_007133195.1 Nannocystineae bacterium | reverse complement strand
TTCGCCATCGAAGCCTCCAAGCCGAGCATAGCTCGCTCGGTCGCAGGCCGCAAACCCCTGAAGTCCGAGGAAAACCTAGGGGATCGTCGAGCCCGGCGCGTCGCCGATCCCTTTCGTATAAAGGGGCAGATTCGGCCAGTCGCTCCCCCACCCCCGCAGCACGCCCTCGGTGCCATGGCCGAGGATCGCCGCGTGCACCTCGTCCGGGACCGCGTCGCGGTGGGCCTCGAGGTACATCGCCGCGGCGCCGGCGACGTGGGGTGAGGCCATGGACGTACCGCTTCGGCGCTTGCGCGAGGTGTCGGAGTCGGCGCCGGTCGAGTCGATGCCGAGGCCGGGCGCGAAGATATCGACGCAGCTGCCGATGCTCGTAAAGTGCGCGAGGTAGTCGTCGTGAGCGATTCCTCCGACGGTCAGCGCTTCGGCGAGCGCCATCGGCGCAGCGACCCATATGCAGCTTTTTCCGGCCTCGTCCCCCTCTGAATCGCAGGCACAGAATACACCGGGCGCTCCCGGAAAAGATGGCCGGATTTGGGACAATGCAAATGTGATCTCGGTGGCTTGCGCACCGGCACGGGGCTTGGTTTCGGGGCGCCGTTGGCAGCGCGTGCCGGATCGTCCACACTGGCGCTGCAACTGCGCCGTAGGTGGCTTCGCGACGTGCGCGTAAAGTGGCAAGAGACTGATATTGCAGCGCGAAATCCTCCGTGATCCCCAGATCTTGCGCTTCCAGGCGCCGGGTGCCAAGTTACTCATGTGGCCCACTCGGTGGACATATACGGCGGACTCGACCCGCGCGAGGCCCCGGTCTACTCGGTCCGGGAGGCCGCCCACTACTTGCGAATGCCGGCCTCCACGCTACGCGACTGGGTGCGTGGTCGCCGCTACGCCACGACGGACGGTGAACGGGACTGGCACCCGATCGTCGATCGTACGACAGCGCTGCATGAGCGGCTGTCGTTTTTGGACCTCGTCCAAGCGAGCGTCCTCGCCTCGATCAGACGCGAGCACAAGGTCGTCGTCCCCCGAATCCGGCGAGCGATCTCGTACGTGAAAAAGGAGCTCGGTGTCGAGCGTCCCTTGCTGGAGCAAACCTTCGAGACTGACGGCGCTTCGCTCTTCGTCAAGAGCTTCGGACACCTCGTCAACGCCTCGGACGAGGGGCAGCTCGCGATGGAGCAGCTTTTGCGGGCATCTCTGCAGCGGATCGATCGGGATGAACGCGGCATCGCGAACCGCTTTTACCCGTGGCACGTCGCTCCCACGGAGGAGAGGCGAGTTATCGTCATCGACCCCAAGAAGCTATTTGGCCGGCCCGCGGTTGCCAATACGCGCATTCCCGTGGACGTGCTGGTCGACAGAAACAAATCCGGTGACAGCGAGCGGCTCCTCGCTGCTGACTATGAGATTCCGCTGGAGGATGTACAAGCGGCGATAGCTTGGGGCAGTCGTGCCGCAGCGGCGGCCTGACGATCCCATTATATTCTTGGTGGACGAATGCCTTGGCAAAGGCGTCGTCCGCGCCCTGCGCAAAGCTGGCCGACATGCGGAATGGTCGCGCGATCACTACCCGGAAGGCACGGACGACGAGGAATGGATCCCCAAGGTCGCAGAGCGCGGCTGGGTGATCCTCTCGAAGGACGAGCGGATCCAATCGCGGCCCCATGAGGTGCATGCGGTGAAAGCCTCGGGTGCGGCGCTCTTCGTGCTGCGCGCTCGGAACATGAACGGAGATGCGATGGTCGCGGCTTACCTCGCTGCGCTTTCGAAAATCGAGAAGTACGCATCGAGCAGGCGCCGCCCCTTCATCTATCGCGTATCACGCGATGGAAAGCTTGAGCCGCGATTGGGCGGTGATCGGCGCGGAAGCCGGCGCTGATAAATGCCCTCCGTTATGGGCATGCCCAACTGCTGCATCGTTCGCCTGCCCGATGTTCCCGCCAATGACCGCATCGAGCTCATGCGACAGCTACTCGAGCGGCACGCCGACGCGCTCGCAGACGGCGCGATCGCGACCGTCCGTGGAACCCGCATCCGCCTTGCTCGCCCCCACGAGTAGCGACGCCTAAGCTCTCCACCTCAGCCGACCTTGCTGCCAACCTGAGGCGACCGCCGATCGTGAAATGCTTGGGCTCGGAGCACGACGTCCGCGCGTCCGGGTCCTGACGACAGCAAGACGAGGGATCAGCCTGTCGCTTCGAAGCCTTCGTGAAAGCGAAGGGTGCCAGACGGCTTGGCGCCGGACAGCACGAGCGCCTGAAAGGCCTCAGGCGGGATGCCCGGCAAAACCATCGGCGCCGCGGGCTCGAATCCGAAACGGGCGTAGTACGCCGGATCGCCGACCAAGGCGCATCCCTTCGCTCCTCGGGCGCGCAGCGCGTCGATGGCTGACCTCATGAGCGCCGAGCCGATACCCTGACGCTGGCGCTCTGGCAAGACTGAGATCGGGCCGAGGCCGAACCAGTCTGCGGCCCCCTCGATCGCCACGGGTGAGACCGCGACGTGGCCCACGATGTTTTCGCCCTCCTCGGCGACGAGCGAGATGACGAGCGCGCCCGCGTCGCGCAGCGCATCGACGATGTAGTGCTCGGTGTGGCTGGCGACCGGCGCATTCTGAAATGCCGCGCGCGTTACGTCGCGGATGGCGAGCGCATCGCCGGGGAGCTCGGCTCGGATCGCGATCGTCATTTTGGATCCCCTGCCGCGATCGTAGCGCACGGCGCGGCATCGGCCCGCTCGCCGGCGGATGAATTGTCGTGCTCCTGCCGATCTCGCGGTAGGCGGTGTCACGGCATCTGCGGGTGCTCGCGTAAGCTCTTCGCGTTTACGTGCATCGCCGCGCTGGTGGGCGCGGCGGCGGGATGGACGCTCGGCGATCTCGCACCGGGCCCACAGCGCCGCCGGGGCGGGGCGACAATGCGGAGGCGGTGGCCATCGAGACCCCGGGGGGATGGGGATGACGTCGACCGGCAGTCGCCTCGACCCTCGGGTCGAGGTAGGATCGTGGCGGGAGGCGGATCCAATGAGTTCCTGTGCGCTAAGGTTGGCCGGAGCCTCCGCTCGCGGCGTCGTGGTCTCAGCTCAGCTTTTGCGCGAGTTGATCGGCCCGCTTGTGGACGGGGTTCAGGAGAGCGTCCGGCTGCGGGC
>SLNH01000152.1 GCA_007133195.1 Nannocystineae bacterium | reverse complement strand
GCGCCTGGGCGCTTCGGCCAACACTCTGGACAGCGCGCGCTCGCCGAGCTTTTTGCGGATCCACGCCATGCCGGCGGCCGCGTGCCGGACGTCGTCCGGGGAGTGGGCGTCCGAGGCCGCCGCGTGCGCGACGCCGCGCTCGAGGAGCGAGCGGGCGACCTTCGTGGCGCGGCGACCGTGATAGCCAGCCACCGCGCCGAGATCGACGACGAGGGCAGCCGACTCGGCCAACGTTTCAGCCTGTTCGGGGTGGCGCCACAGCGGCTCGTAGCGCTCCGGGTGGGCGAGCACGGGGAGCTTTCCGCGAAGCCGGAGACGGAACAGGTGCTCGTGAAAGCCCACAGGCAGCTCGGCGACGGGGATCTCGACCAAGAAGGCGGGGCCTTCGTCGTAGGAGGGGATGCTGTCTGCTTCCATGCGCTCGAAGAAGACATCGTCCCACATGTTCTCGGCTGCGAGCGATAGCTCGATCTCGAGCCCTTGCGCGGCGACCGCGGCGTCGAGGTCGGCGCGCGCGGCGGTGATCGCCGCACGCGAAGGCAGGAACTGACCCGCCTTCTGATGTGGCGTGAGCGCGACGGTCGTGAAGCCGAGCTGAGAAAGTGCCGAAAGCATCTTGGTCGACACTTCTGCGTCCGGCGCGCCGTCGTCCACGCCGGGGAGGGCGTGGTTGTGCAGGTCGACGAAGCCCAAAACGATCCGCTCCCACACGTAACCTACCGACGCCGCTGGGGCAATTATCCGCTCCCGGGACATTTGGCAAAATTGGCATACCCCCCGGGCAGGCATTGCTGTTATCTTCCGGGGTGTGCTAGAAATTCCTCGTAGTGGCTGTTGGCCGAGCCTTCGGCGAATCGCGGCGCAAGGACCGTTGAGGCATGGCTGAAAAGCGCGATAATTCCGTACTGTTTTCTCTGCGCGAGCTCCGTGGCATCGAGGAGCAGCGCGTACAGGAAGAAGAGGACGCCAAGCGCCGCGCCGAGGAGGAGCGCCTCCGCCAGCAGATGGAGGAGGAGCGGAGGCGCCGGGAGGAAGAGGAGGCGAGGCGACGCGCTGAACAAGAAGAGCAGCAGCGTCGCGAGCAGGAAGTGGAGCAGCGGCGCCGCGAGGAGGAGCTCCGGCTTCAAGAAGCCGAGAGACGAGCCCGCATCGAGGCCGAGGCTCGCATGGAGCAAGACCGGATGGCCAAGGAGATGGAGGCCCGCGCGATCGAAGCGCGCCGCAAGCGGCCTACCGCGCTCCTGGCCATCGCGGGGTCGCTCGTGGTCGTGGTCGGCGTTCTCGGTTACTTCGCGCACCAGACGCTGCAGGAGCGCGACGAGGCGCAGCTGCAGGCAGAGGAGCTCCAGCGCGAGGTGCAGGACATGCAGGCGAGCCTCGCCGAGACCAACGAGCAGATCGCCGAGGCGAGAGGCGCCATCGACGAAGCCGAGACCGAGGCCGAGCGCGAGGCCGCGAGAGAGGCGCTCGCCCAAGCGGAGCAGCAGCGGGCCGAGCAGCAGGAAGCCCTCGACCGGCTCCAGGAGCAGCGGGCCGAGCGGCAGCAGCAGCAGCGGCAGGGCTCAGGTGGCGGTGGAGGGGCGGCCGCCGATGAGGCCGACGAGTCGCAGGGCGGCGTGGAAGTCGATTGCGATCCTGACGATCCCCTGTGCGGCCTATAGCGGGCGTCATGTGAAGCGCCGCGTTCGTTTATGAGCGGACGTGGCGGCGGGCACAGGAGTCATGCCGTGGCCCGTGACGCGTAGCGCCGTGGCGGATGCACGACGGCGCGCTCGACGCCTGGCTCGTGTCTCGCGCCAGGCGTCTTGATTCGATCGGGCAAGCCATCCGTGGCGTGCGCCGTGACTGAATCACGTGGATTGACTCCATTTGGTGGTGCGGGCAGAGCCACGGCCACGGCCGTGCGTGCGCGTTCGCGAACCGCTGCTAGACTTTATTTCATGGCCGGGATTCGGCGAAGGATCCGAGAGTGCGGGCGGCTCGAGCGGGAGGCGGCGCCCCCGATGCCGCGGATGCGGATTGGCTTTTTGCTGGGCGCGGTGCTCTCCCTTTTCGTGCTGGCGAGCGCCGCAGACGGGATGCTGTGGAAGTACAGCAGCGAGCGCGAGGAGGTGCGCACGCGAGCGGCCGTCGCTGAGCGCGAGGTCGACCAGCTGGCGCGCGAAAACCGCGAGCTCGAGCGCCAAAACGCCGCCCTGCGCGCCCTGCACCGCGAGCACTTCGCGTCTGGAGCGGGCACGGCCAGCAGCGCGCCGCCCTGCACCCGCTAGCGCCGGCCCTGGTGCTCGGGCTAGGCTGTGGGGGTGGGGCAAGACCTCGTATACATCGGTACGGCCTCCAACCAGAGTGAAGCTGGTGCGCTGCGCGCCTACCTCGAGGCGTACGGTGTTCACGCCTACGTTCAGGGTGAGCATCACAGCTCCCTATTGGGCCCCCTAGGCGGATTTTTCATCGAGCTGCGCGTCCTCGTCCCAGAGGCTGAGCAAGAGCTGGCCCGCGAGCTCCTGGAGGCGTTTCACTCGGCCGAGCCGCTCGCCGAGGAGGCCGACGTTGGTGAGTTCGCCGACGTGGAGGCTGGCGAGGACGAGTCGGCGGACACTGCGGACGACAAGGTGGCGTCGCCCAGGCGGGTAGCGCTCCTCGCCATCGTGCCCGGCTTCGGGCTCGCGCATATGGTCACCGGCGCCACCGGGCGCGGGCTGGGCCTTATGCTTCTCGAGGCTCTCGGGCTCGCCTGGATCGTCGGGGGCGATGTCATGCGCGGCACCGCGATGGCCCTCGTGGCGGTCACCCTCGATCTCGTATTCGCTACGCGACGCGCCCAGGAGCGCGCGCAGGCGGGCATTCCGGCCGCCCGCGTTCGCAGCGGCGAAACCGACCGGTGAATCGCGCGATCCGCGAGCCTTGCGACCGCCCCCCGAGATGCGGTACACGAACGTTCGCTGGCCCATGAGCGGCCACCCCGGTGCCATAGCCAAGCGGTAAGGCAGAGGCCTGCAAAGCCTCCATTCCCCGGTTCGAATCCGGGTGGCACCTCTCCTGGAACTGGCTCCCGGTGAACTGCGCTGCTCGCGCCTACGGCGCTGCGCTGCTCGTTATCGCGGCCCAAAAATTCCAGCGGGCTGGAATTTTTGCGCAACGCGGTCGAAT
>SLNH01000240.1 GCA_007133195.1 Nannocystineae bacterium | reverse complement strand
TGGTCGAAGGTTCGAATCCTTCTGGGCTCACCCCACTCCGCACAAGACCCCATCGTCTAGCAGGCCTAGGACACCGGCCTTTCACGCCGGCGACACGGGTTCAAATCCCGTTGGGGTCGCCAAATCATGCAAGGCCCGAGAATCACAGAGGTTCTCGGGCCTTCTTGGTTCTGGCGGCAGGTCGGCCTCGCCCGAGGGATGGCAACCGGCCCTTTTCCTTTTATGTGATTCTCTCGAGCCAGTAGCCCGGCCGGCGGCGGGTATGCACGACGGCCTCTCCGGTGCTTAACCTAACCGCTGGAGCGAGGGCGCCTGCGCCGACCGAAGCACCAGTCGCTCGGCCGGCTCGCCCGCTTCCAGTTTGTGTGCTCGGTGCGCCAAGGCTCGAACGCCTCAGCCCGCGGTGGGATCGAATCGACCGCACGCGGCGGTCGGCGACCGCGGCGACTACACGTTTGCGTACACGGGTTCCGTGCTATACGGTTTCAGTGTATGGCCAATCTCACGATCACGGTCGATGATGAGGTGCTCAAGCGCGCCCGGATCCGCGCCCTGCAGCAGGGGACGAGCGTCAATGCCCTGCTCGCCGAGCATCTCCGCGCTTTCGCCGGCGAGGACGATACGCAGGCGCGTGCCACCCGCTCATTGCTCGCGCTCGCGGAGCAGAACACGGCCGCCGGCGGACGCAGTCGTGCCGAGCAGCGGGCGGGTCGGCGCTGGAATCGGAACGAGCTGCATGAGCGCCGCGGGTCATGAGCGCCGATAGGGTGTTCATCGACACGAACGTGCTCACCTATCTCTTCGACGACTCCGAGCCAGACAAGCAGCGACTCGCGCGCAGGTGCCTCGAGAGTGAAAAGCAGGAGTACGAGCTCGTTGTGAGCACTCAAGTGCTTCAGGAGCTCTATGTCTCGCTGACGAAGGGACCGGCCCCGATCGCGACCACGGACATCGCCGAAGCCGCCGTGCGACAGGCAGCGGACTTCGTCGTCGTTCAGGTCGACACCCACTTGGTGCTCTCCGCGATCGATGCCTGCGGCCGTCACACGCTGTCGTTGTGGGACGCGCTCATCGTCCGCGCCGCCGCCGAAGCAAGGTGCAAGCGGGTGTTGTCCGAGGACATGAACCATAAGCAAGTGATCGACGGCGTCCGCATAGACAATCCCTTCGCGTGAGGACGACTGAGCGCCTTCTTGGTCCGTCGTCCACCCGGGCCAGTTTGGGCCGGCCCGCCCCCGTAGGGCGGCGGTCTCGCTACCCCGCGCAGCTGCCGCGGGCCGACGGTCTCGACCGCCGCAAGCTGCCGCGGGCGGGAAGCGACGGGGCGCGCGGGCGGCCCAGACGAAACGGCCCCGCGCCGCCTCCTGACAAGATGGAGCGTCGCGGGGCCCGCATCGCTTGGCCTTGTTCGCCCGCCGGTTCGCGCCGCGTCCCGACGAGCTTCGGGCGAGCTTCCAGGCTTATCCGCGCCCGCCGCCGATCGGGATCTTGCGCGGCTGGGCCTCGGCGCGCTTGGGCACGTTGATGGTGAGCTCGCCGCTTTCGAGCCGCGCCTCGATATCGTCCATCGCGGCCTGGTTGGGGAACGAAAACGTCCGCGAAAACTCACCGTGCAGCCGCTCGGCGACGTAGTAGCTGTCGCCCTCCCCGCGCTCCTCGGCGCGCCGCGCACCGCTCACGGTGAGCTGATTACCGGTGACGCTCACGTCCAAGTCGGATTCGCTCACGCCGGGCAGATCGGCCTTCACCAGATAGGCGTCCTCGCGCTCGATCACGTCGAAGCTCGGTGCAAACTCGACCCGAACGCGCCCGGGGGCCTCCGCGGCCCGCGCCACGTCGCGAAGGATCGGGTCGAAACCCCACAGACCACGAACGTTTCCGAATGGATCCCACACCCCGTGCCGGGCCGGTGTTCCTCGTCCGTTTTGCCGTACGTTGAGGCTCGTCATGACTCTTCCTCCTGGTCGTCTCGCGCCGGCGGAGCGCCGCCGGCTATCTATTGTGTCTTCCCAATCGCGTGTCTTCCCAATCGATTTGTCGGCAATCGCCGTCGTCCCCACCGCGTCCCGCGGGCACCCCTCCGCTTCATCGTCTTTGCGCGTCCGCGGAACGTCGCCGTTCACACGGGTTTAGGTAGCCACGCTGCGCGGCCGCGCAAGATCTTGACGGGCTCGATTTTTGTGATTACGAACGCGCGTTTGCGTCCGGGCGCCCGCCATCCGCGCGCTCGGCCCGGCGGTCACCGCGAGGGATCGGACAGTCTCGCCGCGGCCGGATAGCCGGGCGCCAGAACCTCCGCCCGCCGGTTGCGCCGGCTGCGTCCCCCGTCGCATCGTAGCCGCCTCGCCTCGGAGCCAGCCATGCGCACCGCCGTATTCAGCACCAAGCCCTACGATCGACGCTTTCTCGATCGAGCAAACGCCGACCTGGGCCACGAGCTCGTGTATTTCGAGCCGAGGCTGAGCGAAGAGACCGCCCCCCTCGCCGAGGGCTACCCGGCCGTGTGTGCGTTCGTCAATGACGCGCTCCACCGGCCCGTCCTCGAGACCTTGAGCCGCGGCGGGACTAAGGTCGTGGCGCTCCGCTGCGCCGGCTTCAACCACGTGGACCTTCGCGCGGCGGAGGCGCTCGGGATCCGCGTCGTGCGCGTGCCCGCCTACTCGCCCCACGCGGTCGCCGAGCACACGCTCGCGCTCATCTTGGCGCTAAACCGGCGCCTTCACCGCGCCTACAACCGGGTGCGCGAGGGGAACTTCAATCTAGACGGCCTGCTCGGGTTCGATCTCCGCGGCAAGACCGCCGGGGTGGTGGGCACGGGCCGGATCGGGGAAGCCGTGATTCGCATCCTGTCGGGCATCGGCTGCACCGTCCTCGCCCACGATCCGTTCCCGAACGAGGCGTGCGAGGCGCTCGGCGCGCGCTACGTGTCGATCGACGAGCTCTTCGCCGAGAGCGACATCATCACGCTTCACTGCCCGCTCACGCCCGACACGTGGCATTTGATCGACGAGCGCGCGATTTCGGTGATGAAGCCCGGCGTGATGCTCGTCAACACGAGCCGCGGCGAGATCGTCGACACCAAGGCCGTGATCGAAGGGCTCAAATCCGAGACCATCGGACATCTCGCCCTCGACGTATATGAAGAGGAAGGCGACTTGTTCTTTCGCGACCTGTCGGACCGCGTGCTCAGCGACGACGTGTTCGCGCGCCTGCTCACGTTTCCGAACGTGATCATCACGGGGCACCAGGCCTTCTTCACCCGCGAGGCGATGGAGAACATCGCCCGCACCACGCTGGGCAATCTCAGCGAGCTCGACGCCACCGGGCGCTGCCAAAACACCGTGTCCGCCGACGTCGTGACGGCCCCAACAGCCTGAGCGCCGATGGCCCTCGTCGCGAGCGCGCCCATCATCGTCACGGTCGTGCTCATGGCCGTGCTGCTTTGGCCCGCCCGAAGGGTGATGCCGCTCGCGTGGGGCCTCGCGCTCGCCCTCGCCCTGTTCGTATGGCAGGTCGACCTGCGCACCGCCGCGGCGGCGACGATCTACGGCTTTCTGTCGGCGCTAAACATCCTCATCATCTTGTTCGGCGCCGTCGCCGTCTTGAACACGCTGCGCGCGAGCGGCGCGATGGACGCGATCAGCCGGGGCTTTCACGGCATCTCGAGCGACCGCCGCGTTCAAACGGTGGTCGTAGGCTGGATGTTCGTCTCGTTCCTCGAAGGCGCCGCCGGGTTCGGCACTCCGGCCGCCCTCGCCGCGCCGCTGCTCGTGGGTCTCGGCTTTCCGCCCCTGGCGGCCGCCACCCTCGCGCTCGTCTTGGACAGCACCGCGGTGAGCTTCGGCGCGGTGGGGACCCCGATCTTGGGCGGCATCGGCGAGACGCTGGGCGGCGCCTTCGCGGCGCCCGACCAGCTGCACGCCATCGGGCTGTGGAGCGCCGTTTTCCACGCGCTCGTCGGCACCTTCATCCCAGTCGTGGCGCTCGCGATGCTCACCGCGTTTTTCGGCCCCGAGGGCAAAAAGGGGGTCCGATACGGTCTCGAGGCCGCGCCGTTCGCGATCTTCGCGGGGCTCTTGTTTACGTTACCTCAGCTCGCCGTCGCCGCGCTGGTCGGCCCCGAGCTGCCGGCGCTCGTCGGCGGCCTGGTCGGCCTGCCGCTCGTGCTGCTCGCCGCCAGGCGGGGGTTTCTCACGCCGAAGTCCACCTGGGATTTCGGCCCGCCAGAATCGTGGCCTTCGTCGTGGAAGGGGAACCTGGCCGCCGTCGAGCCTCCCGCGCGCGCGATGCCGCTGTGGCTCGCCTGGAGCCCCTATGTGATCATCGCCGTCGCCCTCGGCCTTACGCGGATCCCTGCCCTCGGGCTCAGAGACTGGCTCGCCGACCGCACGCTCACCTGGAGCGACATCCTCGGCACAGGCATCGATTGGTCCCTCCCCTACCTGTACTTGCCCGGGATCGTGCCGTTCGCCGTCGTCGCCATCATCACCGCGTTTTTGCACCGCATGCGCCTGTCGGCGGCGGTCGGGGCCTGGACCGGCACCGCGCGCCAGCTGGCCGGCGCCACGGTGGCGCTTTTGTTCGCCGTGGCCATGGTCCAGGTCATGGTGTTTACCGAGCGAGGGCGTGCGGAGCTCGACGGCATGATGATCACGCTGTCCGAGGCCGCCTCCTCGCTCGCCGGCGGCGCCTGGCCCGCGGTGGCCCCCTGGGTCGGCGCCCTCGGCACCTTCGTGTCCGGATCGAACACCGTTTCGAACGTGCTGTTCGCGGGCTTTCAGGTCGAGGTCGCCGACGCGCTCGAGCTATCGCCGATCCTGATTTTGAGCCTCCAGAACGTCGGTGGCGCCGTCGGCAACATGATATGCGTTCACAACGTCGTCGCCGCCTGCGCGACGGTCGGGCTCACCCGCGTCGAGGGCGTGGTGATCCGGCGAAACCTCTTACCCGCCGCGCTTTACGCCGGTGCGGTGGGCGCGATCGGTCTAGGTCTCGCCCTCGTGGGTGTTCCCGGATAAGGACCGCGGGTCCCCCCATCCCAGCTCTAGAGCCAGGCGCGAGCGAGCCACGTCATCGCCGGCATCAGTCCCCAAGTCATCACGGGTACCAGGGCGGCGGTCGTAACCAGGAGTTGTAGGGGAACGGGCCAATCCCCGATGAGCGGGGAGACCGCGAGGGTGGTGGCCACCAGCGACGGATAAAGCGCGATCCAGGTCAAAACGGCCATCTTCCAGCGGGGCGGCGCCGGCGCGTTTCCCACATCGATCCAGGCTTCGAGGCCGTGAAGCTCCCGCACCTCGCTCGGCCCGTCGGTGATCGCATTCGCCTTCGCCACCAACTCGCGGCAGGTCTTCGAGCTTCGCCATCGCCGCAAGTCCGCCTCGGTCGCAAATCGCAGGAGCAACAGGTACTCGGGCCGCCCGGGCGCGGGGCGCACCACGGAGGCGCCCTGGTACCCCGAAAATGTCGCCGCTGCCTCGACCAAGTCGTGAATACGGCCCTCGAGCTCCGACGCTTTGCCCGCGCGCGGCTTTCGCGCCACCGCGAGCGTCACGCCCGCGCTGGGCCCCTCGCCTGTGTCGCCTGCTGAATCCATCGTCCTGATCGCCCCAGTCGACCGAGCGGCCCGGTCGACCGAGCGGCCCGGTCGGCCGAGCGGATCGATCGAGGGTCCCGGTCGACCGAGGGTCCCGGTCGACCGAGGGTCCCGGTCGACCGCGGGCCCCGGTCGATCGATAAGCACACCATCGCACGCGTCAAGTCGCCCGACCTAGGGGCGCTCGCCGCGACGACCGGCCGCGGCGACCGAGCCGCCGCGGCCGCTACGCCGCTTCAGTCACACGCCTCGTGGTCGAGCTCGAAGTGGCCGACGTCTAGCTCGCTCCCCGCGTCGTCGCCTTGAATCGTGACGTCGTGGGTGTGCTCGCGCCCCGTGGCATACAGATCGACGAGCCGCTCGTAGTCCGGGTTGTTTTCCCGGCGAAACTCGGGAATGTCCATCTCCAGGAACGAGAGCGTGTACTCGCCCGCGAGCACGCGCTGAAACGACGCGGTGTTCGGGCGCTCGTGAAGCTGGAACGGCCGGGTGTAGTCCACGTACTCGCCATCGGCGCTTTCGCCGCGAAGCCGCGCGAAAAACGCCCACTCCGTCTCCTCGGCGGGCATCGCCGCGCCGTCGCACGCGGCGGCCACCGTGCTCTGCAGCTTCGCGCAGCGGCCGAGCTTTTCGGCCTCCTCCTGCGTCACGTACACGTCGATGCCCACGCTATCGTCGTCGCCGACCTCGAAGGCAACCTCCGCCGGCGCTCGCCCGGGCTTGCCGAACCCGGAGCCTTCCTCGACCATCATCTCCGCGACGCTGCCGTCTCGGCGCCGCACCTCGGCGACGTACTCGCCGCCCGTGAGCCCGATTTCCGTCCATCCCGCGCTGCCGTGGATGCCCGTGTGCTGGGAGGCGACGTCGTCGCCGCCGCGCTCGCGGACCACGACGCGCGCGCACTGCGGGGCGCCCATGATGCGATCGCAGAGATCGTCGGTGCACGCTTTCACGCGAACCCAAAGCTCGCGCTCATCGCGCCAGTCGTCGCTGTTGCCCGCCGCGTCGTCGCTTCCATCGCTCGAACCGTCGCTTTGGCACGTCCACCACATCCAGGGATTGCAAAAGCCGTCCGTCTTGGCTTGTCCCTCGAGCTCGGCGCAGGTTTGCGTCACCGTGCGCTCGGCGGCCGCGGGATCGCACTCGGCCGGCGAGACGACTTCATCGTCGGGAAAGCACGCTTTTACGTGCGCTTCAGCCTCCGCGCAGAGCTCTTCGTCGCCCTCCGCGCCGCCGCACGCCGTAAACCCCAAGACCAAAAGCGACGATACAAGAGCCGCAGTGCCAGGCTTGACCATCAAGAATCCTCCAAAGGTTGCAGGTGTAGGTGTGAGTCGCCTGCCGCCCTACAAGTTATATGCCGACCTCCAAAGGCCCCGATCCCGCCGCCCCGTCTGCGCAAGCGCCTGATATCTCACAGCATGCCCTGTTACCCGCGCGGCAACCGCAGCGGCCGGCCAGCCGGCCTTGCCGGCAAGCCGACATTCCATCTCCGACCATCTCCGACCATCTCCGATGGGGAGACGGCCATCGCGCCTCCGGAAACGCAACCCGCGAAGGCCCGGCGGGTTGCTCAAACCTGGCTGGTGTCCATGCTATTTCGGGGCGGCTTACACGAAGCCGAGGCTCGCCCTGCGGCGAAAAGTCATGCCTGAACGAACCAAATTATTGACGGGCCAACAGGCTGGCCCCAGCGATGAGCGGACGGATCAAGCGCCTTCCGATGGCCGAGGCAAGGGGGCGCAGCTTGGCTCCATCTACGCGAACGCGGGCGACGGCGCCGGCCCCCGAGGCCGTGATCTTTCGTTCACTGCGCGCGTGAGCCGCCGCGAGCTACGCCACGCGCCGCTCCGCATTCGGGTACCGCTGGACGTAGAAGGTCCCGACGGCGATCGCGCCCGCCGAGCGTGGCGTCCGCCCGGCGACACCGTCGCCGACGACGGAAAACCGGCCCCCGCCGATGCCGAGTGGGTCGAGCTCCACGTCCCCGCCGACGTTCCGACCGGCGCTGTGCTGCGGCTGCGCGGCTCAGGCGAGGTCATGAGCGGCGGCCGGCCCGGTGATCTATACGTCACGCTCGACATCGCTGACGACGGTCATCCCGCCGTGCGCCCAGCGCGCGTTCGGGCGGCTGCGCTGCTCGGGCTCGCCCTTTTGGCCGCGCTCGCGGTCGTGCTCGTGGTGCTGCGGCTTATTTAACCGCGCCCGCTGTGGCCGCGCCCGCTGTGGCCGCGCCCGCTGTGGCCGCGCCCGCTGTGGCCGCGCGCGCCAAACCTAACGCTCGCTCGCGTCGGGGATACAAACTGTCCTCGGCCCCGGCACGCCCGCCCCATCCCGGTTGTACCCGCGCCGATCTGCCCCTCGGGCCGTCCCGCCGGGCCGCCCGCGTCGGGAACGCATCTGAGCCGCCCCCGACTTGACCTCCGCCGCCGCCGCGTGCAAGCTGCTGGCGCTCTCCGGGTGGGAAGCCCGCTCTCGCCGCGCACCCAAGCGCGGTCGCGAGCCCGACTCCCCGCCCAAGCGCCGATGTAGCTCAGGGGTAGAGCAACGGTTTCGTAAACCGTAGGTCAGGAGTTCAAATCTCCTCATCGGCTCCAAGTCGCCTCGACCGCGGCCGGGTGCGGGCTCGCAAGCTCCGCCCGCGCGGCGACTGCCGGCGGCGAAGGCGGCGTGGGTGACTCAGTGCTCGGCGCAGGCAGCTTCGAGCCGGCCGGTCCCCGGGATGGGGATGTGAGGCGTCCGCGATAGGCCAGTGAGATCCTGCGGGTCCGGGGGCTCGTGGTGTTCCCGAATCTCGCATTTGCCGCTCAAGCACTCGTGGTCGGCGGCGCAGCTCTGTCCGCCTGCCTTGTGGGGCTCGGCGCACGCCAGCACGTCGTGCCGGACGGGCAGTCTTTGTCATCGGAGCAGTCGGTCACGCAGATGCGGCTCAGGACGCGAACGGTGTCCATGAGGCCCGGGGCGCCCTGCTCGAGACAGGTCCGACTGCGGCAGTCGAGCGACACCTCGCACTCCTCGCCCACGGGAGCCGCGTAGGCGAAGTACCAAAACGCCGCTGCCGATACGAATGTCGCCACCGGGAATCCGAGGACGGCGAGGACGATGATCCCGAGAGCCCCCCGCGAAAGCGGCGGATTGGCGCGACCCGGCCCGCGCCTATATCGGCGAAATCACGGCGCGCGAAGCACGCCGGGACGCCGAATCGCAGCGCGCGTAGATCGCCTGGCGTGCCGCCGCGTTTTACCGGCCATGCGATGGAAAAACTCGATCATCACCACCGGTCTTATCCTCGGCGCCCTCCCCGGCCTCGCTCTCGCCGACACGAACGCCCAACGACAGGCGGCACAGCGCGTGAGCGACATGGTCTCCGACCGGCAGGCGCGGTCGCTGGCGTCGGAGCACGATCTCGATATCGTAAACGTGATGTGGGAGGACACGGGGCGCTGGCAAGGGAGCTCGCTCGGTCCCAACATCAGCGACGTGACGATCGAGGTCGAGACAAAGACGGCGGACGGCGGCACAGGCCGCCAGCTCATGCCGGTGCTCCGCTACCCGAACTTTTCGGACAAGACCGCGGATGTGGACCTCGATGACTTCTACGTGCGGGTGGGGAACGAGCGCGGCGCAGACCTAGAGCCGGTGTCGTTGCGCGATCTCCTCGACAACCCGCAGGGCTTTTTGAACCTCCCGGACGGCGGCGAGATCGAGGGCGGATCGCTCCTTGCCGAGCGCGACACCCACGCGCTCGTGAGCGCCCAGCACGCGTTTTTGCCGATCCGGGCCGGGGCCGATACGAAGTTTTGGCCCGTGATGTTCAACTACCAATCGCGCCGCGAGCACCCGGCGGTGCTCTCGATCCTGGCCACGCGCCAGGGCACGAGCGCGACGGTGATCGATAATTCCCGCGACACGGTGTCGGGGAGCCACGGCCAGCGGCTTTACTTCAACGACGACGGCGAGCGCGCGCCACTTTTGGCCGAGCGGCTCTCGGACGTCAAGGAGCGCGGGACCACGGCCAACGACGAGGACGCCGAGTCGCTCGGAGAGGATGCGAACGTGTTGCTCCTCATCCAGGTGCCGCTGAAATTCGAGCGACCCCAGCGCCATCCGGGACCGGCGAGCGGCGGTGCAGCGGTCGACATGGAGGCCGCTCCGGCGGCGCCGCAAGCCCAGCGACGAAGCGCCCGCGACTCGTCGGATGTGGAGACCGCCGTCCTCGGCCACGGCGACACCGAAGGCCCCTACACCGAGCTCGACGGGCTCACCATCGAGCGCGATCCCCGGTTTCCGGTGCGCGTGACCGCGCAGTTTTACCAAGCCACCTCGAACGGGATCGTGAGCGCGGACGACATCGCCTCCATGTCGGCGGAAATCGACGAGGTCTACGACCGCGGCGACTACGTGGGTTCGCTCGTCGTGCCCGATCCAAGCGATCTCGAGCGCCCGACGAATTGGGATGGCGTTACCACACAGCCTCCAGGGACGACGTGGCGCGATTTCCCGGGCGTCGTGCAGCTCCTCGAGGACTGGGGATTTCAGCCGCGGCACTGGCAGCGCCCGGGCGAGCGGCAGCCGAGCACGCCGGACCCGAGCGGCTCCCAGCCGAGCACGCCGGAGACGGGCGAGTCGCAGCCGGCGGATCAAGAGGCGAGCGAACCGGCGCGGCGCGGGGGCATCTTCTGGGGATCCTCCCCCGAGTGAACGACGCCCCGAAGCGATGGCCGCCCTTCGGCCGGTTTTCCGGCCGGAGGCCGATCAGGTAGTCGAGAGCCGCGCCGTCAAGCGACGTATCGGGCGCGGACGAGGAGCGACACGGCGTCCCTCGCGCTCTCCCGGATGTAGCCGAACCGCTCGATCAGCGTCTTTTCGGACTCGCGGGCGCGCTGCTTGGCCTCTTCGTCCAATTCGTCCTCGTGGCCGCTCAAGTAGGCGAGCAGCTCGTGTACCCCGCGGCTTACGACCTTGCGCTGGTCTTCGAAGTAGGCGTGTTTGAGGCGGCGGAAATAGTCGGAGAAGATCCGGCTGTAGTCCGGGCTCTGTTCGGGGTTGTCTAGGTGCCATGCGCCGATGCGTGCGATGAGGTCGTGCCGAAAATCCTCGGGCTCGTCCTCGAGGTCGAGCTTGGCCTCGACCTCGCGCATGAGCTTCTCGTCGGGATCGTCCATGCGCCCGGTGGTGGGGTTTCGCACCTTCTCGTTGCGCGTCCAGTGGGTCACGTGGCTCACGTAGCGCTGAAAGATGCGGCCGTACTCCGTCTCCTCCACGAGCCCGAGCGAGGTTTTGACCTCGTCGTCGGTGAGCTCCACGAGCCGCTCCCTGGCCTGCTGCACGAACTTCTTGCTGTCGTGGTAGCCGCCGGGGAGCGTTTCTTGCTTGAGGAACTCGTAGACCGTGACGTGCTTGAGGAGCTCCTCCAGCTCGTCGAGGATCGCAAGCGGCGACAGGTAGTCGTACTTCTCCGAGCTCGCGGCGTTGAAGATCGCGACTTGGATCTCCCGAGGTGAAGCGCCGGTGCGGCCCTCGTAGTTCGGATACGACTCCGACTCGCGCCACAGCGCCTCGAGGTTGCGGACCAGATCGCGCGCCTCGTTCGTGGAAAACGTCTCGGGCGCCACGCTTTTGGCGTAAAGCTCGGCCTTCTCGATCGGGCCCACGCGCGAGACCAGATCGCCGAGCTCCTTGGGATACTTGTCGGCCATGGGCTTTCGCATCCGCGTGAGCACCGACCAAAGCGCGGCCACCTCCGCGCAGTGCGGGGCGACGTGGCGCGAGGACGCCGCCTCGCGGAGCTTGTCCCGGTAGATCTCCTTTTCCTGGACGTAGCTGAGCAGGTACGGCACCCGAACGAGCTCCATGCGCCCCTTGAACGACTGAAACTCCGGCACCTCCTTGAAGGCGGCCAGGTGGATCTCGTTCGTGGTGCCGATGAACAGGACGTCGAGGTTGAGATTGGCCGAGCTCATGCTCACCGAGCCCGTCTCCACGGTGCTGATGAGGTACTTATACGCCTCGAGCGGGCGCTTTAAGAGATCCGAGTACTCGATGACCCCGCGGTTGGCGTTTACGAGCTCGCCTCCGTACTCGTAGAGCGAGATCGTCTGCAGGGCGGCGGGGAGCGCCGCCACCGAGCGATCGGCGGTGAGCTGGCGCTCGCTCGCGTCGACCGACAGCTGCGGCTCCACCGTGTCGAGCCCCTCGCGGTAGCGGCTCTCGACGTAAAACCGCTCCACCTGCACGTGGCGGAGCACCTTGAGGTAGTCGCCCTGGTAGTTGGCGAGCAGCGCCTCGAAGATCAGGTGATTTTTGTGAGACAGCCGCCCGTAGCGCAGGTAGTCCGACAGCACGAACCGGCCCGAGACGCCCGCGCCCTCGAGCATCTGCGTCATGAGCTCGCGCCGCCGCTCCGGCGGCAGCAAAAACAGAGGATGGTCTCGAAGCTCGTCGATGAGCTTGGCGTCGATGGCCTCGTTGGGGAGGTAGGCGTAGCTGTCGGCGCGACGCGCGTCGTGAAACTCCTCCGAGCCGCCGGAGAAGCCGATGCCGGCCTTGGACACCTTCTCTGCCGGGAAGAT
>SLNH01000064.1 GCA_007133195.1 Nannocystineae bacterium | reverse complement strand
GAAGGTGCTCGACCTTTACACGGAGACGGAGCAGTGGCGCAAAGCGGTGGAGATCATCGAGCGCTTCGTCGAGCTGGAGTCTGATACCCTGCGCCGCGGTTCGTACTATCAGGCGGCGGGGACGATTTGCCGCGACAAGATCAAGGCGATCGACGAGGCGATCGATTACTACAACAGGGCGCTCGACAGTTTCTTCGAGGATCAGGATCGGATTCCGGACTCGATGTGGCAGCGCGCGCTCAAGGCGTTCGCCGACATCGACAGGATCCTCACCTCCAAGCGGGACTGGAAGTCACAGGAGCGCGCCTACCGGCAAATGATCAAGCGGATCAAGCCGGGCTCGAGGATCCTCGTGGAGCTCTGGCACGCTCTCGGTGAGATCTACCGCTCTCGGCTTCTGCAGTATCAGAGCGCCGCGGCGGCCTTCGAGATCGCCCAGCAGCTCGATCCGGAAAACACCCAGCGGCGCGAGATCCTCGCCGAGCTGTACGTGCTTTCGGGCCCGGATCACGCCGACAAGGCGGTCGAGCAGCACATGGAGCTCCTCAAGCAGGAGCCGTTCCGCTACGAGAGCTACAAGGCGCTCCGGCAGATCTACATGGACACGCACCAATACGACAAGACCTGGTGCGTGTGTAACGCGCTCGCCTTCCTGAAGAAGGCGGACGCCGAGGAGATGCAGTTTTACGAGCAGTACAAGCCGCGCGGCTTCGTCAAGGCGCGGCAGCGGATGACGGAGGATATCTGGCGTCGGGTCTATCACCCGGACGAGAACCTCTACGTGGGCGCGGTATTCGGCGCGATCTGGCAGGGCGCTGCGATGTTGCGCGCGCAATCCCACAAGGAGCTGCTCGGTCTCAAGCGGAAGGAGCGCCGGCAGGTCGAAAACGACCAGCTTCAGTTCTCCAAGATCTTCTATTACACGTCGCAGGTGCTCGGCGTGGCGCTCCCCGACGTGTTCCTGCAGCCCGAGCACCAGGGCGAGATCGCCGTGGCGAACACGCATGAAAAGGGGCAGCTCATCCCGTCGTTCGTGATTCGCGCAAATCTCCTTCAGGGGCGACCGGAGAAGGAGATCGCGTTCACCTCGGCGCGGTGGCTCACCCTGATGCGCCCCGAGCACTACTTGAAGATCGCGCTGCCTACGAACACCGAGCTCAAGACGGCGTTCTTGTCGGCTATCGCGCTCGTGCGGCGAGACTTCCCGCTGCCTGGGGACATGCAGGAGCGCGTGGCGCAGTACCTGCCGGAGATGCAAAGGCGAATTCCGGAAAGCTGGCTCGAGCAGCTCGGCATCGTGGTCAACCGGTTCCTGCAGACCACCTCGGAGATCAACCTGGCCAAGTGGTCGAGCGCCGTCGATCTCACCAGCCACCGCACGGGGTTCATCGTCTCCGGCGACCTCGACGTGGCTGCGCGCATGGTCTCGCAAGAGCCGGCGGTCGTGGGGGGCCCGAACGCGAAGGAAAAGATCAAGGAGCTCGTCCTTTACTCGATCTCCGAGGATTACTTCACCGTTCGCCACCACCTCGGCCTCACCATCGGGTGAGGCGGAGGCCAGGCTCGGTGGGCCACCAGCACGGCCTCACCGTCGGGTGAGGCCGTGGCCGGGTTCCGTTCGCCACCAGCTCGGCCTCGTCATCGGGTGAGGCCCGGCCTGGCGCCGGCGTCGAGCGCCCGGGTCGCGTTTGCTATAGAAGGCCCGTGACCTCGTAGACGCGCTGCTCCTCCGCCTTGCCCTTGACGCGCACCGGCGGGAGCTGCACGGCCTCTATGCGGCCCTTGACCTTCTGGTAGGTGGTGTCGGAAATGATGATCTCGCCGGGCTTGGCGAGGCTCACGAGCCGCGAGGCGGTGTTCATGGCGTCGCCGACCGCGGTGTATTGCAGGGCTCGCGTGGACCCGATCGCGCCGGTAATGACCGAGCCGCTGTTGATGCCGATGCCGATGCGGATGGGCTCCTGGTTCTCCGCCATGCGGGTGCGGTTGAACTCCTCGAGGCTCTGCAGCATGTCGAGGCCGCACGCAACGGCCTTGTAGGCGTCGTCCTCGATCTCGATCGGCGCACCGAAGAGGCCGATGATCTCGTCGCCGACGAACTTGTCGAGCGTACCTGAATGCCGAAACAGCACCTCGACCATGACCTCGAAGTACTCGTTTAGCGTGTTTACGACCTCTTCCGGAGCCTTTTGCTCCGACATCGAGGTAAAGCCTCGGATGTCGGAAAACAGCATCGTGATGTCCGACAGGCGCCCGCCCTTTTTGAGCTCGAGCTCGCCCTGGACGACCTGCTCCACGACGGACGGCGGGATGAGCCGCGAGATCTGCGCGCGCGTGTGGGCTTCCTCCTCGATGCGCTCGGCGAGCCGGGCGTTTTGAATCGCGATGGCGGCCTGCGTCGCCATGCCCGTGCAGATTTGCAGGTCTTTCTCGGTAAACGCGCCCGAGGCGATCTGGGAGTCCAGGTGCATAAGGCCCAGGATCTCGTCGCGGTGGAGCAGAGGGACGGTCATGGTCGAGCGGATCCCCTGCATGATGATCGAGTGCGCCCCGGAGAAGCGCGAATCCATCGTGGCGTCGGATGACAGCACCGCCGCCCGGTTGTTGATGACCTCCGCCGTGACCGTCTTCGACAGCACGATGTTGTTGTCGGTGCGCCCGTCGCGGGTTTTGACGTAGCGCGGCACGAGCTCGCCCTGGGAATCCATGAGCAAGATCGCCCCGCGGTCGGCTCCCACGAGCTCGAAGGCTTGATCGAGGATCTTGGGGAGGAGCTTTTCGAGGTCGAGCTCGCTGCCGACCGCGCCGGCGAGCTCGTGGCCGATGCGGAGCCGCTCGTAGTCGTCGCGCAAAAGCTTCTCGTCGGTGAGCTGCTTTTCCGGCAAAAACTCGCCGGAGGAGCTTATGCGCTGGCGAATGTGGCTCTCGGTGAGGCCGGGCGCGATGGTCACCCGCTGCATCGCGTGGTCCTCCGACCCGCCCGCGACGAACAAGAGCCGGGTGGAGCCCATGGTGATCTCGTCGCCGTCTTCGAGGACGCGCTCGTGAATGCGCTCCTCGCCGAGGAACGTGCCGTTCAGCGACTGGAGGTCCTGCAGCTGATAGCGGCCGTCGGGCAGGCGGTGGACGTGCGCGTGCTCTTTGGAGATGATGCGATCGAGAATTTGGATCGAGTTGTCCGGATGCCGGCCGAGGGAGTTGAAGGCGCCGAGCTCGAACTCTTGGCGCTCTTCGCTGGAGATGACGATCAGCTTGGCCATGGGCAGCTTCGATCCAAGTGCGACCTGCGGCGATGTATCAGCAGTCTCGATCCCGTCCGAGTCGTCCCCGGCTGGCAGCCTACGTTGCTCCTGCTCGAAAGGGACCCACCTTCCTGCGTCGGAGCACATAGGCGGCCGACCTAACGGACCGGCCCTTTGGGGGCTCGGCTTAACCGAATTTCGCCGTGGGCGAATGTTATGCCGCCCCAGCCAGGCCGTAAAGTGGCACGTCGCCGCGATGGAGGGCCGCCGAGTCGCCGCCGGGCGGCGTGTCGTTCGGCCCGAGGGGGCTGTCAGGCAGCCGCATCGCACACATCGCGTCCCGGCGCGGCCTTGACTTGACCGGCGGGTCCAGTAAAGTCGCTCCCCCACGCGAAAGTGGCGGAATTGGTAGACGCGCGGGCTTCAGGTGCCCGTGGGCGCAAGCCCGTGGGGGTTCGAGTCCCCCCTTTCGCACCAGGGTTGCAGTGGCCGCGCGAGGCCGCGGCGCGCCCCCGCCGCGGCTTTCGGCCGCGATTCGCGAGTGCTAAAAAGGGGGCCGGTGGCAAAGAAGAGAAGAAAGGGGCCCGGGAACGTCGGATGCGCCGTCACGACGCTCCTGGTGATCGCAACGGTCCTCGTCGCCGGCCTCTGGTTCGGGCAGCGCGAGGAGGAGGCCCGCACGCCTTGCGAGGACTACGCAAGGACGGTCCACACCTCCCTGGACAACTGCCACAGCGGCGTCAACCGCGACCGCGTGCATCACGAGGAGGTCTGCGAGCAGTCGCTCGAGGTGACGGAGGAGTGCCTCGGCGAGATCGAGCGGATGTCGCGCCGCGACTGCCGAGACCTCGAGCGTCACGTGCAAACCACGTCGTTTTGCCGGCCGTGAAGGCGCCGTACGGTCCGCCTCTGCCGCGACATTCACCGGCGCCGCTGCCCGAAAAGGGGCAGCGACCCCTGGTTCGCTAAAGCCCGGCGTGTGAGGCGACGAAGGAGCGGGGGGCGCCCGTGACTGGCGCGCCCGATCCGATGCGTTTGCCTATTTCCCGAAGTTGATACCGCTCGGGTCGGAGCGATCAGCCGGGGTCGGGGGATCCTGGAAGACGTAGGCGAGGATGGAGAAGATCCCGCCTGCGATGGCGACGGCGATGCCGCTCGTTGCGTCGAACCGCAGGCCGACGAAGACGGCGAGGGCGAGGCCGGTGAGGAGGAACGCGAGCGGCAAGATCCGTTTCTTTCGCCGCTCCTGAGGCGCCGGCGCGCCCTCACAGCACCGCTTGTGCTTCTTACCGCTCCCGCAAGGACAGGGCGCGTTTCGCGAAATTCCTCCCATGCGCACCGAGTATACCACCTCGTCGAAGGGCCGCGAGGGAGCGGGCTGCGGATCGCTCGGTGCGGGGCGCAGGGCCGGCGTCTCGGGCGGGGAGGGGGCGACGCCGCGGCGCGCCGCAGATTCCCGTTTAGACGACCGATTCAAACCGATCGCCGCGCTAGGCTTTCATGTTTAGACTCGGCGCATGCTTCGGCTCTATTCGACGTTCGTCATCGCGTGTGCGCTGTCGCCCAGCGCGGCGTGGGCGAGCTATGCGTTTTACGTAGGTGGGGACCTCACGGCCGATGGGGAGGTCTTGATCGGCGGCACGGGGGAGGAGGTTTCGAGTCATTGGCTCGAGATCGTGCCCCGGAGGCAGCATGCGCCCGACGCGACGATGACCGTCGGGGTGACCGAGGAGGCCAACATTCCCGGCGAGCGCATCGAGATTCCTCAGGCGCGCGAGACCGCGCGCTACATGGCGATGTTTTACACCGAGTTCCGCGGCTTCCCGCCTCCGCTCGTAAACGGAGGGCTAAACGAGCACGGCGTGGCGGTCCGCGATGTCTGGTCGCCCTCGCGACAGGAGCTCGTCGACATGACGGCGACGCCGCAGCGAGGCCTGAGTTACAGCGACCTTGCGCAAATCGTCCTCGAGCGCGCGACGTCTGCGCGCGAGGGCGCCGAGCTCATCGGCGAGCTCATCGCCGAGCACGGTTTCGCCACATACGGCGGCAACTCTCACCTCATCGCCGACGAAAGCGAGGGCTGGATCGTCATCCAGTTCGCGGGAGGCGAGGGTCTGTGGGTCGCCGAGCGGCTCGGCCCAAACGACATAAGGGTCTCGTTTCCTGGCTATATGGGGGAAATCCCCGACGACTACGACAGCGACACGGACTACATGGGATCGCCCAATCTCATCGAGTTCGCGATCGAGCAAGGCTGGTACGACCCGGACGCGGGCGAACCGTTCAATGTTCACGACGTCTACGGAAATCAAGACGTCGAAAAAGGGGATTCTGGGTACAAATACGTCGATTCCATGGCCCTCGAGGACGAGCTTCGCGAGCTGGCCCCGGACATTCGAACGCAGGATCTCATGGCTTACGTGCGGGACCCGCGCATCGCCCACGAGGAGGCGGGGTACGGCCAGGTTGCAGCGCTGTCCGGCGATGTGCCCGCCGACCTCGAGCTCCTCTGGGTCGCGCCCACGGGCTCGGTGACGGCGCCGTTCATCCCCTACTGGATCGGCACGCAAGAGGTTCCGCCCGAGTACGGAAAGCACCGCTACCTCACCAAGGACGCGGCGCGGACGTTTCTCGCCCCCGACTACCAGGCGCAGGAGGGGACCGAGTTCGCCGGCCGCCTGTTCAAGCGGCTCATGTATCACACGTGTGAGCGCCCCGAGCGGTTTCTCCCCGAGGTGGTCGAGGCGCTCGAGGCGTTCGAAGCGAGGCAGCTCGCCGAGGCGCCGCGGCTCGAGGCAAAGGCCCTCGCGCTCATGGACGCGGGCCAGGGCGACCTCGCGCGCGATGTCCTGAGCCGCTACAGCGTAACCCAGTCGATGGCCGCGCTCCGCCTCGGACGCGCGCTTTTGTCGAGCATCGAGGCGCGCACCAAGGTGCTCTACGGCATTCGAGAGCCCGAATCGGGGCGCATCAACGAACCGCCGGTGGCGGGCCGCGACACCATCTCATGCGTCACGTCGGTGGACCGAGCCGAACCCGTCATCGAGCCCGACGACGAGCCATCCCGGCCGCTCGAGATCGACGCGGCGCCCGCGCCCGCCGAGATCGAGGCGCTCGCCGCGCCGGCCCAAGCGACGGTCGAGAGCGAGGCGAGCGGGGGCTGGGCCGGTCTCGGGATCGCGTTCGCGCTCGGGGCATCGCTGGGCGGGGTGCTCGTGCTGTCCCGTCGCCGGGCTCGGGGGTAACCAACATCTCCCCTCCTTGCTGTCACCACCGCTCCGAATCCGAAGACGTCACCTTCGAGCGAGCCGATAGCCAGCCTCGTTTAAGCGCACCGAAAGTTGTAATTCGCCCAACGAATGAGGGCGGCTTCCCGCCTTCCGCGTAATAGATGGCCGTGGGGCCTCCACGTAACCACCGCGATTGGTATATGTTGGCCGCATTGAATACCAGCTTCGAATCGAAGGGGAGCTCATGCGGATATCCATTTTAACCACGAGTTTGTTGGTTGCTGGCGTCTTCGCCGTCACCGGCTGCGGGGGGACGGAAGCCTTGGAAGAGGAAAGGCCGGTGCAGGTGAGCGCGAGCCCGCCGGCGCCGGAGCCGGAACCCGAGCCCGAGCCGGAGCCCGAGCCCGAGCGTGTGCAGGTCACTCGCGAGATGATTGAGGTGGACGACACGATCCACTTCGAGCTCGACAGCGCGGAAATTCGCGAGGACAGCTATGAGCTGCTCGCCGAGATCGCGGACGTGATAAACGACCACCCGGAGCTCGTCTCGATCAACATCGAGGGCCACACCGACTCCACGGGCGAGGCGGCTTATAACCAGGGCCTCTCGGAGCGCCGGGCGCAGTCGGTCCTCGATCACCTCGTCGAGCGCGGCGGCGTCGATCCCGATCGCCTGGCCAGCGTGGGCTTTGGCGAGGAAAACCCCATCGCGGACAACGAGACCCGCGAGGGTCGCGAGCAGAACCGCCGCGTCGAGTTTCAGATCGAGGAGCGCGACGAGGACCTGGCCAGGAAGGTGCCGGTCGACGACCCGGACGAGGTCGATGGCCCGGTCGAAGAGGTTCCCGCGGATGAGCTCGACGAAGAAGAGGTGGCCCAGTAGGACGCGTCGCGATGCGCATCCGTCAACGCGAAGTTAGCCGGGTGCGCAGCGCTGGCTCGTTCTATCCCCCTTGCGCTGGCGCGCACCGTGCGCCAGCGCGGTAGTCGAAAATCGGAAACCATGGACGCAGATGCCCTTATAGGAACCACTCGGTCCCGGTCGCTCGGCTTTTGGGCGACGCACCGTTGGCCCTCGGGGCGTGCGTTCATGGATTGCCATGATTCGTTACGTAGAAGGAGATCGACGATGAACGCGAAGTATGTCGCGATGGTCGTTGCCGGCGCCATGGCGCTCGCGCTCGCGGGCGCGTGCGGCGGCGTGGGCGATTCGCAGGAGCATCTGTACTCGGCCGTGGAGGCCGAACGGCCGACCCTCGACGCGTGCTACGGCGACGCGCTCGAGCGAGACGACGCGCTCGCAGGCCATATGTCACTCGTCCTGTTCGTCGACGATGACGATGGCCGTATTCAAGACGTGCAAGTGAAAGAGGCCGGCGTTGGTGACGCTGACCTCGAGGACTGCGTGGTCTCGGCGCTCGTGGGCGTGACGCTCGATGAGACGCCGAGCGTCGAGCTCGAGGTGGACTACACGTTCGAGTTCCTCCAGTCGTGACGGCGCGGCTGCGCCAGGCAGTCGTGACGGCGCGGCTGCGCCAGGCAGTCGTGACGGCGCGGCTGCGCCAGGCAGTCGTGACGGCGCGGCTGCGCCCGTGCGAGCGCGCGTTTCCGGGTCCGGGGGCGCGCGCCGCAGCGAAACTGCGCGGCGGCCGCGGTGACGGTCGCCGCGCGGGCATCGACCCCGACCGCCACGGCGCGTGACGGCACGGGCGAGCATTCGGAGGGCGGGCCGGACCCTGCGCGCCGCCGCGCGCGGCCGGGGTCGCGCGCTCGTGTTCGCGGTGGCGGTGCTCGCGCTCGGTTCCGCGGCCTGGGCCCTGCTCGCGTACGTGGGGTCTGCGCCGGCGGGCGCCGAGCGGAGCAGCGATTCGCATCGCTTCGCCTATGCGGGCACCGAGGTGCGCGTGGAGTTTTTGGGCGAGGTGGCCCACGACGAGATCTTCGAAGTGGGTGAGGCGGTCTCGGCCGACGGCGGCCTGCCCGCGCCGAGAGGCGCCGATGGGGACGCGGTCGGCGAGACCGCAGAGGCGGCGCCTAGCTGGCTCTCGTTTCGGTATGCGATAGGGGACGACGAGCGCGAGGTCCTCGTGGCCCAAAGGCCGCTCAAAAACCACGTGTCGTTCGATGACGTGGCTCGCGCCGGGGCCGCCGAGGGCGACGGTTACCCCGTTCGCGTAGGCGGCCGAGCCTACCCCCAAGGGGCCATGCTGTCGGCGAAGGACGGCCATGACTACCGGGTACGGCTACCGAGCTGCGGGCAGGGGACGCACGCGGCGCTCTCCGAGTGGAACCTGCTCATCGGCGGCGTGCACGAAGGGGATCGCGACTTTCGAGGTGAGCGCTTCGGATGGCTCGACGAGCCGTACACCGACGACGAGCTGAACGTCGGCTACCGCGGCTCGCTGAACTGGTGCCGAGACCGGTGGCACCGAGATCGCGAAGCGCGCGTGGTGCGAGGGTATTTCCACGTCTCCAGGTTTCACGCCACGCCGTCGGGCATCGCCAGTAACCGCCTGTACTGGCGCCCTGTGCTCGAGCGCGTGACGCCCGGCGAGCGCCAGGCCGGACCGGGCTTGCGCGGGATGTCCCTGGGAAGCCGCCCCCAGATTTCGGCGGACCGGAGCGTGCGCTACTTTGGCGCCGTGCCCCACGAGGCCCTGTTCGGGGATAACGCCTCGATGGCGGCACTCGTCGGCTTGGACGTCGGCACCGAGCTGGGCGACGGCCGTGCGCCCTGGCTGGTATTTCAGCGCGGCGGCGACACGCTCCTCGTCGCAGCGAAGCCGCTTTTGCGCTCATTGTCCTGGGACGACATCGCCGCGGTCGGCGCGGCACGGGCGGGCGGCGAGAGCATCCGTGTGGACGGTGAGGCTCACCCGCAAGACGCCGAGGTCACCGACGATCACGAAAACCGCTACCGGGTGAGGCTTTTGCGCTGCGGGGGCGCCACGCTCGACGACAGCTCGGAATGGAATCGGCTGATCGGCGGCGTGCACGGCGGCGACGCCGACTTCGTGGCGCATCCCGGCGGCCTCTATGGATGGATCGAAAGGCCGCTCGCCGACGGCGCGCTCGGGATCCGCGACGGGGACGGCTCGGCGAGCTGGTGCTTCGAGACCGAGGAGCTCCGCGGCGAGCGGCACGCGGTCAACCGCGGCTACCTCACGGTGGCGCGCTATCACCTGACCGAGTCGGACTTTCCGGGCTCGGGGTTCGGCTGGCGGCCGGTCCTCGAGCTGATTTCTCAGCCGTGACCACGCGCCGGCGCCCGGGGCGGCGCGGCCGAAACGGGGCCAGCGGCCGGGCCGCTACTCGGCGCAAACCCGCGGCCGCGGCGGCAGCACTTTGCCCGGGTTTAGGATCTCGTTCGGATCCCACATCTGCTTCCACCGACGCTGCCACGCGAGGACCCGCGGGGACTGCTCGAGGTGCATGAAATCCCGCTTGGCCAACCCGATGCCGTGCTCCCCGGATAGGGTCCCGCCGAGCGCGACCGTCTCCTCGAACAGACGGGTGACCGTCTGGTGTATGCGATCGGCGACGCGCGGCTCGTGACGGTCCTGATCGATGAGGAGGTTGACGTGCAGATTGCCGTCGCCGGCGTGGCCGAAGGTCGCCGTCTCGATGTCGGTGCCCGCCGCCAGCTGTCCAATCCGGCGGAGCATCTCGGGTAGGGCCGAGCGCGGCACGCAGATGTCCTCGGAGATTTTATGGCGGTGGGCTTCCTTGAGCGCCGGCGAGATGGCCCGCCGGGCGTCCCACAGCGAGCGCCGCTCGGAGCTCGACTGAGCGACGCGCACGTCGATCGCGCCGGCGTCCTCGCAACGCTCCCCAACCCGGATCGAGGTCGCCTCGAGCCCTTCGGGATCGCCGTCGAGCTCGATGAGCGCGATCGCCATGGCGCCGGTGGGAAACGCGTACCGGGTCCGGTGGCGGACGTGATCGATCGCCGATCGATCGGCGATCTCGAGCGCGCGCGGCCGCACGCCGTCGCCCATGAGCGCCGTGATCGCGCCGGCTGCGGTGTCCATGTCGGGGAACGCACAAAGCAACGTGCTCACCGCCGGGGGATTCGGCAAAAGCCTCAGTGTGAGCTCCGTGATCACGCCGAAGGTGCCCTCGGCCCCGACGAACCCGCCGACCAAATCGTAACCGGTGACGCCCTTGGTGGTGCGGCGTCCGACCCGCAACACCTCGCCCCCGACGAGCGCCACCTCGAGGCCGAGCACGTAATCTCGCGTGACGCCGTACTTGAACGCGCGGGGCCCGCCGGCGTTCGTGGCCGCGTTGCCGCCGATCGAACAAAACGCGAGCGACGCCGGGTCCGGCGGGTAGAACATGCCCGCCGCTTCGGCCCTGCGCTGCACCTCGCCGGTGATGACGCCGGGCTCGACCACGGCAACGAGATCCCCCTCGTCGATCTCGCGCACGCTCTGCATGCGTTCGGTGGACAGGACGATGCCCCCGTGGATCGGCAAGCATCCCCCGGTCATCCCGCTCCCCGCGCCGCGGGGGGTGACCGGGACGCGCTCGCGCTCGGCGCGCGCGAGCACCGCGGCGACTTCCTCGGCGCTCTCGCAAAGCACGGCGCACGCCGGCGGGTAGGGCCCCTCGTAGCCCTCGTCGCGGGCGTAATTCGCGAGCCTGTCGTCGCTTGCGTGGACGACTCGATCCGCCCCGAACTCACGTTCGAGGCGGTGGGCGATGGATGCTGGCGATGGGTCGGCCACGAGCGTGGCTTTGGCCGGCGTCTATACGGCGAAGGAAGAGCCGCAACCGCAGGTGGACTTCACGTTGGGATTGTTGAACTTGAATCCCGCGCCGGCGAGCCCTTCGACGTAATCGATCTCGGTGCCGAGCAGGTACATCAGGCTCATCTCGTCGACCATCACGTCCACGCCGTGGATCTGCCAGACGCGGTCGAGCTCGGTGCGGCTGTCGAAGTAAAGGTCGTACGAAAACCCGGAACAGCCGCCGCCTACGACGCGCATGCGCAGTCCCATGTCCTCCTCGACGTTGCCGGCGTCGCGCTCGGCGTCGAGGATCTCCCTGACTTTGTCGGCAGCGAGCGAGGTGAGCGAGATCAGCGGTATCTCGGCGGAAGGCGAGTCGCCCGTCTCGAGTTTTACGGTCTGTACGGCATCGGGCATAGGGGATGGTCTCCTTGCACTCCTACGTGGGCAGCGCAGCGACGGAGGAACTCACGATGGTGATGACACTTCCTCCCCTACCCAGGTAGCGCCGGCGGACGCGGCTGTCAAACCGGTGGACCGGTCCGGCCCCCGGCGGCGGGCGCCAGTTCGCGTCTAATGGTGGGGAGTTGCGGCTTTGCCACCTAGATTTTCCATACATCCGACCGGAAATTGCGGATAATGTGGTTGACACGGGCGCGCCCGGCTTTTATCCGGGAGAAACGAATGTGGGCGCCCGTCCATCCCCGGGCCGGGTGGGCCGAACACCAGGGAGCGAGCGAATGGCCACCTTCCAGAACTACCTAAAAGGCGTCAAAGAATCGATCGCCGAGACAGACCCGAAGGAGGTTCGCGATCTCGTCGAGAGCCCCGGCGACGTCACCCTCATCGACGTGCGTGAGCAAGACGAGTGGGTGCAGGGGCACATCCCGGGAGCGACGTGGATTCCGCGCGGATTCCTCGAGCCACGCATCGAGGACGCCGTCCCCGATCGCAGCCGTCCGCTCATCCTTTATTGCG
>SLNH01000267.1 GCA_007133195.1 Nannocystineae bacterium | reverse complement strand
CTGGGCGTCATCGCCCCGCAGCCGTTCAACGAGCTCGGCAGCTTTGCGATGTTCGGGATCGAGGCTGGCTATGTATTGCCCGCCCTCGACCGGCAGCTGCTGGTGACCGGCGGGGCGCTCTACTCGCAGCCTCCGGCCTCCGGCGGCCGCGACGATGGGCGCCTGTCGGGCGGCAGCTACGCCTGGGCCCTGGACCAGCACATGCTGGTCGCGGAGCTCGGCGGCGCATACCGAATCCTGCCTCCAGGTGGCGCGGTGGTTCCCTTCGCCTACGGCGCCGGGCGCGTTTATATGCTCCAGACGCGTCTGGACGGCGAGTCGGGACAGGCGGCTCGCTTTGGTGAGCATACCGAGTCGTTTACCGAGATCGGGGCGGCCGTCGGCGGGGGCGCTGACGTTCCCGTGGGGCCGGGTCTCGCGACGGGCACGCTCGGCGTGGGCATTTCGAATATGAACCAACGGCTCACCGGAGATACGAACGCCGCCGCGTTGGAGCTGGCATTGGGCTACCGCTTCGGCTTCTGAGTCGGGCGTAGCGGGGCCGGAGAAGCGGGCCCCGATGATCCGACCGAACAAAGGGCCCGGGGTGATGGTTTCGCCCCGGGCCCTTTTTGATCCGTATGAGCTCCGAGACCCCTGGCTGCGGACATTGCCGGCATCTCGAGTTGCCACGCGGCGCCCCCGATCGAAGCGCTGTTGCCAACGGCCTAGGCTGTTTCGCAGCGGCGGATAAGAAAATTGCCTATACCAGGAGCTTACGGCGCAGGTGCGGCAATGTGCGATAGAATGAAAGCGTGACGGCGAGGTGGCACCGTGGTTGCTCGATGCGGTGCGAACTTCCACGCCAGGAGATGAACCCCATGCCAACACCTTCTCTGCGCGCAGGCTCCGCGCTCGCCGCGATGTCCCTTCCTCTACTCCTCGCCCCCGGCTGCGAGCTCGGTCACCAAGACGGCGACGCCGACAGTCGGGCGCTCGCCGGTATGGTGGAGGTCAACGTCGGATATGACAGTCTCGCCGGGCGAGAGGCCGCGCTAAACTCCGCGGTCGATGTCAGGCGACAGTTCGAGCACCTCGACGTCGTGACGATTCAGGTCCCCGAGCAGGCGGTCGAGGGACTACAAAACCGGCCCGACGTGCGCTACGTCGAGGAAAACGGCCTGATGTACGCCCTGCAGACCACGCCCTACGGGATCGAGATCACCGAGGCGGACGTGGCGATCGGGGACGGGCACACCGGCGAGGGCGTGAGCATCGCCATCCTCGACACCGGCATCGACGCTCAGCACGAGACCCTGGCCGACAACCTCGGCGAGGGACACGCGGTGGACGGCGTCGAGTGCGACGCGGACGCCGGCGGCTGCAGGTTCGGCGGCGGGAACGACATCGACACCTGCTACGAGGACTGGGACGACGACAACGATCACGGGACACACGTGGCGGGATCCGCGGCCGCCGCCGACAACGACATCGGCGTGCTCGGCGTCGCCCCGGATGCGACGCTTCACGCGGTGAAGGTCTTGGACAATTGCGGCTCCGGCTCGTTCGACGGCATCGCCGCGGGCATCGAGTGGGCGGCGTCCCAGGGGCACGACGTGCTCAACATGAGCCTGGGTGCCGATACCTCCTCGCAGGCCGTAGACGACGCCATCGAATACGCCGTGTCGCAAAACGCGGTGCTCGTCGCCGCGGCCGGCAACAGCGGTCCCTGCACGGACTGCGTGGGCTTTCCGGCCAATCATCCCGACGTCATCGCCGTCTCGGCGACGGACGAAAATGACGAGCTGGCGAGCTTCTCCTCGACGGGTCCCGAAATCGAGATCGCGGCTCCCGGCGACAGCGTGCTCTCCGCGGTGCCCCGCGACGACTACGCCTCGCTCTCCGGCACGTCCATGTCCTCGCCGCACGTCGCCGGCGCGGCTGCGACCGTGATCGCGGAGGGAACGACGGATCGCGAGCAGGTCCGGCAGACCCTCAAGGACTCGGCGGACAACGTCGGCCTGAGCGACAACGAGCAGGGCGCCGGGCGCCTGAACCTCGCCGACGCGGTAGACGCCGACGGCGACGGTGACGACGGGGACGACGGCGATGACGGCGATGACGGCGACTCCGCCGCCCCGACCGTCTCGTGGGCCAATCCCGCGGACGGCGACATCGTCTCCGGCACGGTGATCGCCCAGATCGACGCGACTCACGAGGAGGAGAACGACGCGGACCTCGAGGTCACCTACACCATCGGTGGCGGTGCCGAGCGCGGCACGGTGTACAACGCCGACACCGGCTACTTCGAGGACGAGTGGGATACGAGCGAGTTCTCCGACGGCGAGTACACGCTCGAAGCGGAGGCCAGCGACTCCGATGGCGACACGGATACGGCCGCGATCTCCGTCACTGTGGATAACGCGGAGGAGGACGACGGCGCCGGTGACAACCCGCCGGTCGTCGACCTGCACGACGTCTACAACGCCAACGACAGAAACCCCCACGCAGAGATCCGCGTCGACTGGGCCGTCTCTGACGAGGATGGCGACCTCGAGCTCGTCGTCTCCGAGCTCTACGACGCGAGCGGCGGGTTTATCGCCGACGACGAGACGAGCGTCTCGGGCGGCTCCGCCGACGGGCTCCACGGCTGGGACATCCAACACGGCCAGGGAGACAGCTACGAGATCGTGACGACCGTTATCGACGAGGCGGGGAACGAGACGACCGTCTCGGATACTTTCGAGTAAAACGTTCGGACAGGGGGGCGGTCTTCGCGTCTGTCGGCTCTCCTGTGGTAGCCGCAGGCTGCGAAGGCCGCCTGTTCGCTTTCTCCGCCGCCATCGCCTCACCGAGCACCTTCGCCTACTGCGGCAGTAGGCACACCATTGGCGAGGGATGGCTGACGGTATAGCCTGGGCCTATGGCCAGGCTCCGTCCCGCAACGCTTTGTACGCTCGCCGCGTTCCTGCTCATGGCGTGCGAGTTTCCGTCTGCCGGCTCAGGCGAGCGCGATGCCGAGGACGATGCGGGCGAGAGTGCGGGTGAAGGTGTGCGCGACGCCGGGGCAAACGATGCGGGCTCCGACTCGGAATTGCAGGCGGTCCCGGAGACGCTGTCGTTTCCGGGCACCACGGATGCCGAGCTCGAAATTCGTGCCGAGGGGGCGTGGTCGGCGAGCACCAGCACGAGCTGGTTATCT
>SLNH01000494.1 GCA_007133195.1 Nannocystineae bacterium | reverse complement strand
GCCCTTTCGAAGACTGAACCTTCGTGATCGCCGCCGTCAGCGTCGTCTTACCGTGGTCAACGTGACCGATCGTCCCGATGTTGACGTGCGGCTTGTTCCTTACGAACTTTTCCTTGGCCATGCCTGCTTATGCTCCCTTTGCTTTGGCGACGACGCCGTCACGAATTCCCGACGGCACTTCTTCATAGTGCGAAAACTGCATCGTGTACGTGGCCCGCCCCTGGGTTCGCGACCGCAGGTCCGTGGCGTAGCCGAACATGGACGCCAGCGGCACGAGGCCGGAGACGACCTGTACACCAGACCGCGGCTCGATTCCAGTGATCTTTCCACGTCTCGCGTTGATATCGCCGATGACGTCGCCCATATGGTCCTCGGGCGTCACCACCTCGATGGCCATCGTGGGCTCGAGCAATACGGGCCCCGCGTTTTCGGCCGCCTGCTGAAACGCCATGGAGCCCGCGATTTTGAACGCCATTTCCGACGAGTCAACCTCGTGCGCGCTGCCGTCTTCGAGCGTGGCGCGGATGTCCACCACCGGATAGTTCGCCACCACCCCGCGCTGCATCGCCTCCGTGACGCCCGCTTCCACCGCGGGAATGAACTCCTTGGGGATCGCCCCGCCCGTCACCCGGTCTACGAACTCGAAGCCCGCGCCTCGCTCCGCCGGCTCGAGGCGGAGCACGACGTGGGCGTACTGGCCCCGGCCGCCGGTTTGCTTTTGGTACTTGGTCTCCCCGGTGGCCGGCCGGGCGATACTCTCGCGGTAAGCGACCTGGGGCGTGCCCACCCGGGCGTCTACCTTGAACTCGCGGTGGAGCCGGTCCACGAGCACTTCGAGGTGGAGCTCGCCCATGCCCGAGATGATCGTCTGCGCCGAATCTTCGTCGGTGTGGACCCGAAACGAGGGGTCTTCGGCCGACAGCTTGCCGAGCGCGGTGGCGAGCTTGTCCTGGTCCTCGCCGGTGGCCGGCTCGATGGCCACGCCGATGACCGGCTCGGGCACGGACAGCTCCTCGAGCAGGATGGGCTTGGCCGGGTCGCACAGCGAGTCGCCGGTCGCCGCGGTGCGCAGGCCCACCGCCGCGCCGATGTCGCCGGGGCCGAGCTCTTTGATCTCCTCGCGCTTGTTGGCGTGCATGCGCAGGAGCCGGCCGATGCGCTCGCGCTTTTGCTTGGTGGCGTTCAAAACGCGGTCACCGGTGCGGATCACGCCGGCGTACACCCTCAGGTAGGTGAGCTGGCCGACGAAGGGGTCGGTCATGATCTTGAACGCGAGCGCGGCGGCCGGGGCGGCTTCGCGAGGCGGCCGCGTCTCGGCCTCTGCGCTGTCGGGGTTCGTGCCCGCGGCGTGCTCCACATCGAGCGGCGAGGGCAGCGCGTCGACCACGATGTCGAGGAGAAACTGGATGCCCTTGTTCTTGAACGCCGAGCCCATGACCACGGGCACCGCCTGAAGCGACAACGTGGCGCGCCGGAGCGCCTGGACGATCTGCGCGGCGGACACCGGCTCCTCGGCCAGATACGCCTCGGCGATGTCGTCGTCGATGTCGGCGAGGGTCTCGATCATCGACTCGCGCGCGGCCTCCGCGGCCGGCCGCAGGGATTCCGGAATCTCGGTGTCCTCGAAGCGAAGCCCCAGAGAGCTTTCGTCCCATACGCGCGAGCGCATGGTCACGAGGTCGACGAGGCCGTCGAAGTCGCCTTCGAGCGCGTGTGGGATCTGGAGCACGACGGGGCGCGCGCCCAGCCGATCCCGGATCTGGCGAACGACCGCATCCGGGTCGGCGCCGATCCGATCGCACTTGTTGATGAACGCTACCCGTGGCACCCGATAGCGGTCGGCTTGCCGCCACACGGTCTCTGACTGCGGCTCGACCCCGCTCACTGCGCAAAACACGGCGATGACCCCGTCGAGGACGCGCAGGGAGCGCTCCACCTCGATCGTGAAGTCCACGTGGCCCGGGGTGTCGATGAGGTTTACCTGGTGGTCGCGCCAGAAGAAGGTGGTGGCGGCAGACGTGATGGTGATGCCGCGCTCCTGCTCCTGCTCCATCCAGTCCATGACGGCGGCGCCATGGTGGACCTCCCCGATCTTGTGGGAGACGCCCGTGTAGTAGAGGACCCGCTCGGTCGTGGTCGTCTTCCCGGCGTCGATGTGAGCCATGATCCCGATGTTTCGGGTCTGCTCTATGGGAACTTGACGTGCCACGGCTTGGGTCTCCGAGCTGCCTGCGCGGCAGCCGAGGCGAGGCGGCGACGGCGCCGGGATTCTCGGTGGGAGACGCTCAGCGCGCCCGTGCCTCGGTGAAGGCGGGCGCTCATGCCGTGTCGATTCCCATCGAGCCCGGTGGTTCAGTAGCCGGCGGGTATCCCGACTGCTGCCTGCCTGGGCGACTGCTGCGTACTGGCTCCTTGTCGCGCTCTCTTCGTCGTTCGGCCTAAGCTCACTGCGTGTAGCCGCGGCGCCCCGAGCCGCTGCGCCGCTGCGCTCCTGAGCGGCAGCGGGGCTGTGGCCGCCGCAGGGCGGCGCGCGCTACCAGCGGTAGTGGGAAAACGCCCGGTTGGCCTCCGCCATCTTGTGGACGTCCTCGCGCTTTTTGACCGAGGAGCCGCGATTTTGCGCGGCGTCTACGATCTCGGCCGCGAGCCGGTCCACCATGCTCTTTTCGCCGCGCTTGCGGGCATAACTCACGAGCCAGCGCATCCCGAGCGCCTGCGAGCGATCTACGCGTACATCGACGGGCACCTGGTAGGTGGAGCCGCCCACGCGCCGCGCCTTCACCTCGACCCGGGGTTTGACGTTGGACATGGCGCGATCCCAGACCTTGATGGGATCGTCCTTTGCCCGCTCCGCGACCCGGTCGAGCGCACCGTAGACGATCCGCTCGGCCGTGCTCTTCTTGCCGTCGCGCATCACCACGTTGATGAACTTCGTGAGACGCCGGCGCACTTCGGACGGCGCATCGGTGAACTTCGGATCCGGGAGGACCTTTCGCTTGGGGACTTCACCCTTGCGCGGCATGGATCGCTTACCTCCGCCCTACTTGGGGCGCTTGGTGCCGTACTTGGAACGGCTTTGCTTGCGGTTGGCGACGCCCGTCGTGTCCAGGGTGCCGCGTACGATGTGGTAGCGGACGCCCGGTAGGTCCTTCACGCGGCCACCGCGTATGAGAACCACCGAGTGCTCCTGAAGGTTGT
>SLNH01000177.1 GCA_007133195.1 Nannocystineae bacterium | reverse complement strand
TGCCAGCTCGTCCTGCAAGCCGGCGCCATGGGGGAGGGCGGCGAGATCTTCATCCTCGACATGGGCGAGCCCGTGAAAATCGCCGACCTCGCCCGCGACATCATCAAGCTGTCCGGCCTCGAGCCCGAAGAGGACATCCGCATCGAATACGCCGGCACCCGCCCCGGCGAAAAACTCTTCGAAGAGCTCGCCGTCTCCGGCGAAAACGCCGAGCGCACCCGCCACCCCAAGATCTACATCGGCCGCGGCCGCGCCACCGACGCGCGAGACGTCCTCCCCGCCATCGAAGCCCTCCTCCGCGCCGCCGACCGCGAAGCCCCCGGCGAGCTCAAAGCCCGCCTCGCTCGCGCCGTCCCCGAGTACAAGCCGCCCGGCGAGCTCCCCGCGCCGGAGCCGGCCGCCGCGCCCCGCGACCTCGCCGCGGTGTGAGCCGCTCACGCGCGACGCTCGCCGCCCAGCACGTCGCGCGCGTGTGGCTCGTGACCGCGCTCCTGCCTACCGCCACCTCGCGCGCGGAGCGAACCCGCCAGCCTCACTCGCGCGCGCTGACCTCTTACGACTCCGAGCGCCCTGCCGTGCTCGCGACCTGCGCCAAAAACGCGTCGAGCCGGTCCAGATCGGCTTTTAGCGGCTCCCTTAGCGCCAAGGCTTCGGCTCGGAGCGAGGCGAGCTGGTCGGCATCGAGCGCCACCGCGTACGCATGGCGAAAGAAATGGCGAAAGCCCAAGAGCCTGCGCAGGGCGCGCAAGCTCTCGGGCGACAGCACCGCCGGCCGCACCTCGGGGACCTCGAGCGCCATTGCGGTGAGTAGCGCCTGGTGCCAGTCCGGCCCCTCGGGCACGCCCTCTCCGAGCGTGCGCGCGAGCCGGGCAAGGGCCGCTTCGATCGCGCCGAACCCGTGGTGAAGGGCCACGGCGGCGCGCGCCAGGGTGCCGTCGTCTGCATGCGAGAGGTCGAGCCCTGCCAGCTCGGCGGCGCGCGCGTCGAAGGCTGCTCGATCGCTTCCGATTTCCGCTCGCAGCCGCTGGAGCTGAGCCTTCATAGCAGGATGCCCTCGGCTTCGATTCGAGCCGCCAAACTGTCGTGGGCGTCCTCGATTCGCACCAGATCGACATCGGCCTGAAATACCTCCATCACCTCCGCGAGCGCCTCGAAGTAATGCGCTCGCGGGAGCCCCTCGGCCGCGAGGTCAATGTCGGCCATCGGCGAAGGCTCCGAGCCAGCGAGCGACCCGAAGAGCCAAACGCGGCCGGCCCCGCGCGCGCGAAGCAGGCTGACAGCCTTGGGAAGCTGCGCGCGCAGCCGCTCGGCACGCGCCGTTCCTTCGGCGCGGCGAGCGTTTTCCCGCCTGCGTAGGTGAGCGAGCGTCGTTTCTGCTTCCACGGCCATCGGGAGGGCTCCCCGGCGGTTTGCGGGAATGCCTTCTCAGCGTAGGCTCGCGCACCGTCCCCCGCAAGCCGCCCCCGGCGTGGGGACGAGCTTCGCGCGTTCCAAGCCCTTCGAGATGGAGGGCGAGGTGGATTCCGCGGCGCGGCTCGCACCCATGGGGCGATGCGTCGCTCGCTCCTGGGTTATCAGCCGGTGGACAAGGCTTCGACCTGCTCGATCACGCCCTCGTGTTCCCGACAGGCGTCGAGGATCGCGGCCATCTGGTCCAAGAACGCGACGAGGCGCTCCTCGGCACGCCGCGCGAAAGCCTGATCGGCGAGCTCGCCGAGGCCGATCTCCAGCCGCTCGGCTAAGATGGAAGTCCTTGCGCCGGCGCTGGGCCATGCCTGCGTCGTGTGGAGGCCTGGGCGCCACCGCGCCCATGAAGCGCGCCGGCGGCCACATCTACCTACAGGCCGCGAGCAAGCTCACCTCCGCCTTGCCCGACGGCGCTCCCTACGCCCGGGGCGAGAGCCAGCACAGCGTCTCGATCCGCGACGCCACCGCCTACGAAGGCGACGCGTATGGACTTCTCAATTGACGAGTGTATTGGTGAACAGAGGGCCGCGCGGTAAGGGTGGGCCCGCGCTGACGTTTCGTTTGCGCCGTCGGCTGTAAGCGTCCATGGTCATGACATGTCGAGTGGCGACCCCCACGAGACCACGGTGACGATCGCTCTCCCCTCCAGCGTGTTCGCAGCCCTGCGTCAGAGCCCGGAAGAGTTTGCCGGAGAAATTCGCACAGCTGCCGCCGTGCAGTGGTACGCGGAGGGCCGGATATCGCAAGGGAAAGCAGCGGAGATCGCCGGATTGAGCCGCTCTCGCTTCATCGACGAGCTTGAGCGCCGCAAGGTATCGGCCAATCAAGAGTCCCTAAACGACCTGCGGCGCGCGGTTGAGCGTGGATAGTATCCTCGTCGTCAATGCGTCCCCCTTGATTCTTCTTGGACGGATTGGGCGACTGGACCTGCTTAGCTCCCTCGCGAGTCGAGCGGCGGTTCCCGATTCAGTACTCGCGGAGCTCCGGGCGGGAGCAGAGCGGGATGATGTCGCAAACCGCGTGACAGAAGTTCCTACAATCACCGTGCTGCCGGACGTGGCTGTCCCGCAGGTGATCGCTGCGTGGGACCTGGGTGCCGGCGAGACCCAGGTGCTCGCTCACGCGCTGGAGCATCCCGTGTGCGAGGCGGTCCTTGATGATGCCGCCGGGCGCCGCTGCGCGGCGTCGTTGAACGTACGGGCGACCGGTACTGTGGGCCTTGTACTCCGGGCCAAAAAGCGCGGTCTGCTGGCCAGTGCTCGCTCCGCGGTCGAGGATCTCCGCAGAAACGGGCTCTATCTCAGCCAAGCAGCTGCCGACGCTGCGCTCTCGCTCGTCGACGAATAGCCGCCCGTCAGCGCCCGCCGCACCTCGAAGTAGCGCTTGACGACCCGCGCCTGATCGCGCCCCGCCTCGGCGCAAGGCGCGAGATGCCTCCTCAGCGACGCGCTCGCGCAGCTGCTCACGAATGCGATCTGCACCTCGATCGAGAATGGGCCGGATCTGTCGCCAAGACCACTGTGTCCGTGTCAACACGAGCGAGACGCAAACGAATTCTTCCTCGCCGGGCTCGCGATCCTCGCGCCGCGCGAGCAGCACAGGAGGTACCGTGAGGCTGATGTCGTGGGCTAGATCGGGCACTTTGCGAGGGACAGCCCTCGGAGTCGTCTTCGGACTCGTAGCTCTCGCCTGTCCGGGGGAGAGCGCGGAGCGGCCGGGCGGGCAGGCGTCAGGCGACAATGACGAGCC
>SLNH01000085.1 GCA_007133195.1 Nannocystineae bacterium | reverse complement strand
GTCGGTCCCCGCCTGCGCGGGGGGCGAGCTGGCTGCGAAGGCGTCACCTCGCGTCGCGGCGGGTGCGGAGAAGCCGAATGCCGAGGGGTGGCGGGCGCGGCGCGAGGCGCCGCAGGCTCGCGAGCTGGCTGCGCGGCCGGTTTCGCCGCCGGCTCGCCGGGGCGCTCCTCGTCGCGCGGCGGCCCCTTATCCACCGGCTCCGGCGCCTCGACGCGCGCCTGCTCGCCGTGACCCCGTCGCCGAATCACGGCCGGGCGACCAGCGGCGCGCCGCTCAGGACGGCTGGTCGCTTGCACAGCCCGTCCCACCCGTTCCGCTTCCCCGGCGCTCAGCATCGACATGTGCGTTTTGACCGCCACGCCGAGCGAGTGGGCGCGGCGCACGACGTCCCGGCTCGGGACGCCGAGCTCTCGCGCCAACTCGTATACGCGTTTGGATGTCGGTTCCGGCTTCATCGCGATCTTGAACGCGCCCTGGCTCTGGTTTCCCGGAATAGCTAGGAGCAATCCCAGTGCCAGTGCGCAGGCTCGCGGCCGTGCGCGGTCGGGACAGTACGCGCGAACCAGGTACGAGCAGCCCTTTATTCGTTGAACTGCGTATTCGTCATGCCTCCTCCAGGATCGCGGCTGGAGTCGACATATGGGAGCAAAACCGAGAACCGAGCCGAAGTCGAACGAGCTGCCGAGGGAGCTCAGCGAGTCGGCGCGGCGGGCGCTGCACGGGGCGGGAATTCACACTCTTGCCGACGCGCAGAAATATCGCCGAGACGACCTGGCCAAGCTCCGCGGCCTGGGCCCCAAGGCGCTCGAGACGCTGGACAGCGCCCTCGCCAGGCGCAATTGAGCCCGCCTCCGGCGCCGCCAGGGTTCGGGGCGCCGCTAGAGGGGGGCCTTCACGCGCACTGCCCGAGGAGGACCTAGGCGATGGAGACGGCGCGGCGCCAGCGCTCGAGGTGGGTCTCGATGTCGGCGCGCTCGGCGCTGGGCTCGAACCGCCGCTCCTCGCGCCATTGACGGGCGATATCGGCCTTCGTGCGCCACACGCCGGTGGCGAGCCCGGCGAGGAGCGCGGACCCGAGCGCCGTGGTCTCGAGAACCTCGGGTCGCACGATCGGCGTGCCGAGGACGTCGGCTTGAAACTGCATGAGCAGGTCGTTTGCCGCTGCGCCGCCGTCCACGCGCAGCTCGGTGGTGGCCCGGCCCGCGTCGCGCTCCATCGCCCGCAGGATGTCTGTGTTCTGCAGCGCGATGCCCTCCAGCGTGGCGCGCGCGATATGGCCGGCCGTGGTGCCCCGGGTGAGCCCGCAAATGAGCCCTCGCGCCTCCGGGCGCCAGTGGGGCGCGCCGAGCCCTGCGAATCCCGGAACGACCACGACCCCGGCCGAGTCGTCGACGCCGGCCGCGAGCGCTTCGACTTCCGCAGCGGTGCGGATCAGCCCGAGGCCGTCGCGGAGCCACTGGACGGCGGCGCCGGCCACGAACGCCGATCCTTCGGCCGCGTAGCGCAGCTCACCCTGTTCGCTCCCCTCGCCGATCTGCCACGCGATCGTGGTAAGGAGCCCCGATTCGGAGAGTATGGGCGTGTCGCCGAGGTTTGCCAGCACGAACGCGCCCGTGCCGTAGGTGACCTTCGCGGCGCCGGGCTCGAAGCAGGCCTGCCCGAACAGCGCCGCCTGCTGATCGCCGGCGATTCCGGCCACGGGGATGCCGTTTGGGAGCCCGGGGACGTCGCGGGTTACGCCGTAAACTTCGGCGGAGCTCGCCACGCGGGGCAGCATCTCGCGCGGCACGTCGAACAATGACAAGAGCTCGTCGCTGAACTCGCATCGCCGAATATCGAACAAAAGGGTGCGAGATGCGTTCGTGACGTCGGTGACGAACGCCTCACCGCCGGTGAGTTTGGCGACGAGATAGCTGTCTACGGTCCCGAATCCGAGCTCGCCCCGGGCGGCGCGGCGGCGGCGCTCCGGGTCTTCGCGGAGCATCCACTCGAGCTTCGTCGCGCTGAAGTAAGGGTCGATGACGAGCCCGGTGAGCTCGCGCAGGCGAGGACCGTGACCGGCGCGCTCCAGCTCCGCGCAGCGATCCGCCGTCCGCCGATCCTGCCAGACGATGGCGTTTCTCACCGGCTCGAGCGAGCGCCGCTCCCACAGCACTGCGGTTTCCCGCTGGTTCGTGATGCCCACGGCGGCGATCGAGCTCTGCGCGATGTTCGCTTCGCCGAGGGCGCCGCCGAGCGCCTCGGTGACCGACTTCCAGATCGAGCGCGGATCGTGCTCCACCTGCCCGGGCTGTGGGTAGATCTGCTCGAACTCGCGGGTGCTGCGGCCCACGACGCGGAGTTCCTCATCCACGACGAGCACGGTGGTTCCGGTGGTTCCCTGGTCGATGGCGACAACGTGGCGCATGGATGCCTCCTTCGGGGCTTTGGCCGGCTGTGCGGCCGCGGGAGCCGCCCTGTTGCAGACTCGCCTACCTGCGCCGTGCGGCGCCCGGCGCGGGCTCAGGCGGTGTGCGAGGAACTGGCCGCGGGCTGTGAGCTGCCGAGGTGCTCTTCGAAAAACGCGGCGACCTCGGCCGCCACCCGGTCCCTCTCCACATCGATCGTCACGAGATGATAGCTCCTCTCCAGAGGGCGGTGCTTGACGACGCTGCTGCCCAGCTCGCGGGCCAGCGGCTCGGAGCACGCGAATGGGGCCGTGTGGTCCTTGCGCGCGTGGACGATGAGCGCAGGCGTGTCGATCTGGGGCAGCTCGCCTCGCACGACGCGCATGAGCTTGAGGAGCTCGAGGATGCCGGCCACGGGGAAAGACGGCGTGCTCGGGTTGGCGCGGCGCATCGCCTTGTCACGGCAGTCGGACCCCGCGAGCTTGGGGACCCCCGGGATGGCCGCGGGCACAAGGGGGAGCCTTTCGGCGAGGCGCGCGGCGCGCGCGGCGGTCGGGGGCAGCCACAGGGGTGTGGACAGGGCGGCGACGGCGGCGATCTCCCCGCGCCAGTAGCGGCAAAGGTGCAGCGCGAGCAGCCCGCCCATGGACAGGCCGGCGACCGCCACGCGGTCACAGCGGCGCGACAGCTCGAAAAACGCGCGTTCGGCGCCGCCGTACCAGTCGTGGTAGGTGGTTCGGGACAGCTCGGAGGCGCTGCCGCCGTGGCCGGGCAAAAGCGGGCACTCCACCGACATGCCGCGCTCGTGGAGGCGGCGGCCGAGGTGGCGCATCTCGAACGGGGTGCCGGTAAAACCGTGCAGGAGCAGCACGCCGCGGCCGTCGCCCGCGTAGGAGAAGGGCGTCGCGTCACCGAGCACGATACGCTCCTATCATACTGGCGCTTACATTGACAGGGATATGAGAGCGAGAATACAACAAAGCGGGCGGCGAGGGTCCGATGAGCGAGTGGAAGACGCGCATAACGAAAATCTCCCAGGAGGGGCCGAAGCAGCCCAAGGGAGATGCTTGCCTGGTGCTCATCTATCCTCCGGGACCGGAGATGGGGAAGCGGTGGGCGCTGAGCGAGCGGGAGATCATCCTCGGCCGGGGCAGCGACTGCGATATCCAGATCGACCGCGACTCGGTGTCACGCCGCCACGCCCGCGTCTTCGAGCAGGCCGGTGAGTGGCACGTCGAGGATCTCGGTTCCACGAACGGCTCGTACATAAACGATCGTCCGATCCGGCGGGCGCCGCTTAGCGACGCCGACTTTCTGAAAATCGGCTCGGCGATCTTCAAGTTTCTGAGCGGCACCGGCGTCGAGACCTCCTACTACGAAGAGATCTATCGGATGACCATCATCGATGGTCTCACCGGCGCGCACAACAAACGGTACTTCCTGGAGTTTCTCGAGCGTGAAATCGCCCGCTGCGCCCGTCACGAGCGGCCGCTGTCGCTCCTGATGTTCGATATCGATCACTTCAAGGATATCAACGATACGCACGGCCATCTCACCGGCGATTACGTGCTCAAGGAGATGGCGCGGCGGCTGCTCGGGCGCGTGCGCAAGGAAGAGCTCCTCGCCCGCTACGGTGGAGAGGAATTCGCGGCGGTGTTGCCGGAGACCGATCACGAGGGCGCGATGAAGTTCGCCGAACAGATTCGCTCGATCGTCGCGACGAAGCCGTTCGAGTACGAAGGCGACGTGCTGAGCGTCTCGATTTCCGTGGGGGTGGCGACGACGATCGGCGAGTCCACGCTCGATCCGGGCGTGTTCATCCGCGAGGCCGACGAAAACCTCTACCGGGCGAAGAACGAAGGGCGGAATCGCGTCGTCGGGTGAGCGGCGCGTGTTCGCTCAGGCCGCGGGGCCGGCGGAGGCGAACGCCGTGCTCCACGCGATGAGGAGCTGGCCGGTGTAGTAGGTGGGCCGTCCCCAGGCGCGGTTTACGAACCCGGGGGCGACGAAGCGGTTTCGCGCGACGGCCAAGTCCGAGACGAAAAAGCAAAGCGCGCCGGCCGCGAACAGGATGGCTCCGCCCGTGCCCAGGACGGGCACCGGAACCGACCACACCAGCGCGAGGCCGGCGATGGCCGTCGTCGTGATCGCCGCGACATAAAGGCAGATGGGCGCCCGCATCGACGTGAGGTGCGGGCTCAGCCAGGTGAGGGCCGCCAGCGCGCTGATGACGGGCACGGCGGTTAGCGGGGTCATCCACGAGGTCGGCGGTAGGACCGAGGCGGCGGCAGCGATGTAGGCGAGGTGCGCGCACAGGAAGTGGCCGAGACCGAACGCGAAGGCGCGCTGACCTCGGCCGAGCAGCCAGGCGTCACCCGCAGCCGCGAAGACGAGGCCCGCGACGACGAAGCCGGCGAACGCTCCGGGCGCCTGGCTGAGCGCCAGGGCGACGCCGCAGGCGATGAAGGCGGCCGAAGCGCCGAGCTTACTAACGCGCTCGCCGACTCGCGCCCCGCGGTAGTCGCACACGACGAGGAGCGCGACGAACAATGCACAGGCGGCCGTAGCTATCGCCGCGAAAGCCACGGCGGAAGTGTCACGCGCCAGGGGCGCGCGCGCAAGCAGGTCGAGGATGATCAAAGCGATCGCGGGCTTGGCACCGGGGCGCCCGGGCGGGCTTGCCGCGCCGCACGCAGGTGGCGCGGGCGCTGGCTAGTCGGCTACGCAGCGGGCGCGGATCCGGGTGCCCGGCGGCGGCGCCGTGTCCGCGCGCTCGACCTCGAGGGCAAGGCCCGTGGGCGTGACGCCCTCGCACTCTTCGGACGGCTCCATGTACCAGCACGGGGCGTTGGCTTGTCCGCCGTCGCACGCGGGGAGCGGGTATTCTTGCTCGGCGTCTGTGCCCGGGTGCTCCACGTCGGAGACCGAGCACTGCGGCTGGATCCCCGGCTGATCGGGCTGCATGTCGCGGATGTTCCCGCCGACGCACGGACTCGCCAGGATCTCGGCGAACCGCTGGGCGATGTCGTCCACGGGACCCGACAGATCCCCGTCGCAAATCGAGGCCTGCTCGCTCTCCGCGAATTGATCGAGGAAGACGGAGAGTCGCACGCCGGGGTCGGCGTCGCCGGCGGGGGTCGCGCACGACGGGGCGAGCCGCGCGAACGTCGTGAGGCCGTCGCTTTCGTGGAAGACTTCGACCGGTTCGGGATCACCGATGATGCCGGCGACGATGATCCGGTTTTCGTCCCGGAACTCCCGCAGCACGTCGGCATAGTACTCGGGCGGGTGCATATACGGAGAGTCGTAGTCGGGCTCGCAGTTTTGCCGCTCGCCCTCGCAGCGCATGTCGCGCGGATACTCGTCGCAATCGACGGGATCGCAGCGGATGCCGTAGTCGGTGCAGCGGAACGAGGCGAGCGGCCCGTAGCTCTCCCCAAGGGGGGCCACGGGGCTTTCGCCCAGCATGTTGAGATCGTGAATCGAGCAGTCGTCCTCGTCAGAGAGGATCACGACCCCGAGGTAGGCGTGGTCGCGGAAGAAGTCCTCGTTATCGGGGTGCTCGAGGGCGCGGCGGAGCGACTCGAGCGGCATCTCGAAGCCGCACCCGTCCGTGCCGAGTTCGGCCATGCATGTAAACAGCTCGCCGAGCTCGCCCTGGTAGTTGCGGATACGCTCGTCGTCATCGCCTTCCCCGTCGTCGGCTTCCTCGTTCGCGACGTCGACGATCCACTGGTCATCCAGGCCGGGGCAGCCCTCGTCGCCCTCGCCGACGATGAAGCGCCCGTCGTAGCCGTCGCCCACGCACTCGTCGGCGACGAAATTGTGGCCCAGCGGGGTCGGATCCCCGCCCACGTCGGTGGAAATGACGCCGATATGGACATTGGGGAGCCCGCCGTCGACGCTCGCGAGGACGTTCATGAACCGGGGGAAGTTCTGGATGAGCGCGCGCTGGTTCGGCGTCATCGAGCTCGAGTCGTCCACGATGAAGATGAGGTCGAGATCGCGCTGGATCTCGACTGGGATCTCGGCGCGCTGCTCTCGCTCCGCCACCGGATCGACCGCCGCGATGTCGCGATCCGGGCACGCGGCCAGCGAGGCGAGCGCGCCGGCCAGCGCCAAGCCCGTGACAGCGTGCGTCTGGCCCTTGGTCTCTCCCATCTAAGCGCTCGTTTGGACGGTCCCGCGCGGCCGAGCCCGGCGCGTCGAGGGCGGGTGGGCCCTCGACACGCGAAGCCGCCGCTACGCTCCTACGCAGCGGATGCGGATCTCCGTGTTGGAGGGCGGCGAGTCTCCATCGCGGTCGACTTCGAGTTGAAGGCCCGACGGGGTGTTGCAGTCGTCGGAGGGCTCCATGGTCCAGCACGGGGTGTTCGTGTGGTCGTCGTCGCACTCGGGGATGATGAACTCTTCCTCGTCGTCCTGGCCGGGGTTGCGCACGTCTGACACCGAACACTCGGGCTGAACGCCCGGCTCGTCGGGCTCGGTGTCGAGGAGGTTGCCCTGCACGCAGGGGGTGCCGAGCACCACGACGAACTCCGCCGCGATGTTCCGGATCGGGTCAACCAGGCTCTCCTCGCAGATCGACTGCGTCTGCGTGTTCTGGAACGCGCTACGGAAGACCTCGAGCCTCACCGGCGCGTTGGGCGGGTAAACGTCGCGCTCCTCGGGAAATTCGGGCGGGTCGGCGTCGGGATGGGACAGCTCGCAGGTGGGCAGCGAGCGCGCGTACTCGGTCTGGTTGGCTGGCTCCTGGGCGATTTCGATGGGACCCATGTCCCCCCAGATGCCCGCGACGATGATGCGGCTATCGTCCCCACCCTTGAACTGGCGAACGATATCGACGTAGTGCTCGGGCGGGTACATGTAGGGCGAGTCGTAGTTCGGCTCGCAGCTTTCGCGCACGCCCTCGCAGCGCATGTTCCGGTCGAGATCGCACTGGACGTCGTCATCGCAGGTAATCCCGTAGTCGGTGCAGCGGAACGAGGCGAGCGGCCCGCGCTCCGATTCGAGGTCGCCGAACGGATCGCCGGCGAACATGTCCATGTCGTGGGCCGAACAGTCGTCCTCCATGGTGAGGATGACGACGCCGAGGTGGGCGTCCTCGCGGAAAAAGCCTTCGTTGTTCGGGTGCTCGAACGAGCGCGCCAGCGCCTCGAGCGGCATCTCGAAGCCGCACCCCTCCGCGCCCAAGCTCGCCATGCACGAAAACACATCATCGAGCTCTTCGCTGTCGTCGAAGTTGAACTCGACGCCGTCTCCCGTCTGCCGAGCTTCGATCCACTGCCCGTCGAGCCCCGGGCAGCCGCTGTCGTCTTCGCCGACGATGAGCCGTCCGTCTTTGCCGTCGCCTTCGCAGCCGACCGCGGGATCGGCCGCCGGGGACGGATCGGCGCCCACGTCCACCGAGATGACCCCGATGTTCAAGTCGGGCAGCCCGCCCTCGATGCTCGCCAGCTCGTCCATGAACAAGGGGAAGTTGTCGGCGAGCTGTTCTTGGATCGCTTCCATCGCGATCGACTCGTCGATGACGAACAGCAGGTCGAGCTTGCGCTCGAGCGAAATGTCGATATTGGTTCTCGTCTCGCGACCCGTTTCGGGATCCACCGACGAGACGTCGCGGCTCGGGCACGCGGCGAGCACGGCGAGCGCGCACAAGGGAATAATGACCTTCGCGATCCGGTTTGGAAAATGTTCGCGCATGGAATGTGCTCCGGTTGAATCGAGCGGCGGCAGTGATAACGGGCCCGAGGGAAAAGCCGGCTTCCGCTCGCGGCTCATGGCCGCTGGCAACTTCGCGGCGCTGTGCGATGTTGCGAGGGCCATTCTAGCGCGCGGCGGTGCCGCAAAACAATCGCGATGGTGGCGCCGCGGCAGGCCGGCTGTGCCTTCAGCCGGCGGCCCGGGAGGCGTGAGCGCCTGGCGCCGCGGTTTGCGTTTCGTGTGTGCCTTGATCGCGCACCGATGACCCGGCATGTGCGGGGCCCGGCGTGTCACTCGCGCGGCGCGGATGTGGGGCGACTCATGCGGTTTGAGCGAGGGGGCGCGGGGGATGAGCGCAGTGCGAAAGTGTGTGTCCAAAGGGTATGAAGCGCGCGGGACTGCGCACGGGTACGACGGGACCTGGCCACACGATCATGGTTCTTGCCGTTCGTTTGCGTGGTAACCTGATCGCGCTTGACTGTTTTTCGTGTGGTCGCGCGTCCTGACGACACGCGGCGCCTGACAACGCCGATACGGTGCGCGCTCGGCGCCGCGCTCTCCGGTCCATCTCCGACTGGCACCTCGGCCTCGGCAGGGAGCCCGGCGAGTGCCCACGACTTATCGTGAGCAGCCGCCGCGCGCCGCGGCCAAGCGGCTCGCGCGAAGGACCTTAAATCATCGATGTTGCGTTGGTTTCTTGCAAATCCGGGGAATTTTTTGCCCCGGCTGAAGCCCGTCTTGTACGATGTAGGAGAAGGTGCTCAGGCGTAGTCCTCTGTCACCGAATGTAGTTCTCAGGCAGGCTCTCCTGCGAGCCGGAGCTCATGGGTTTTTTCAAGGGTAAACAATGCATTGGCCTCGACATCGGGTCGAGCAGTGTGAAGGTCGTTCAAATTAAGTCGACCAAGCGGGGCCCGCAGCTTTTGGCGTTCGGGATCGAACCGCTCGGCCCCCAGACGATCGTGGACGGCACGATCATGGACCAGGGGGCCGTGGTGGACGCGATCCGGACGCTGTGGGGGCGCCTGCGGCTTCGCAGCAAAGAGGTGGCCATCGCGGTCTCGGGGCCTTCGGTGATCATAAAGCGCATCAACAACCTGTCTCCGATGCGCCGCGATCAGCTCGAGGAGCAGATTCCCTACGAGGCGGAGCACCACTTGGCGTCGTCCCGCGACGAGCTCGAGATCGATTACGAGGTGGTCAGCGAGCTAAACCCGGCGGGGTTTATGGAGGTGATTCTCGTCGCCGCCAAAAAGCAGATCGTGCACGACTACGCGGCGGTCGTGCGCGATGCGGGCCTATCGCCCGCGGTCGTGGATGTCGCGGCGTTCAGCGCGCAAAACGCGTTCGAGGCCAACTACGACCTCGCGCTCGGCGAGACGGCGGTGCTCATCAACATCGGCGCGGCGAGCTCGAACATCAACATCGTTCGCGACCGCATGAGCTTGTTCACGCGGGATATGACCGTCGGCGGGAACACGCTCACCGAGGAGATCCAACGCCAGCTCGGCGCGCCAGCGGAAGAGGCGGAGGCCTATAAGGTCGGCGGCAGTCAAAGCGAGCGCGGGCTCATTCCGCAAGAAGTGGCGCCGATCATCGAACAGGTCTCCGAGGTCATGGCGGGGGAGCTGCAGCGGTCGATCGACTTTTATCTCGAGCAGGCGGGGGAGACGAACGTGAGCAGGGTCTGGCTGGCAGGGGGGGGCGCCAAGGTCGGCGCCCTGCAGCGCGCCATCGCCCGCCGGTCGCGCCTCGACGTTCAGGTCGCGGACGCGTGGCGGCGCGTCGATCTGGATCCCAATCTCGACGGCGCGTTTCTCGCCGCGCACGCGCCGGAGGCCGTCGTGGGGCTGGGCCTCGCGCTTCGAGCGCCGCACGACAAGTAAAGGTCGCGGTCATGATCAAGATCAACCTCCTCTCCGAGCAGAAGGTCAAACGTACCCACGATCGCGGGCGCGAAATCCTCGGGCTGGGGATGCTCGCGCTCGTGGCCACGGGCGCGCTCGTATTCGTGTTCGTGCACAGGCCGCTCGCGGAGGATCTCGAGGTCACGAAGGCGGCAAACCAGGATCTCGAGCGCGAAAACCGCGAGCTCGAGGCGGCGACGAAAGACTTCGAAGAGATTCAGGACGCGCTCGAAGCGCTGGCGGCGCGGGAGGCGGCGGTCGAATCGCTGAACGAGGCGAAGGCGACGCCGGCGTGGCTGATGAACGAGCTGTCACGAATTCTCACGCCCGATGTTCGGCCGACCATGGACGAGGCGTCGGCCGCGCGCGCAGCGCAAAACATCGGCCGGGTGTGGAACGACGCGTGGGATCCGAAACGCGCCTGGATCATCGAGTTCTCCGAGCGCGACGGGAGTTTCACGCTGCACGGCGGCGCCAACGCCGACGCCGATATGACCCAGCTCGCGCTACGCCTCGAGGCCTCGGCCTACTTCGATGACGTGGTGCCGCAAGGCGGCGACACGGCCGAGGACAGGGAGTCGGGCGTGAGTTATCACGAGTTTACGATCACCGGCGAGGTTCGCTACTGATGGCACGCGAGGACATCCGCGAAACGCTCGCCAAGCAGTCTCCCGCGAAGACGGGGGCGCTCCTCGGGCTCGTGCTCGTCGTGCTGGGCGCCCTGTACTGGCAGTTTTTCTATTCCTCGCTCAGGGACGACGTGAACGAGGCGACCAGCCGTAACCAGTCGCTCGAGAGCAGGAACCAGTCCTTGCTAGATCGCGCGGACAAGTACGACGATCTGCTCGACCAGCGCGACGAGCTGGAGGAAAACCTCCGCGCGAGCCTCGTCTCGCTACCACTCGCGGCGGAGCTGTCGGCGTTTTTCGTGCACCTGCAGCGGCAGGCGGCGGCCTCCGGCGTGCACCTTCACCAGTGGTCCCGCCGCGACGAAGAAGAGGCCGGCGACTACATGAAGGTGCCCGTCCAGATCGAGGTGCGGGGCACCTTTTACGAGATCATGGAGTATTTCTACCTGATCTACGAAACGGAGCGGGTCATCACGATCGAGGATTTCACCCTCACCGTGCAGGACGTGGACGAGGACGACGAGCTCGAGCTCGCGGCCGAGTTCACCGCCGCGACGTTTCGGCAGCGGGGAGATGGGCTGCTTGCGGAGCTAGATGCGGCCTCGGGCGTGTCCGACGATCGAGACGGTGGCGACGGGGGCGCAGACCCGGCCGAGGATGAGGCGCGCGCGCCCGAGGGCGATCTCGAGGTGGAGGAGACCTTCGAACCCGAGGATCTGAGCAGCGACGTCGCCGGCGATGGCGAAGGAGGCGAGTAACCACGATGATGGCCGAAATCCAAGCCCGCTGCCGCAGGTCGGCCCTCACGTGCGTCGTCTTCACGTCGGTGCTGGCGGCCTGTGGCGACAGCGGCCCTGACGGGATTCCCGAGGACGACCCGCTCGCGAGCCGCACGGGCCAGGGGCGCCGCGCCAGCGGCGGCGGCGAGGAGGCGCGCGAAGAGGCGGACGACGCCGCGCGCGGACAAACCCACGCCTTCGCCAGCTACGACAAGGTCCCCGGTGAGCTGCGCCGACCCTTCACCGAAGACGCGTTCAGGAGCGATCCGGACGGGGACGAAAACCGGGACCCCTTCCGCTCTTACATCGTCGATCACCCGCGCAGCGACCGGGACGACGACGACTTCCGCACCGAGCTATGTGGGGCGGACAACTCGGCCGCCGACGCATATCCACACCAGGACCTCGAGCTCACGGGGATCGTCCTTCGCGGCACGCGGGGCTACGCGCTGTTCCGCGATCGGCAGGGCGCGAGCCACATCGTCAACCGCGGCGACTGCATCGGCTCGGACAAGGCTCTTATCACGAACATCGGCTCGAACTACGTGCAGCTCGCACTCGGCGCCGACGACGCCCGCGAGGAGGGCACCGAACCGGAGGAAAAGCCCATTTTGCTCCACCCCGACGCCGAAGATCCCGATCTGCTGCCGGACGACCTTCCGGAGAGATAGCGATGAGACCTGATTTTTGTCCACGCCGGATCCCATCCGCGCGAGAGCGCGCGCCGCGCGCCGCAGCACCGGCCGCCGAACGCCTTGTCGAGGAGTCAGTCATGTCGAAGCCCCCGAGCCGGTCGAAATCGCAGCGACGCCTGCGAGGCGTCGCCGTCGGCGTACTCGCGATGCTCGCGGCGCCGCACCTGCAAGCGCAGAGCGCGGGGCAGAGAACCAACCAAATCGAGTCAATCGAGGGAAGGGACCGGGCGAGCGGTGCGAGCTATATCCGCATCGCGGGAAGTGAGACGCCGCGATACAGCCTCTACACCCGCGATAATCCGTCACGGCTCATCGTCGATGTCGCCGGCGCTCGCCTGTCCCCAGACGCGGATCCATCCGAGCGCGGCGGCGTGGCGCGGTTCGATGTCGGCACGCGCGCCGTGGCGCAGGTCGGGGCGCGGGAGGAGGGCGGAGACGCCGGGCGCCACGTGCGCGTGGCGATCCCCCTGGCGCGCGTGGCGGACTACGAGGTCAATGCCCGGGACGACAACATCTACGTTCGCCTCACGCCGCGCCACACGGGTGAGGACGTGGGCGGCTCGAATGTGCCTGCTGGCGGCTCGAACGAGGCTGCGGGCGGGGCGGACGACTCCGACGATGCCGGCGCGGCCGACGCCGCAGACCAGGAGGCCGATAATTCAGCCTCGGTGCGGGTGCGCGACGTCGATTTCGCCGACACGGGAGAGCACGCTCGCGTGATCGTCGCGCTCTCGGCCCCGGCGGAGGCCGAGATCATCGAAGCCACGCAGCGCCGCGTGGTGGTCGCCATCGCCGGCGTATCGATGCCCGAGGAGCTCGAACGGACGCTGGACACCAGCGAGTTTCAGGGGCCGGTGCGGGCGGTGTCGTCGTACCGGGATCCCGATGATCCCGAGCGCGTGCTCGTGGTGGCCCAGCTCGACCGCGCCTCGCGCGCCGAGATCGAGGAGGTGGGAACGGATCTTTACCTCGATTTCCCCAAGCGCGGCGGCTCGGCCAGCGCCGGGGACGGCGAGAGCTCGGACGAGGAGCCCGCGGTGCTCTCGCACGATGAGCTCGGGGACGACGCTCCGCCGCAGGGGGAGGGCGACGCCGACGTCGAGATCGACGGCACAGACTTTCCACCGCAGCGCATGGGGGGATACGGGGCGATTACGGCCTCGCGCAGCTCCCCCATCCAGGGGTGCAACTACCGGCCGCGCACGATCGATCTCGACTTTCGCGACGTGGACATCCATAGCCTCATGCGGATGATCGCCGACGTCGGAGACGTGAACATCGTGGTCCCCGACGAAGTCGACGCCTCGGTGACGGTGCGTCTTAGCCGCATCGACTGGGTGCAGGCCATGGAGGTCATCTTGGCTTCGAAGGGCCTTTGGTACCGGTGCGAGGATTCCCTGATCCGGGTGGCGACTCGCGCGGAGCTCGACGCCGAAGACGAGGCGGAGGCCGAGAGGCTCCGGGCGATGGCCCAGACCGAATCCCCCGAGCCCGAGGTGTTCACGCTCAACTACGCGGACGCGAACCTCGCTCGCGATCAGCTCTCGGCCCTTCTGTCGCCGGACGGCAGGCTCGAGGTAGACGAGCGCACGAACTCGCTCATCATCAACGACATATCGGCCCACCGCCGCCGCATCATCGATCTGTTGCGGAGGCTCGACACGCAGACGCCGCAGATCCAGATCGAGGCGCGCGTGGTCGAGGCGCGGTCCACGTACGCGCGCGAGCTCGGCGTCCAGTGGGGTGGTAGCTTCGTCGCCAGCGAGGAGACGGGGAACGACACCGGCCTTCAGTTTCCGAACAGCATCGCGGCGGCCGGCGGGGCCGACGACGGGGAGACGCCGACGGCCGGCGTCGGGGCGGTCCCGTCGGACTTCGCCGTCAACCTCCCCGCCGCCGTGGGCACCGGCGCCGGCGGCGCGATGGGGCTGTCGCTCGGCTCGGTGGACGGCAACTTCAACGTCAACCTGCGCCTGTCCGCGCTCGAGGAGGAGGGCACCGTGCGCCTCGTGTCGGCGCCGAAGGTCACGGTCAAGAACAACAGCGAGGCGGAGATCAGCGACGGCGTGTCGGTGCCGATTTCGGTGATCGGTGCCCAGGGCGTACAAACCCAGTTCGTAGACGCCGATCTGAGTCTGCGCGTGAGACCGAACGTCTCCCAGCGCGACTGCGCGATCTCGATGGACGTCAATGTCTCGAACAACCAGCCCGACTTCGCGAACACGGGGGCGCGCGGCGATCCGACGATCTTGCGCAACGAAGCGCAGACCTCCGTGCTCGTCGAGGACGGGGAGACCACGGTCATCGGCGGCATCTACACCCGCAACACGAGCACGGACTACAGCAAGGTCCCCTTCTTCGGCGATCTGCCGGTGATCGGATGGTTCTTCAAGAGCCGGCGCGAGAGCGACGAGCAGAGCGAGGCGCTCATCTTCCTCACGCCCAAGATCACGAACCGGGATGTGCTGCAATGCGAGTGACGCCGGGGGCGGGGCGGAGGCGCGCGGCATGACGACCTCGATCATCCTCATCGGGTTCATGGCCACCGGCAAGACGACGGTGGGCGAGCGGCTCGCCGCCGAGCAGGGCCTCCCCTTCGTCGATCTGGACGCCGTGGTGGAGGAGGCCGCCGGGGCCAGCATCCCGGCCCTGTTCGCCGAGCGCGGCGAGGAGGCGTTCCGAGCGCTCGAGACCGAGGCGCTCGAGCGCGTGCTGGCCGGACCGCCCGCCGTGATCGCCACCGGCGGCGGGACGCCGTGCGTCCGCGACCAGATCGCCCGCATGCGCGAGGCGGGGCTCGTCGTCGCGCTGACCGCCCCACTGGACGAGGTTTTCGCGCGCGCCGGGGGCGCAGCCGAGCGCCCGCTCCTGGCGCGCTCGCGCCGCGACGTGGAGGCTCTTTATAGGCAGCGGCTTCCGACCTACCGGCGCGCCCACGTCGCGGTGGAGACGACCGGGCGCGAGCCGCCTATGGTCGCCGCGCTCATCGCGCGGGCCCACGAGCGCGCCCGGGCGCTCGGGCCCGATCGGCTGCGCGAGGCCGCCTTCGTCTCGCTGGACGACGCCACGTACCCGATCGCCGTGAGCCGGGGGGCGCTGGCCGATTTCGGCGAGCTCGCCCGCGGGACCCTGGGCTCGGACTGCGAGCGCGTGGGCCTGGTCTGCGACGACCACGTGGCGCCGCTTTACGCGGACCGGGCCGAGCGAGCGCTGGCGCGCGAGGGCTTTGTCGTCACCCGCGTCTCGGTCCCCACCGGGGAGTCGTCGAAGTGTGCGGCGGAGCTCGAGCGGATCTGCCGAGAGCTGGCCGGCGCGGGGCTCGATAGGCGGTCGGCCGTCGTCACGCTCGGCGGCGGCGTGGTCGGGGACCTGGGCGGGTTCGCGGCAGCGGTGCTCTACCGCGGCGTGAGGGTCGTGCACGCGCCGACCACGCTCCTGGCCATGGTCGACGCAGCCATCGGCGGCAAGACCGGTATCAACCTGCCGGAGGGAAAGAACCTCGTGGGCGCGTTTTGGCAGCCCTCGCTCGTCGCGTGCGATCCGGACGTGCTCGCGACGCTGCCCGCTCGTGAGCTCCGGGCGGCGTTCGGCGAGCTGGTCAAGTACGGGCTCCTCGGCGGCGACGATCTCTACGAGCGCATCGAGGCCCTCGCACCGGCCATCGGCCGCGGGGAAGCGCCCGAGGGCATCGATGAAGTCATTCGGCGCTGTGCGGCGCTCAAGGCGTGGGTCGTCGGGCGCGACGAGCGGGAGACCACCGGGGAGCGCGCGCTTTTGAACCTCGGGCACACGGTCGGGCACGCCATCGAGGCGGCGACCGGCTACGAGCAGTTTTTGCACGGGGAAGCGGTGGCCCTGGGGCTCGTCGCGGCGTGCGGGGTGTCGGCGCGAGCCGGCGCATGTGGCCCCGAGCTGGAGCGCCGCGTGGTCGAGACGCTCCGCGCGGCTGGGCTCGACGCCGACGTTCGCCCCTGGCTCGCTCGGGCCGACGTGCTCGCCCATCTCGGCGTCGATAAAAAGCGGAGCGGCGGCGCGCTGTCGTTCGTCACCGTCGGCGGTATCGGCGAGCCGGGGCTCACCCGCTTGGACCTCGACGACCTGCGCACCCACCTTCGCGCGTTGTAATGGCGGGGCGAAGGCCGCCTCCCGCGTCGAGCCGGTCTTGGCCCCCTCCGCGCAGACCGTGGTGGTGCGCTGCGGCAGGCGGAAACTTTGCGCGCATACGGGCGCGTTGTTAGGATAGCCGGCGCGCTGGCCCCTCGCGCCGTAGGAGGGGTAGAGCGACCTCATCGAGGGGGGGCCCGTGTTTACCGAGCATCTCAAGAAGCTGGTCGAGGATGTCGACGGAGGGATCGGCAGTCTCATCATGGGACTGGACGGGATCTCCGTCGACAGTTATCTGCGCGAGGATGAAAGCGCTGACATCACCACGATCGGCATGGAGTTTTCCTTCATCCTCACCCAGGTGAGGAAGGCCGGCGAGATCCTCGAGATCGGCGGGCTGCAGGAGTTCACGGTGAAGGCCGAGAAGCTCACGCTCATCGTGCGCATGCTCACCGACGAATACTTCCTGGCGCTCATGATCGCGTCGGACGGGAACTTCGGGAAAGGCCGGTTTTTCATGCGGCTCGCCGCTCCGCGCCTCATCGCCGAGCTCTGAGGCCGGGCGATGTCGACGGCGCCCGAACCGATCCGGGTCCTCGTCCTCCACGGCCCGAATCTGAACCTCCTCGGCACGCGGAACCCCACCGTTTACGGCAGGACCACACTCGCCGAGATCGACGCCGAGCTCGCCGCGCGCGCCCGCGCAGCTGGGGCTGAGGTCGATGCGGTTCAGGAAAACGACGAGGGGGCGCTGATTCGCGCGATTCACGATGCCGCAGCGCGCTATGACGCGCTCGTCATCAATCCCGCGGCGTATACTCACACCAGCGTCGCGATCCGCGACGCGATCGAGGCTGCGGATCTCCCGGCGGTGGAGGTTCATCTATCGAATATTCACGCGCGAGAGAGCTTTCGCGCTCAATCGCTCACCGCTCCCGTATGTGTTGGTCAGATAAGCGGGTTCGGAGCCCGAAGCTACCTGCTGGGGCTGGACGCCGCCCTCGCTCATGTGGAAGGGTTGCGGGCAAACGCTAAGCGCGCCACGGACGAGCCAACATCATGACCACCTCCCGAACCTCCTCGAAGCGCACAACCGCGAGCAACTCGCGCGCGCGCGCGACCCGCGCAGCGAGCGGCCAGGCCAAGCGAACATCGAGCCAGAAATCGGGCTCATCTTCCACGAGCCGGACGAGCCGGAAGACCGCCAAGACCTCCAAGCAGGCCGCCGCCAAGACGACCTCCGCCAAGCGCACGGGCGCGGCCGCGACCGCCAAGAAGGCCGACAAGGCGACCGCCACGAAGGGCGCGGCCCGCGGATCTGCGCGGGGCGGCTCAGTCACGGCCACCGAGACGGTCGATATGGTCCGTGAGCTCGCGAGCGTCGTCGAACACCACAGCCTGTCCGAGCTCGTCATCGACCTTCCCGGGGCGACGCTCACGCTCCGGCGCGCTGCGAGCGGCGACGCCGCGCCGGCGGCCGCCGCTCCGGCCATCCCCGCGACCGCCGCTGTCCCGCAGGCGCCGATCATGCCCGCCGCGGCGCCACCTCAAGCGCCCGCGCCCAAAGAGCCGGGGGGTGGCGGCGCGGCCCCCACGGCGGAGAGCAAGGCTGACGATCGTCCGCCCGCCCACCAGGTCACATCGCCCTTCGTCGGGACATTTTACCGGTCGCCGAACCCCGACGCTCCGGCCTACGTCGATGTCGGGTCGCGGGTGGAGAAAGGGCAGCCGCTCTGCATCGTGGAAGCGATGAAGCTCATGAATGAGATCGAGGCGGATCAGGCAGGCGTCATACGGTCGATCCTGGTCGAGAACGCCGAGCCCGTGGAGTACGGGCAACCCCTGTTCGAGATCGCGCCCGAGTAGCGGCTCGCCCAGCCGCCGCTCCGCTTACGCCATGTTTGAAAAAGTCCTGATCGCCAACCGCGGGGAGATCGCGCTGCGGATCATCCGTGCGCTTCGCGAGCTCGGAATCGGGTCCGTGGCGGTGTATTCCCGCGCCGACGCCGACGCGCTCCACGTCAAATTCGCCGATGAGGCCGTGTGTATCGGCCCGCCGCCTTCGGCACAGAGCTACCTCAACATCCCGGCGCTGATCAGCGCCGCCGAGATCACGCGCGCCGACGCCGTTCACCCCGGCTATGGCTTCTTGTCCGAGAACGCCGAGTTCGCCGAGGTGTGTGAAAAGTGCCAGATTCGGTGGATCGGTCCGCAGAGCCAGCTCATGCGGATGATGGGCGACAAGGTGAGGGCGCGCGCGGCCATGGAAGAGGCCGGCGTGCCCGTATTGCCCGGCACCGGCCCCCTCGAGTCGGAGCGCGAGGTGCGCGCGGCTGCTGAGCGCATCGGTTTCCCCGTGATCCTCAAGGCGTCGGCCGGGGGTGGTGGCCGGGGCATGAAGATCGTCGAGGAGGCCGACCACCTCGTCTCGAGTTGGAACACGGCGCGCCACGAGGCGGAGGTGTCGTTCGGTAGCTCGGCGGTGTACATGGAGCGCTACATTCGCCGGCCCCGCCACGTCGAGGTTCAGGTAGTCGGCGACGGCCACGGCAACTACACCCACCTAGGCGAGCGCGAGTGCTCGATTCAGCGGCGCCATCAGAAGCTCATCGAGGAGGCGCCGTCTCCTGCTCTCGACGAGGTGACGCGCGAGCGCCTCACGTCGTCGGCCGTCAAAGCGATCCAAACGCTCGGCTACGAAAACGCGGGGACGCTGGAGTTTCTGCTCGACGAGGACGGCAGCTTTTACTTCATGGAGATGAACACGCGGCTGCAGGTCGAGCACCCGGTGACCGAGCTCGTCACCGGCGTCGACCTCGTTCGCGAGCAGGTGCGCATCGCCGCGGGCGAGCGGTTGTCGTTTCAGGGCACGCGGCGCCCCCGCGGTCACGCCATCGAGATCCGAGTCAATGCGGAAGATCCCGTGAGCTTCGCGCCCTCCCCGGGGACCATCACGGGGCTCAACATTCCGGGCGGACTCGGGGTGCGCGTAGATACGCATGTGTACGAGGGCTGCGTGGTTCCACCACACTACGACTCACTACTCGCGAAGCTGATCGTCCATGACAATAACCGCGAGCTCGCGATCCGGCGCGGGCTGCGTTGTCTCGACGAATTCGTGATCGAAGGCATCAAGTCGAACATCGCGTTTCACCAGCGCCTCCTTCGCGATTCCCGATTCATGGCCGGCAAGATCCACACGGGTTTCATCGCCGAGCTAAACGCCTTGGAGCCCGCCTAACATCCTGGAATGGGCTGGCTTTCTTCACTTGACCGGAGATGGCTCGCAACCGTAACCTGATCCCATTGTCGGAGATGGTGCACACCCCGAGGCTCGCACTCGTGGCGAGGTGTGCGCGCGTATGCAGCGCGTAACGGTAGGGTCGTACCATGGCCTTTAACAAAGCCAAGGTCATGGAGGCGGCCCGCCGGGCGGCCGACAAGGGACAGCTCGACAAGGCGATCCGCGAGTATCTCCGGGTCGTTCGTGAGGATCCCAAAGACGTTCGCGTCTGGCTTACCGTCGGGGACCTCTACGCCAAGCGCGGGGCCAAGCAGGAGGCCATCGACACCTACCTCAAGGTGGCGCGGTTTTACGGCGAACAGGGCTTTCATCGCAAAGCGATCGCCGTGTACCGCCAGGTCCTCAAGCTGGACCCCAACTTAATCGAGGTGAACCTCCGGCTCGCGGAGCTGTACCGCGAGATCGGCCTGTACTCGGAAGCGACGCAGCATTTCGAGCGCGTCGCGGCGTTCTTCTACCGCGCGGGTAAGACCCGCGAGGCGCTCGCCACGATCCGTCAGCTCCTCGACTTGGACCCGGATAACGTGGCTACGCGGATCAAGCTCGCGGAGCTTTATTCGAAGGAGGGATCCGTCGAGAGCGCCGTCGCCGAGTTCCGCTATGCACTCGACTTCCTCCGCGAGCAAAGCCGCGAGGATGATTTCCTCAAGGTAGGCGAGCGCGTGCTCTGGCACCAGCCGGACGATATCCCGCTCGCCCGCGAGCTCTCCGCGACCTATCTCCGCCAGCGCGATCCCAGGCGCGCCCTGCAAAAGCTCCAGGTCTGCTTCAAGGCAGACGCTCGCGACGTCGAGGTTCTGGCCATGCTCGCGCAGGCGTTCGAGCAGCTCGAGCAGGTCGACAAGACGGTGTCGGTGCTCAAGGAGTTGGCGCGCGTGCTGACCGAGGACGGCCAGTACGCCCAGGCTGGCGAGGTTCACCAAAACATTCTCCAGTACGCGCCCAACGACGCGGACTCTCTCGCGTTCGTGCAGGCTTCGGCGAGCGGCGGCGACGAGAGCGCTCAAGAGATGGAGCTCGAGCCGGAGCTCGACGACACATTCGAGTCCACGGACCGCCTGTCGGCCGACGACCTTCAGGTCTCGCAATACGGGCGCGCCACCGGCGCGTTTCCGCTGGTCGGCGATCAGCACCAGCCAGAGGCGGCTATCGAGCAAGCGAACTCTGTGGAGGAGCCGCTCTCGGGATTCGATTTCGGCGACGAGAATGACCCGGGGCACCAAGACGGGCGCGTGGGGGGAATGGGGACCGCGTCGGAGGAGGTACACGCGGACGAGATCATCAAGATCCTCACCGAGAGCGACGTGTACGTGAAATATGGCCTCCACCAAAAGGCCATCGACCACTTGCGCCAAGTCTTCGAGTTCGATCCACACAACATCGAGGCGCGCGAGCAGCTCAAGGAGATCTTGCTCTCCCAGGGGCGCGAAGCCGAGGCGGTCGCCGAGCTTCTGCACCTCGCGCGTCAAACCGCCGCGAGCGAGCCGACGGCCGCAGAAATGTATCTGCGCGAGCTGTTGTCGATCGACGCTCGCCATCACGAGGCCTACGAGCTGGCCCGCGACTATCAGCTCCGCATCGCAGATCCGGACGTCGCCGTCATCCAGGAGACGCCGGGGCCGGCGCACATCGCGGGCGGCGGTGGCGACGTGGTCCCGGTCGAGGACGGTGACCGCCCGTTCGACCCGCGCCCAGGCAGCGCCCTCGCGGGCGGCAGCCCGGCCCCCGGGCCAAACCCGAACGCGCCCGAGGTGCTAGACGAGGCGGATCTCATCCTCGACGACCTCAGCGAGCGCGCGGCCGGGGGCAATCCGAATACGGGGACCCAGGAGCTCGAGCTGGGGGACGTGGAGGTCGCCGAGGTGTCGGGGACGAGGGAAGGGAGCGCCCCGCCTGCCCTGTTGGGCACGGATGAGGACGGGCTTTCGCCGCTGCCAGACCTTTACCCGGATGCCGACGCGCCGTACGAACAGGCGGCGCGCGCTCTGTCCCCTGACCTGGACGAATCCGGCAAAAACATCGCGGCTCCTCACCAGCTCGACCGAAGCCGGCCGGCGCCGCACAAGGAGCGCGCGCCCGATCCGGACGACCCGGACGACACCAAAAACGCCGTCTTCATCGGGGATCTCGGAGAGTTTCGCGCCGAACCGACGCCGACGTCTCAGGAGGTGCCGGCCGCGGACCGGGTCGCCGCCGCGCCGCTTGACGATCCCGCGGCGCTCGCGCGGGAGCTAGGCGAGTCGCACCCGCGCGGCGACCTTGGCGACGCCACCTCGCAGGTGCCGGTCGCGCCGAGTCCCGACCGGCCGGGGCCGGAGGAGTACACCGAGGAGATCAAGGGGCTCGCGGCACAGGGCGGCCAAGTCGTCGAGACCGGAGAGACGCTGTCTGCCACCCCCGATCCCACGCAGCAGCACAGCCTGGATCCGCTCGATCCGGCGGCCGGCACCTCACTCGAGGATGATCTCGACGAGGCCGAGTTTTTCCTTGCGCAGGGTCTACTGGACGAGGCGCGTGAGATCCTCGACGCGCTCATGGTCCGCTACCCCGACCACCCGCTCGTGATGGCCAAGATCGATGACTTGGCCGCGCTCGGGGGCGCTGCCGACGACGGCGGATCGGCCGGGGACACGGCGGATGGGGAGGCGGGCGGTGAGCGAGCTGAATCGACGGCCACCGCGCGCTCCGAGCCAGCGGCGGGGGCGGTGCACGCTTCGTCGCCGCAGGTCATGCTCGAAAGGCCGGTGGCGGACGAGGACGCAGACACGCACTACGATCTAGGCCTCGCGTACAAGGAGATGGGGCTGTACGACGAGGCGATCAAGTCGTTCGAAAACGTGATCGGCGTTCGCGGTGTGCCGTGTCACTTGATGATTGGGTTGTGTCATCGCGAGCAGGGCAAGCACACGGCCGCGATTGCGCAGTTCAAAAAAGGGCTTTACGTCGAGGGGATTACCGAGCGAGAGAAGTACAGCCTCTACTACGAGATCTGCACCTCGTACGAGCACCTTCAAGACGCCAGCGAAGCGCTCTACTACGCGGAGGCAGTGATGAAGAAGGATCCCACCTACCGCGACGTTCGCGACCGCGTCACGAGGTTGAGGCGCCTGGTCGCAGACGAGATGGGTGGGCCAAGCCAAGGCCAAGACGACACCGACGCGGCGATCAAGCAGATCGCGCCCCGTACACGCTCCCACTGAGCGCGCGTTTCCTACACGGCGCTTCGTATGCCGCGCGCACGCTCCGCCCGAAAGCACGTCGAGGAGCTCCTCACGATCAGTCGCGATCTCGCGCGCCGGACGGCGCCCTTTCGCCCCGGTGCGCCCGTGGCTGCCGTCTATCGACCGCTCGAGTACGCCTGGCGCCCCCACGAGGCCTACCTGCGAAAGTTCGGCGGCTCGGGTGCGCACGCGCTCCTCGTGGGTATGAACCCGGGGCCGTTCGGGATGGCGCAGACCGGCGTGCCGTTCGGCGAGGTGGAGCTCGTGCGTTCGTGGATGGGGATCGAGGAGCCAGTGGACCGGCCCGCCGACGAGCACCCAAAGCGCCCGGTGCGAGGCTTCGATTGTCACCGCAAAGAGGTGAGCGGCAGCCGGCTTTGGGGGTGGGCGCGGGATCGTTTTGGCACGCCGGAGGCGTTCTTCGCGTCGTTCTTCGTGTGGAACTACTGTCCGCTGTGTTTCGTCAAGGAGAGCGGGGCGAACCTCACGCCCGATCAGCTGTCGCCGGATGAGCGCGCGGAGCTGTTCGCGATTTGCGACGAGGCGCTCGGCGCTGTGGCCCGGCTGTTTCGACCGACCCACGTGATCGGCATCGGCGGCTTCGCCGAGGCCCGTATTCGAGCCGTACTGGGCGACGGTGATGCGAAGGTCGGGCGGGTTTTGCATCCGAGCCCGGCGAGCCCCATCGCGAACCGCGGATGGGCGGAGCGCGCGGAGCGAGAGCTTCAGGCGCTCGGCGCCCTCTGAGTATCCACGAGGCGCCCCGCGACAGTGCGTTCGCTCGTCGGGCGCGCGGGCTCGAGCTCTGCGCCGCCGCGCGCACGCCGGTGAAACGCGCGTCGCTCGCGGTCACTCCGGTGGCGCTCGACCGGCGGCGCACGCTTGCGACGTTTCGCCTTCGGGGCGCATCCGAGTCCGATGATCCCCACCCGCGCTGCGAGGCGAGCGAACATGTCAGACGCCCACACGGAATTATCAGGCTCCGCTCGGCCGAGCCCCCACGCCCATGCCTCCCCCGACGCTCGAGCCGAGCCCGCTGGCGACGAGGCTCGCGAGCCGGCCGCGACGCGACCACAGCCAGGGCGCCCGTCCGGGGCGAGGGCGCGCCGGCGTCAGCCCATCGAATACGTGCCCTATCCGCCGACGAGCCTCCCCCATCGAGATCTCCTGGTCCTCGAACACCTGCCCATACGCCGCGGCGATCGCATCTGCGAAGTCGGCGCGGGCAGTGGCGCGACCGCCGCGCGCATCGCTCGCCTCGGCGTTCCGGAGGTCGTGGGCCTGGATGTCTCGGACGATGTCATCCGCGCACTCCGTCCACTCGAGCAGAGCTACGACAATCTCGAGTTCGGGGTGGCCGATGTGACCGCTGCGGGAGGCGTAGCGGATTACGCCGGCCGATTCGACCTCGTGTTTTCCTGCGACACGGTCGAGCACGTAACCGATGTGGATGCATTCTTCAAGGCGGTGGCGCAGCTGCTCGCGCCACGGGGACGATGCCTCATCACCTTTCCCAACGAGCCGCCCGAGACCATGCACGGCATCACGCGCCTGTCCAGTCAGGCTGAGCTCGAGGCGCGGGCGCGGGCGGCGGGCCTGCGCGACCTGGAAATCGGCGCCGCGCGGCTTACGCGGCGCGCCGCCAAAGTCGCCGATCTGCTCGGGTGGCGGCCGCTTAGCGCTGTGCGCCGGGTGGTGAACGGAGCGCGCAGGGGCCGCGAGGGCGGTGGCGCGGACGGGGGCCCGCAGCGCTTCGACGAGACGAGCTTCTTTTCGAATTACGAGCTTTGGCGGCGGCTGTCGCCAGGCGTGAATCTGTACTGGTATGGCGTGCTGAGGCTCATGGCCGGGCGGGACGGCGCCTTCGAGATCGACTGGGGCTTTCGCCGTACGCCCTTCGACGACTGCCAGGTGATGCTTCGCGGCGCGAAGGCCGAACCTGCGCACGCGAAGGAGCCCGCGCCGTGAAGCCGGTCGTGAATGCGCAGTCGAGGCTTCCGTTCGTCACGATCGCCATGCCGTGCCTCGACGAGGAGCGCCATATCGAGCGCTGTCTGCACAGCGTCGTCGCGCAGGACTATCCACGCGACAAGTTCGAGATCATCGTCGCCGACGGCGGGAGCAAAGACGATACGCGAGCCATCCTGGACAGGCTCTCGAGGCGCGATCCGCGGATCCGGGTCATCGACAATCCCGATCGCATCCAGGCGGCCGGCATGAATCGGGCGATCCGCGAGGCTCGGGGAAGCGTCATCGTGCGGATGGATGTCCACTGCGAGTACGCCCACGACTACGTGAGCACCTGCGTGCGCGTGCTCGCCGAGACGGGCGCCGCCAACGTGGGAGGCGCGCAAAGACCGCGCGCGGAGACGCCGTTTCAGCGCGCGCTCGCGGCCGCGCTCGCCAGCCCGCTCGGCGTGGGCGGCGCGCGGTATCGGCGCGCCGACGCCGAAGGCGACGTGGACACGGTGTTTCTGGGCGCGTTCGACCGGCGCATCTTCGAGGTCGCGGGCCTCTACGATCCCCAGGCGGTCACCAACGAAGACGCCGAGCTAAACGCGCGCATCGTGCGCGCCGGGGGGCGGGTCTATTTGTCGCGCGCCATCGAGGTTTACTACTACCCGAGGCGATCGAGGCGTGAGCTGGCGCGGCAGTACTTCCGGTACGGCGCGGGCAGAGCGAGGACGCTCCTCAAACACCGCCGGCTTCCGGCGTTGCGCTCGCTCGCCCCGTTCGCGCTCGTGACGGCGGGATCCGGTTCGCTTCTGGTTCCGCCGCTTTGGCCCGGCGCGTCCGCGTTTGCGCTGTTTTACTCGCTCGTCGCGGGTGCAGAGGCTGCCCGCGTAGCTCGCCGGCTCGGCATCGTGGGCATCGCGAAAACGTGGTCGATCTTTCCCGTCATGCACATTGCCCACGGGAGCGGTTTTGCCGCCGGACTGTGCCGTTATGCGCTCCGCCCCGACTGGGATCCCGACGAGGAGCGCCTCGAGCCCGCGTCCAAGCACGCGATCGGACACCCTGCGCGGGAACGAGATCGCGACGGCGAGCGAGCGAGCTCGGTCTCCTGATCCCGAGTCGGTAAGGGAAACGCCTCCTATGTCGGTTCCTCGACTGGAAGGTCATTAAGTGACGCGGCTTTGAGTAGTTTCAGTCGAGGCGGGCTGCGACCTCCGCGATTCGGTCGCGGAACCAGGCGTGGACCGGATCGCTGTCATGCCGCCGCTGCCACACCATCGAAACCGTGAGCGATGGCAGATCGAGCGGCGGCTCGCAGGTGGAGAGGCCGAGCCTGCCGGCGAGCTTTTCGCCGACGCGTCGGGGAATCGTGAGCACGTGGTCGGAGCTGGCGACGTAAAACGGGGCCGCCAAGAAGGAGGTCACGGTACGGGCCACGCGTCTTTCGAGGCCGTGGCGCGCGAGGCGCTCGTCCACGGCGCCCCGGGTGCCGCCCCGCGGCGACACCAAGATGTGCTCCAGCGCGGCGTAGCGCGCGGGGGTGAGCCGGCGGCGGAGCACCGGGTGGTTGCGGCGAACGAGGCACACGAAGCTGTCGTGAAACAGTCGCTCTTGGATCATGTCGTCTGGCAGCCCCGCGAATACACCCAGCGCCACTTCACAGGCCCCCGAGCGCAGCTCGTCCACGACCGAATCGCCCGCGCGGCGCCCGTACACATCCACGCCCGGCGAAGCCCGCGCCATCTCTCGGCTCACCTCGGCGAGCAGCAAAAGCTCTACATAGTCCGTCGTTGCCACGGAAAACGAACGCTTGAGCGCCGGTGGGTCTACCTCGTCTTCGGTAGCCAACACGCGCTCGACCCCTTCGAGTAGCTCGCGAAGCCGCGGCCTGAGCTCCGCAGCGCGTGCGGTGAGGGCCATGTCCTTGCCTGCTCGGACGAGGATCGGATCGCCGAGGAGCTCGCGCGCGCGGGCGAGCGCGTGGCTCATCGCCGAGGGGCTGAGCGAAAGCCGCGTCGCCGCAGACTTCACGCTGCGCGTGTCGAGCACGGCGTCGAGGACCACGAGCAGGTTGAGGTCGATCGAGGTGAGCTGCACGCGTCCGAGGATAGCGCACGGGTCCGAGGATAGCGCACGCCAAGATGCACCATATGCATCATATAGGTGAAGAAGATGCACTGGATTCACTGCGAACGGCGACGCACGATGGGCGGTGAAAGGAGCTTTGCCATGACCACGACCTACTTCGTTACTGGAGTCACCGGAACCGTTGGACACCAAGTCGCCGTGGAGCTTCTGCACCACGAGGACGCCCGGGTGCGCGTCGGCGCCCGAGATGTGCAGGCGCCCAAGGCGCGCGCGCTGGCCGAGCTCGGCGCTGAGGTCGTCCCCTTCGACTACGAAAATCGCGCCGCCGTGCGCGAGGCGCTGTCGGGCGTACACCGGGCGGTGTTCGTCCCGCCGCTCGTCGAAAATCTCGATCAGCTCGTTTCTGGGGCGGTCGCGGAGGCCGCGGCGGCGGGGGTTTCTCACATCGTCCGCGTCTCCGCCCACGGAGCCGATCCGAATGCCCCCTTCGCCCTCGCCCGTTGGCACGGCAACGCCGACGTCGAGGTCGCCGAGTCCGGGGTTTCCTACACGATCCTCCAGCCCACGTTTTTCCAGGATAACGTCCTCAACATCCACGGAGAGTCGCTCCGCAGTCAGGGCGCGTTTTACGGCGCGTCGGGCGGCGCTCGCGTCGCCTACATAAGCTCTGCGGACATCGCGCGCACCGCCGCCGCAGTCCTCCGCGATCCCAGCTCCCACGCGGGCAAGACCTACCTCCTCACGGGCAAAGAAGCGGTCACCGACGCCGAGGTCGCCGGCCTGCTCACCGAGATCACCGGTAAGCAGATTTCCTACGTCGACTTGCCGCCAGACGAGCTCGGCGCGGGGGTTCGCGACTCTGGCGCGCCGGCATGGCTCGCCGACGCCCTCGTCGCTCTCGAGGGCGTCAAAGCGCAGGGCTGGGCCTCCGAGCCCTCGCCCGCCGTCGCCGAGATCACCGGAAAACCGCCGGAGAGCTACCGGAGCTTTTTGGCCCGAACCGCGTCCTCGCTCGGCTGACCACGCCGGGCCGCGATCCGGGCCCGGTCGCGTCGGCCGGTGCCGCCTACGCCGAGACGCTCGGCCCCCTTGAAAACCACGCGCGAAGTCCCGACCATCGGCCCTGGCCGGGGCTTTACAAGCATGTCAGGGGCGGGCGAGACAATCGGGCAGCGAAAAGCGGCTTTCGGCGACCGATGCCCGACGTGAGGATCACCAGCGAACGCGAGCTTCTGGATGCCTGCTCGCGCTTGGGCGCCGACTGGGCGCCCGAGCTCGGGGCTCGCCCGAGGCCCGGCGCGGGGACGACCAAGGCCACGGGCGAACGCGTCGCGGCGGTGCGCCGGGCCGTCAAGGGCGGTGAGGATCCGTTAGGCGAGGCATTTTGTTCGATTCGCTCGGCCGTGGAGCGGCGGCCGATGGGGGCGACGTATACGCCGCCGTGGATCGTTTTTGCGATGGTGCAGTGGGCCAAGCGAGCGAGCGAGCCGGCGCGCGTGGTGGATCCGGGGACGGGATCGGGGCGGTTTTTGCTCGAAGCGGGCCGGGCGTTTCCGAACGCGCGACTCATCGGCGTGGAGCGCGACCCGGTGGCGGCGACGGTGGCGCGGGCGAACATCTGTGCGGCAGGGCTGTCAGGCCGCGCCGAAGTCATGCTCGGGGACTACCGCAGCGTGACTCTCCCTTCGATCCCGGGGCAAACGCTGTTTATCGGAAATCCCCCGTACGTGAGGCACCACGAGATTTCGGCGGCCTGCAAGGGCTGGCTAAAGGATGCGGCGCGAGAGCGCGGTCTGCCCGTCAGCCAGCTCGCTGGCCTGCACCTTTACTTTTTCCTCGCGACGCTCGGCCACGCGAAGCAAGGCGACGTGGGGAGCTTCATTACCGCCTCGGAGTGGCTCGACGTGAACTACGGCGCGCTCGCGAGGGCGCTCCTCTCCGGGCCGCTTGGTCTAAGCCGCCTCGACCTTTTCGAGCCCGCGGCGATGCCGTTCGCCGACGCGCAGACGACGGCGGTCATCGCGGGATTTCGGGTCGGGGAACGTGGTTCGGTGCGCGCTCGCCGCGTCTCGGGCGCGGGCGCTTTGCATCCGCTGTCGGGAGGGAAGCGGGTGGGTCGCGATCGGCTCGAGGCGGAAACGAGGTGGTCGCCGCTGTTTTTCCGAGCCCGCGCGCGCTCGGAAAAGCTCGTGGAGCTCGGAGAGCTTTGCCGCGTCCATCGCGGCCAGGTTACGGGCCAAAACCGCGTTTGGATCGCCGGACAACATACGCCGCCGCTCCCCTCGTGCGTCCTTCGTCCCGCGATCACGCGAGCTGCGGAGCTCTTCCGGGCGGGGCATGTGCTCACGGACGACGCGATGCTCCGGCGGGTCATCGAGCTGCCCGCGGATCTCGCCCAGCTCGATCGGCGCGCGTGGCGGCTGGTCGACGCGTTTTTGCGCTGGGCGCGCGCGCAGGGGGCACAGGCGTCGTACATCGCTCGGCATCGTTCGCCTTGGTGGGCGGTGAGGCTGCGCGCTCCCGCTCCGATCGTCGCGACCTATATGGCGCGGCGTCCGCCCGCGTTCGTGCGAAACCTGGCGGGAGCCAAGCACATCAACATCGCCCACGGGCTCTACCCGCGGGTCGATCTGGCGGAAGCGAGCTTGGACGCGCTCGCCCACTATCTCGCGCGAAACACGGCTCGAACCGACGGCCGCACCTACGCCGGCGGCCTCACAAAATTCGAGCCTCGCGAAATGGAGCGCCTCCTCGTCCCGGCGCCCGAACGCTTGGCCGAGCTTCCCCCGGGCGAACACGCTGCATGACGGGGCCGATCAGAGCCGGGCGAACCCGGTAGGCAACCTCACCGGTGACATCATGCGATTAGCTATTCGCTGCATGGCACACCCCCCGCGTTCACGATGGCAATCGGGAAACCGGCTAGTAGAGGCCAGCGCCGGCGTTTCGGGCCGAGACGCAGTTGCCCCAGAGGTCGAGCGGCGGCCGAGTTAGGCGCCTTCGACTTCGCTCGTGGCGCGCGCGATGAGAACACTGCAGGGCGCGTGGCGCGCGATGCGTTCGGCGACGCTCCCGAGGACCCGACGGCGGAATCCGCGCTCGCCGTGGCTGCCGAGCGCGACCAGGTCGTAGGGGTCGCCACTCTCGAGGTGCTCCAAGATCCGAGGTGTCGCGCTGCCCTGGGCGTAAGTGGCGCGCAGTGTCTGCTCGCCGCGCTGGTGTTTGACGCAGAGGTTTTCGAGGCGGGTGTGCACCTCCGCCTGCAACTCCTCCTGCACCTGCACGCGCGCGGTGCTCGCCGCGCCGCGGAGGCCGACGACCGTGAACGGGCTCTGCCCGGCATGAAAGAGGTCGAGGGTCGCGTCGGGAGCCGCGAGCGCCGCGGCGAGGACGATGGCTCGCTCACTCGCGTCCGAGAAATCCACCGGCACGAGGACGCGCCGGAACGTCCTGCCCTCCCGAGGCGGCGGTCGTGCGACGAGCACCGGGACTTCGCTGAGCCGGGTGACCCGCTCGGCGGTGCTCCCCATCAAGAACCGCTGGACGGCGGTGCGCCCTTGGGTACCGACCACGGCGAGGTCAGCGCCGAGGTCGGCGGCCACCCTCGGGATGGCGACGTCGGGGTGGTCGATCTCCACACGCTGTGTGACCGTAACCCCACTCGCGCCGAGCTCCTTGGCCAGCGCCTCGAGCTTCTGCTCGGCTTCGGCGTGAATCTCCTCGAGGAGGCTAGAGACCTTGGCGGCCGCGTCGGACGATAAGGACGTGCTCGTAGGCGGATCGGGCGGGGTGGTGATGTGAAGCAGCACGAGCTCGGCGCCAAGCCGCAGGGCCAAGTCCTCGGCTTGGCGCGCCGCCTCGTCGCCGGGCGTCGAGAAGTCCGTCGCAGCGAGGATCTTCGCGATCATCTTTTCTCCCCCCGCGAGCGGCTTCGCGCAGCGCGGCGCTCGTTGAGGCGGTCGGCGCAGAGCTCCCGGCAGTTCTCGAGGATGTCATCGTCTTTCCAGAGCGAACAATGGGCGACGAACGCGACGCGATCGCGCTCGTCCTCGAAGGTCTCGATAGCGGCCAGGTGCCCCCAGTCTGGACACGTAACTAGCTTGCGCATCCCGGTTTCTCCTTGTTGTTCGTCGGTCGCGCGGTGGGGTTCGCGCGCTCCATCGGTGCTACGACGGTCGTTGCCGGTTGAGCTTGCACATGCAGGAGCGCTGGCACTGCGCCCGCGGCGAGCGGGCGAGGAGCGTGCAGCTGATGATCCGCTCGACGCGCGCGTTCGCGGGATCGACGCGAACCTCGAGCTCGGCGAGCTCACCGTCCCTCTCGGGGCATGTCATGAATCGATGCATCGCGTCCTCCTTCCCGAGGTCTGCGTTTGATGCCGTCCCGGGTCGGGTCACGGCGTCCGAGGGTCCTGCAAGGCTCGCGCCGCTCGTCTACCCGTCCAAACGCCGGCGCAGCGCGTTGCGTGTGCGCAAAAAATCACCGCGCGCGGCGGAGCGCGTGCACGGTTTGCGCAGCTCGGCCGAGGGCATCATCAATTCTGTCGCTTCGAGACGCAGGGCCGGGGAAGGTCGTAGAGCCAAGCGGGCGCCTCTCCCGCCGGCGCCCACAGGCCGAGGTCCCGCGGTGGCGAAGCGCATGACGGCTTCACTGGCAGACGGAGACCGGGTTCGAGCGACAGGCGTGAGACAGACATGAAGGTGGGCGACGTCGTAGGCGCGTACGCTCGTCGAGCGCGCCCGCGTGACGCGCAGCGACTGCCGTCCACCGCGGCGACCGCCGGCCATCGCGTGACGGCTGATCAGGCAGGGGCAGGCGAGCGAGGCTCGGCGGCGGCGCGCTCCAGGGATCGACCGCCGATGGCCAGCGCGATCCACGTCGCGCCCTGAAAGATGAGCTCGATGCCGAGCAGGAGCCCGATGAACCACAGCGTGGCCTCGGGCCACTGCGAGACGAGAATCAGGCCCAGCGCGACCGAGGCGACGCCGCCTGTCGCCGCCCACCCCCACCCGGCGAACCGCTCGGTGACGGATGATACGAGGCGAAACAGCCCACCGGCGATGAAGTAGACGGCGAGAAACAGCGTGAGCGCCACGGCGGCGGCGAGCGGGCTCGCGATCACCATGAATCCCACCACCACCGAGAGGACGCCGAGGAGCGCGTGCAGGGTAAATCCTCTCCACCCCTGGCCGGCGAAAGCGCTTATGATGGACGCCACGCCCGCAACGATAAGCAGAATCCCGAACACCCACACGGAAGCCAGCGTGGCGATGCCGACGCTGCCGAGCGCGATGATGCCGAGGATCATCAAGACCGCGCCCCCAATCCCGAACACGCCCCAGCGGTGTTTGACGCGGTGTAGCTCTGAGGCTTGTAGCTCGCTCGTGCCGCTTTCTCGCGAGGTCATTTCGGTTCCTCCTCTTGCCGGCCCCCGCCACAGTGACGGGCCACCACCACGGTGACTGCACGCACCGGACCAGTTACCGGCCGGCGCGTGCTGTCACGGCGCTTGGCTGGTGCGCGAGGTCACGCGGCCGTGGCGTCGATGTCGGCTATCGCATTTGCTCCGCGCCGAGGTGCTAGATTTCGGCCGTGAGCGAGGATCGAATTCCCGACGCGCGCGACGGGCTCACGCGGCTCGACCGGGTGCTACTTTGGCAACTCGGCGAGGCTCGGGCCGAGCTCGGGCGCGAATCGGTGCCGACCGTGCTCCTCTACGGCCGGGTGGTCGAGCATATTTCGGTAAGCCCGGCTGAATTTCAGGCGGCGCTGGCGCGGCTTGGCGCCCGTGACCGTGCAGTGAGCGAGGTATCGATGCGTGAGGCGGAGAATGTGCTCGAATTCTGGTTCGGCGAGCTCGACGGGCACGGGCGCGCGAGCGGGGAGATGTCGCGGCGCTGGTTTTCGAAAGACGACGAATTCGACGATGAGATCCGGCGGCGTTTCGGCGCGCTTTACGGCGAGCTCGCGTCTGGCGATCGCGAGGCGTGGCTCGCATCCCCGCGCGGGCGGCTCGCCTACATCATCGTCCTCGATCAGTTTTCGCGAAATCTATTCCGCGGCCTCCCCGAAGCGTTTGCGCACGACGGGCGCGCCCGGGACGTCGCCACGGAGGGAATCGAGCGCGGCGAGGATCTGGGCCACGCCGCGGCGGAGCGGATGTTCCTCTACATGCCGCTCATGCACAGCGAAGACCTCGCCGACCAAAAGCGGTGCGTGGAGCTGTTCGCGTCATGGCACGAGCAGGCCCCACCGGAGCTCGACGCCATGATCGGCTACAGCCTCGACTTCGCCCGCCGGCACCGCGATATCGTCGCCCGCTTTGGTCGGTTCCCGCACCGAAACGCGGTCCTCGGCCGAAGCTCGACGCCCGAGGAAACCGCGTTTCTCGCGCTTCCCGGCTCGTCGTTTTGAACAGGTTCGAGCCGAGGCCTACGATCTCCCCGGCGATCGGCGGCTCCCGGTGGCCGCGCAAATCCGGGCGGCGAGCGTCGGGCAACTGGCGCTCGCGGTAGCAGGCTCGTGCCTTGCCGTGGCAGGCTCGTCCGCGCGGGAGGCAGGCCTGTTTTTCGCCTCTGCGGGCTAGAGCCCGTCTCAACTAGCCCGGCGGCTGGCAGGCAGGCGAAGGAGGCGATGTATGAGCGACGCGGAGGTGGTCGTGGTTGGTGCGGGGCCAGCGGGGCTGAGCTGCGCCGCCTTGCTTCAACGCGCAGGGGTGTCCACGGTGGTGCTGGAACGCTCAAACGCGGTCGGTGTGAGTTGGCGCAGGCACTACGATCGGCTCCGGCTCAACACCAGTCGATGGCTGTCGCACCTTCCCGGAACGCGCTATCCGCTGCGCGCGGGGCTGTTTCCTTCCCGGGATGACGTGATCCGCCACCTCCAGGCGCACGCCCGGCGTTACGCGATTCCGATACGCTTCGAGACGCAGGTAGACAGCGTCCAGCGGGTGGATGGCCAGTGGGTGCTCCACACATCGCGCGGCGAGGTCCGGGCACCGCACGTCGTAATCGCCACCGGCCTGTTTGGCGAGCCGACCATCCCGCGCTGGCCCGGACGCGATCGCTATCAGGGCACGCTCATTCACTCGAGCGAGTATCGCAACCCATCTACGTTTGCAGGACTGGACGTCCTCGTCGTGGGCCCCGGCTCTTCGGGGATGGAGATTGCCCAGGACCTCGCCGAGGCCTCTGTGCGCTCGGTGCGGCTGTCGGTACGAACCCCCCCGAACATCCTCCTTCGCTCGATCGGGGGCCTGCCCGGGGATCCGGCTGCCCTCGCCCTACTCGCGGCGCCGCCGCGGGTCGCCGACTGGGTGGTGGCGGCGATGCGTCGCGTGACCGTAGGAAACCTGAGCAAGTACGGCCTCCCGCCACCGCACGAGGGGCCATTTAGCAAGCTCCGAAGCGAAGGAACGGCACCGGCCGTGGTGGACCAGGGGACGCTCGAGGCGATTCGCTCTGGACGCGTCCAAATCGTGGCCGCGGTGGATTCCCTCGACGAGTCGGGGGTCCGGTTCGCAGACGGATCCCGTATCGACGTGGACGCCGTTATCGCCGCGACCGGCTATCGTCCTGGATTGGAGCGGATGGTCGGCCATCTTGGCGTGCTCGACGAAAACGGCGTGCCGAAGCGCTCTGATGGCGGCGAAGCCGCGCCCGGCCTCGTGTTC
>SLNH01000246.1 GCA_007133195.1 Nannocystineae bacterium | reverse complement strand
CTTCGCTCAAGTCCTGGCGCGCAAACAGTTCTCGGGCCGCTCGACCACATTGGCCTTCGAGCTCGAAAAGCCCCGCGAGGGCGCGGCCGCGCTCTCGCGTCGGCGGCAGTTCCTCGAGGGCGCTCGTATAGAGCCAGACCGCCCGATCGCGCTCCCCCGGCCACAACGTCGCGAGGCTCGCCAGCCTCATCTTCGCGGCGGGATCGTCGGTCGCGACGGCGAGATTGCCGCCCACGCGCGCCGCGGAATAGAGGATCACACACACGAGCGCGCCCACCCAGGCCGCGCGCCACAAAGCGCCCGCGAACGTGTTGCCTCGCGCCTTGGGGCGCTCAGCGCGCCACAGCACGATCTTGTCGCCGCCTTCGCTGGTCATACGAACGTCGCCGCTGGCTTCGCGATAGCCCGTCTCTCGATGTGCGGCGATGGCCTCGACCTGTCCATGGGCGCGAACGACATCTCCTGGGCGAACCTGCAAAAGAGCAGGCGCTCGCCGCGTTTCGAAGGCCTCGCCGAAAGTCTCTTGGAGGCGCTCGATCAGCTTGCTGCGCTCAGGCGCGAGCGAAAGGCGCGGGTAGTCCTCCACACTGCCGGTGCGGAGATCGCAGGTGCCCGCTATCGGCACGCGTCGATCGCCGAGCTCGAGAACCAGCCCGTCGGCGGCGGAGGTGTGGCGCTGCTCGTCACGTTTACCGGGGTTGGCGACGGCGGATGCGACCGCGACCGGCGCGCCCGAACCGACGTCGATCGGTGTATCGGCGAGGAGCCTTCCCTCCAGCGTGACCCTGTCGCCCGTCGAGACCTCCGAAAGCTTCGACGGCTCGGGCAACCCACTCCCGCGGCGGCGGCGCTTGGCTCGTCGCGCCGGCTGGCCGAGGTATCGTAAGACGCCCGCGGTGGCCACGACGACCACGGCCGCGATCGCGATCTTGCCCCCATGGACCGCGAAAAAAGGAACCTCGACCATCCTGGGCGACTATACGCCGGCGCTTTCGCGGGCGTAAAGCAGGGCCCTTTATCTACTCTCGCGAGCCGCCGCGTCCCTAAGCGGCGATCTGAGAGGCTGTCGTCGCGTCAGCACAGGCAGCCGGCGGTTTCGCGTGGTGTCGGTGAATGCCCGCCCCATCGCGCAGAGTCGACGCGCTTCCCCGACCGGAGCAGACGGCAGCACGCCGGTTCCGCACGTGGGCCGTCCCTGCCGTCCACCTGTCAGCCGAGAAACGCTCCGACGATCGCGCTCACGATGCTTTCGCCCGCGCCCTCGGCGAGCGCCTCGCGGGACAGGTGATAGGCGCGGTCACGCAGTTCGGGCGACAGCGACTCCACCGCGTCGCGTGGCCGCTGCAACCGGTGCTCAACGTTGTGCGCGACCTTTCCCGAGCCGCTAGGCGGGGCAGGAGAGCGCCCACGGTGCGCAGAGTGCGCACCGACCGACCGGCGCGCAAGTCCGGTTGCCGGCTACTGATAACGACGGCGGACCGGCATGAAGGACGCGCTGGCTCAGCGGCCGTTCCTCGCCGAGCCGAGCAACGCTGTGCACGGGCAGGCGCGTGTTCCGTTCTGCTCACGCGTTCGATGGGGATTCCGCATCCCCAGTCCGCTTGGTAAACTCGTGGGCTATGTCGAAAGCTGGGGTCCTCGGGTTTTTCCTCGCGCTCCTACTCGCTGCGGGAGCCTGCGGCTCGGATGACGGCGCGGCCGGTCCGGGCGACGGTGGCGCCGGCGCCGACGGCGGTGGCCCCGGTTCCGACGCCGCGGAGGCGAGTGGGGACGCCGGCGGGATCGACGACTGCGAGGTCGAGACGTGCGCCTCGCGCGGCCAGGCGTGTGGCCAGTTCGTAAGCTGCGGAGAGATCATCGATTGCGCTGACGAGGGCATCACCTGCGAGGGCGGCACGACTTGCATCGGGGGCATGGACGAGCCACCCGAGTGCCTGGCCCAAGGCGGCGACGAATGCGACGTGTGCGCGGCGATTCCGGATTGCGACGAATCGTCGCCCACGCGCCTTTCCGGCCGCGTTTTGACACCGGGTCGCGACGACGACGACAGCGCGAATCAAGTGGGCGTCCCGAACGCGGTCGTCTCCATTCTATCGACCAGCGACGCGAGCGCGCTGCCAGAGATGCCGAGCGGGCTCCCCGAGGGAGAGAGGCGTTGCGAACGTTGCGAGGACCAAACCGAGTATCTCGGCCCGTTCCTCACGGGGACGGTGACCGACGCGACGGGGCGCTTCGAGATCGTGGATGACATTCCCGTAGGCGAGGAGATCGTGATCGTGACGATGTCGGGACAGTTCCGGCGCGCGGAGACCGTCACGCTGCCTGCGGAGGAGGCCTGTGGGGAGATCCAGCTGCCCGACTCGGTGGGCGAAGGAAACGAGGTCGTCGACTCGGGCAACCCGACCCGCCTGCCGCGCCACATGCAGGACGGCGATGGCGCGAATATTCCGCGCACGGTCGTGAGCACGGGGCGGTTCGACGCGATGGCCTGCGTGTTCGAGAAGATGGGCATCGACCACGATGAGTTCGCGAACGCGGGTAGCGAGACGGGACGCATACAGCTCTACCGCGGCGACGACGGCGCGCAGGGTATGCGGTTGGACAGTGATACGCCGCCCGACACCGAGCTTTACGAGGACCTGAACGCGCTCGAATCCTACGACATGTATGTCGCCGACTGTCAGGGCAACGCTTGGGACAGCGACTTCTCGCTGCGGGACGAGTACGGCGATCACATACGCGAGTACGTAAACCGCGGGGGACGACTGTTCGCGAGCCACTTGAGCTTCAGCTGGCTCCATGGAAACGGGTTCGAGGAATACGACGAAGCCGACCCGATCGCGACGGGACTCGCCGAAGCGGCGACCTTCGACGAGAGCCTCATCAGTAACCCCGATCAGGCGACCGGCGCGGTCTCGTTCGGCCGCGAACAGGAGAGCTCGCGCATCGACTCATTCGCGACGTGGATGGAAGAGGAAGGGGTCGCCGAGCCCGAGGATTACGAGTTCGTGATCGCCGAGCCGCGGCCGCAAGTGGAGGAGGTTGGCGAGCACGTCGAAGAGTTCGTGTACTGCACCGACGATCTCTGCGAAGACGACGCGCAGCAGTTCTCGTTCGACACGCCGTACGGCGCGCCCCAAGACGATGCGTGCGGGCGCCTCGCCTACAGCGCGTTCCACGTCCTTCCTCCGAGCAACAACTTCGCAGACGCATTTTTCCCTGACGATTGCCCCGGCGCGGACCTGAGCGATCAGGAAAAGGTCTTGTTGTATATGCTCTTCGATCTTCAGGCCTGCGTAGGCGACCCGCTCCCACCCGTGTGCGAGCCCGCCTCTTGCGCCCCCGCGGACTGCGGCTACCAATCCGACGGCTGCGGCGGAATCCTCGACTGCGGCCTGTGTCCCATCGAGTAAGGCGGCGCGCGCGCCCCGGTCGCGCGTTGCCGCGGTTTAGCGGCCGCGGCGGTTCTCCAGGACCTTGACGAACGAGCGGCTGCGCAGCTCGTCTAGGGTGAGGCCAGTGGCGAGCGCCTCGTCTTCGGTGATGGCGCCGCAGCTCATCCCGCGCAAAAAGAAGTTGAGGAGGCCTTGGCCGGTGGCGGCGTCGTCGAACACATCGCCCACGAGCGTGGCCTTGGCCGCCTGCTCGACGAAGTTCGAAAGCCGCGCGGTGGCCGCCTCGAGGCCCTCGAGGAAAAACGCGTACACCGCCGCGTAGCGGGTGGGGAGCTGGGCCGGGTGCAGATCCCAGCCCTGGTAGTACCCGGTCGTGAGCGAGTGGCGAACGTGGCGGGCGTGCAGCCGCCACGCCGCGTGCACGCTCTCGCGGTTTTCCTCGACCTTGCCCGGCGACAGCGGCGGGCCGGCTTTCGGCGGCCGGTGCGGCGGCACGGGCATGATGTTCGTGGCCCCGTCCGACAGCCAGATGCCCCGCCCGGCGTAAGCGACCTGCATGAGGTGCTTGGCGAAGTCGCACGCCGGGTGCTCCATGTGCTGGTGCTCGGCGGTGATCTCGCACGAGGCGGTATAGTCGTAGGTGCCGAAATGCGCCGCGACGCAGCGGCCGCGGGCGGCGTCGGCGAGCGCAGGCAAAACCACGCCCCCGCCCTCGCCCAAAAGCGACTGGGGCAGTTCGATCATGAGTTCGATCCCCACGGCGCCGCGGGTGAGCCCCAGACCATCCTCGATCGAGTCCAGCGCGCTGGCGAGCACCGCCACGTGCTCGGGGGTCGTGATCTTCGGCAAGGTCACGACGAAGTTGTCCGGAAGCCGCCCGCCCGTCTTGCCGGCGAGCGTGGACACGAAGATGTCGAGCGTGCGCAAACTCCGCTCGGCGAGCTCGTCGGACAGCGTCTTGATCCGAATTCCGATAAACGGTGGGAGCGTGCCCGCGTGAAGGCCCCGCGCGACCTCCTCGGCCGCCTTCGCCGCGGTCTCGTCTTCCTCCGCGTCCGGGCGATTGCCGTAGCCGTCCTCGAAGTCGATGCGCGCGTCCTCCACTGGCTCGGTTTCCAGCTTGTGCCGCACCCGCTCGAAGACGACCCCCGCGAGCTCTGGCGAGTCGGTAAACCGCACCGCGCGCGCGAACGTCGCCGCGTCACCCGCGTACTCGTCCAAGGCCGCGAGCGCCGCCCGGCCGAGCTTGGCGGACAATTCGGCGGAAAACAGGTGGGCGCCGCCGTAGACGGTGTGCACCGGCTGCCGGCTGCCGCTCGTGCCCGGGTAACGCGCGGCGACCTGCCGATTCGCATCGGTGAGCCTGCCCCGTAGGGCGTCGAGCGCGTCGCGTCCGAGGGTGGTGGTCATCGCGGGTCCTTTCCTTCGCATTCGGCCACGGAAGGCGCCGCCCCGCGCGTCAACGGATGACGGCGAGCCGCGGCGATCTCACCGGCAGCTGCAGGACGCGATCGGCGGCCGCGAGCGCCACCTTCGAGGCGAGCTCCATGAAGCGCCCGGCGTTTTCGGAATCGGGCGCCGAGGCCACGATGGGAACGCCGGTATCGCCGCCGAACCGGATGCGCGTGTCGATCGGGAGCTCGCCCAAGTGCGTCACCCCCGACTCCTTGGCCAGGCGCTTCCCACCGCCGTGGGCGAAGATCTCGTCGTGGTGACCGCATGCCGGGCACGCGTAATACGACATGTTCTCCACCACCCCGAGGATGGGGATCTCCACCTTCTCGAACATCGCGATGCCCTTGACCACGTCGATGATCGAGACCTCCTGCGGCGTGGTCACCATCACCGCGCCAGACAGGGGGATGAGCTGGGACAGCGAGAGCTGCACGTCCCCGGTGCCCGGCGGCAGGTCGCAGATCAGGTAGTCGAGCTCGCCCCACTCCACCTCGCCGAGGAACTGCTCGAGGAGCTTGTGCACCATCGGCCCGCGCCACACGACCGCCTCGTCTTTGTTCACGAAGAAGCCGACCGAAATCACCTTGAGGCCGTGGTGAACCGCGGGGGTGATCTTCTGTCCTTGGCTCGGATCCTGGCTGGTCGCCGCGTGCCGCTGCGGCGGCCCGAGCATCTGCGGCATCGAGGGCCCGAACACGTCTGCGTCCAGGACCCCGACCGTCGCGCCGTGGCGCTGCAGCGCGAGGGCCAAATTGACGGCCACCGTGGACTTCCCCACGCCGCCCTTCCCCGCGGCGACCGCGATGATGTTTTTGACGCCGGGGAGGAGCGCCTTTTCGCTCGGGGGCGGCTGGTAGGCGGTGATCACGTCTTGGTGGATCTTCACCTCCCCAGCGCCCGCCTCGGCGAGAGCCGATTCGATACGACGCGCGAGTTCGTCACGGTCGCGCTTGGGGTAGGCCGGCGTCGGGATCTCGACGCGGACGGATACCTGATCGCCGTCGACCTCCACCTTCTTGACGATGCGGTGCGAGATCACGTCCTTTCCGAACGCGGGATCGTCCACCGATTTCAGGGTCTCTTTCGCGGCGCTTTCGTCGAGCTTCGTCATTGCCCGCCAACTTTGTCGGTTTCGGGTTCGTGGATATGGCCGAGCCGCGCGCGCTTGACCTCGATGTAGTCCCGGCAGTGGTCGGAGGGCGAAACCCAGTGCGGTTCCGCCTCGACCTCCACCCCGGCCCGCGCGAGCCCGGCGATCTTGTCTGGATTGTTGGTCATGAGCCTCACCGCGCCAACCCTGAGGTGGCTCAGGATCGCCGCGGCGACGTCGTAGCTCCGCTCGTCGGCGTCAAACCCCAGCCGCAAGTTCGCGTCCACCGTGTCGGCGCCCGCGTCTTGCAGGGCGTATGCGCGGATCTTGTTCCCGAGCCCGATGCCCCGGCCCTCCTGGCGCAGATACACGATGACGCCGCTCCCCTCGTCGGCGAGGCGATCGAGCGCGCGCTCGAGTTGCCCGCGGCAGTCGCAGCGCAACGACGACAGCACCTCGCCGGTGAGGCACTCGGAGTGGACTCGACACAGGACGGGGCCGCCGGGAGGCAGCTCACCCCGGACGATGGCGAGGTGCTCTTGACCGGCGCTCGTCCGGTAGACCATGAGTCGAAACGGCCCCCGCGGCGTGGGGAGCTCGCTCTCGGCGTACAGCGTTAGGCCATCCATCCCTTGTCTCGGGCTCGAAAGCGGTTACTCTATGCGGGTGGTCGCCGCGCTTGTCAACGCGACCCCGCCCCACGTTACCCGTCATTCTGCGATTTTCCCACGGCCCGGCGCGTTGACACCGGGTGGTGGCGAGGCCTATACGATAGGCTTTATACGCTAGGGTCCACACATGGCAGTTCGAACCATCGTCACCTGGCCCGATCCGGTGCTTCGCGAGCCCACCCGTCCCATCGAGAGCGCCAACCTGAGCGAAGATGAGGACGTGCGCGCGCTCTACCGCGATCTCGTGGATACCATGTATGCCTACAGTGGGGTGGGCATCGCCGCGATCCAGATCGGCGACCTGCGGCAGATGTTCGTCATCGAGGCGGCGGCGGTGGGCGGCAGCGAATCCGACGATCCGCTCGCCTTCATCAATCCCGAGATCTCCTGGCAGAGCGACGAAAAGGAGCGGGCGGACGAGGGCTGCCTGTCGTTTCCCGGCGTATTCGTCCCCATCGAGCGGTCCACCCGAGCGCGCGTCCGCGCCTTGAACCTCGCCGGCGAGTCCTTCGAGCTCGAGGGGGAGGGCCTGCTCGCCCGCGCCTTTCAGCACGAGCTCGACCACCTCACGGGGCGGCTCGTCGTGGACTTCGTCGGGCCGCTCAAGCAAAAGATGATCCGGCGTAAGCTCAAGCGCGACGCCGCGTAGGCAGCCTTGCGCCGGCTTGTGGCGAGGGCTGGACCGGGCACGCACACCAGCGGACTGGGGCCGGCATGACCTCCACCCACCACCGCGACCACCACCAGGTAGACGCCGTATTCGTCCGCGGCCTCGAGTTCGAGGCCAACCACGGGTACACGGCCGCCGAGCGGCGTGGCACGAGGCGATTCCGGGTGAGCCTCGAGCTCCGACGCCCCCTTGAGGCCGCCGCGCGCACAGACGAGCTCCGTGACACCCTGGACTATCGCAAGATCTGTGAGATCGCGATTCGCAGTGGCACCGAGTCGACGTTTCGGCTCCTCGAGGGCCTGGCGGGTCACGTGGGCCGCTCGATCCAGGAACTCTACCCGGGCACCGAGGTCGTCATCGAGGTCGAGAAGCTGGCTCCGCCGTGCCCTGGTGTGCCCGAGGCTTGCGGCGTGAGGATCCTGATCCCGCCGACTACTTGACCAGCTTGAGGTGGCCGCGCCGGCCCCGCTGCTCGGCGGCTCCGGCGTCTGTCGCCTCGACGTCGCCGGCTTCGTCGGCCGGAGACTCGTCGGCGCCGGTTTCAGCGTCCTCGGCGGTCTCGCTGGCGAGCTCGTCCACCACGGCGGCAGGCACGTCGTCCGGCCACACCATGCCGCGCTGATCGACCTCGGAGACCACGGCGTAGATCGCCGGCCAGGGCAATCTGCATCGGTGCGGCACCCCGCCGAACGTGAGCGTTCCCGCGATCCCCGATCCATCGACGCTGAGGTCGACGATGGCCGGGGTGAGCCCGTACCCGAAGCGCAGAACGAGCTTGGGATCATCGCGAAATCCCTGCGGTATGGAGACGTCGTCGCGGCGCGCGTCCACGTGCACGAGGATCGGCCCGTCGCCGAGGAGCTTTTCCACGAGCTCCCGCTTGTCCGGGGGCGAGGGGCGCTCGCCGTCGACCTCGACCGGCGCGAGCGGCTCGACCTCCTCCGGGTCGGCACCGGCCAGCTCCACGAACTCGTCTCGGCCGACCAGTCCCTCGTCGAGCGCCTCGCGCAAAAGCGGCGCGGCACCGCCGTGGCCCGCCTTCGTCATCCGCTCGGCGAGCTTTTCTGCCCGCGCTGCGTGCTTGAGCACCGCCGCGTGGGTGTCGAACACCCCGAGCTCGTCGGCGCGCCAGCGCGAGAGCGCCCCGTACGCCTCCTCGAGGGACTCCGCGATGCGCCGCCGCAAGAGCGCGGTCATGATGGCCTGAAAGCGCTCGCTCGCTTGTTTTTCTTCGCCGGACACGGGTTCCTTTTAACACAGGGTTAGCTGAGCTCAAGGAACATCGCACGCAACCAATCTGGAGGCGTAACAGACTGAAATCTATCAAGATCCACGATGGCGCAGGACACTTCGCCGCGGGCCACCTCCCCCGCCTCGCCCTCGTCCCCCCGCCGGCCGACCCGGTAGCGCAGCGTCACGGAGGTGTTGCCGAGCCGGCCAAGCGTGATCTCGACCCGCGCATCGTCGCCGAACCGCAGCGGCGCGCGATAGTCGCAGCGGGCGCTGACGGTGGGGAATCCGATTCGCTCGCGATCGAGTAGATCGACGTAGGCGCGCGCGCCGAGCCGCGCGCGAAACAGCTCCTCGAAGGCGAGGTGAAAGTAATGAAAGAACGTGGGGTAATAGACGATGCCGGCGTGATCGACGTCCGCGAAGCGAACGGGGATGTCGTGGCAAAACGCCGGCACGTCGGTCTGCGCTCGCGCTCAGAACTGCACGGCCGCGCCGCACCCGCACGAGCCCTTGGCGTTCGGGTTGTTGTAGTGAAAGCCGTGCCCCATCATCCGCCGCGTGAAATCCAGCTCCATGCCGCGCAAAAGCTCGAGGCTCTTCGGATCCACGTATAGGCGAACGCCCTGGGTCTCGATCACCGTGTCGCGACGCTTGGGGTCTCCGTCGACCCAGTCGAACACGTACGAGTACCCCGTGCAGCCGCCGCCCCGCAGTCCGATCCGCACGGCCGCGTGAGGAGTCCCACGCTTGATCGCTTGGCGAACGATCTCCTGGGCGGCCGCCTCCGTGACGCGGATCGGTCCCTCGTCCTGATCGCGATCGGTCTTTTGCGGGTTCGGAGCTTCGGCCGGTGCGGACTCAGCCAGATTTTCATCCGAGCGCTTACGGTTCAGGGAAACCAGGTGGCTACTCATACCTACTCCTCATCGGCTACGATACCACGCTCCGGGGTGGGACGCCGGACGCCGCGGCCCCCCGGAGGGTCTCCACGGCGCTGACCACGCGCCGCGCCGCCCGGTCGATCTCGTCCTCGGTGTTGAAGCGGCCGACGCCGAAGCGAATCGAGCTCTGGATGCGATCGCGGCTCGCGCCGAGGGCGCGCATCACGTGCGAGGGCTCGGCCTCGGCCGAGGCGCACGCCGCGCCCGACGACACCGCGACGTCGCGGAGCGCGAGGATGAGCGCTTCGCCGTCCACCCCCTCGAACGACAAATGCAGGTTGCCCGGCAGGCGCTCGCCGTCATCCGGGGCGAGGTCCGCGGTGGACGAGACGCCGGACAGTCGCGACAAGATGGCCTCGCGGAGCCGATCGCGCAGCGCCGCGACGCGCCGCCCGTCCGCCTCGCCCTCGCGGCCCGCGATCTCGCACGCCGCCCCGAAGCCCACGCAAAGCGGCACCGGAAGCGTCCCCGACCGCAAGCCGCGCTCGTGCCCGCCGCCGTCCACGAGCGGCGCGAGCCGGATTTTTGGTCGGCGGCGCACCCACAGCGCCCCGACCCCTTTCGGGCCGTACATCTTGTGCGCCGACAGCGAGATCAGATCCACCTCGGCCGCCCGTTCCGGCAGGTCGAGCGAACCGGCGGCCTGGGCCGCGTCGGTGTGGACCGCGATCCGCGAAGATCGCGCCTTGACCGCGCGCGCGATGTCGGCCACGGGCTGAACGGTGCCGATCTCGTTGTTGGCCAGCATCGCGCTCACGAGGATCGTTTCGTCGGTGACGGCGTCCGCCACCGCCTCGGCCGACACGCGACCGGCGCCGTTTGGCGAGACGTAGGTGACGCGAAACCCCTGCCGCTCGAGCCGCCGCGTCACATCGAGCACGGACTTGTGCTCGATCGCGGTGGTCACGATGTGATTCCCTCGGCTTCGATAGGCCTCGGCGGCGCCCTTTAGGGCCAGATTGTTGGACTCGGTCGCGCCCGACGTGAAGACGATCTCGGCGGGCGAGCCGCCCACGAGCTCGGCGACGCGCTCGCGCGCGGCGTCCACGGCCGCTTCGGCCTCCCAGCCGAACGCGTGGCTCTTGCTCGCGGCGTTGCCGAACCGGTGCGCGAAATACGGCCACATGGCGCTCAGCACCCGATCGTCCGCGGGCGTGGTGGCGTGGTTGTCGAGATAAATGGGGCGCTCGGCGGCCATCGTCTATCTCTCCCCGGCCGGCGGCTCACGCCCGCCCAGCGGGCTCATCAGTTGGCCTCGCCCGCCTCGCCGGTGAGCTTGTCCAACGACACGTCGTACCCCTCGGCGCGAAGCGCCTCGACCGCCGCCTCGGACAGCCCCGCGAACAGCTCCGGAGCGTCGCCCACCTCGTGCCCCTGATGATCGCAGTTGTGGCACTCGGCTGGCTTGAACTCCGCATGGCAGTCCTTGCAGCTCTCGAGGTAATCGAGGGCCTCCACGAGGTCGTTTTCGATGACTTGGAGTTGGGCGATGCTCTCGCGGATCTCGGAGAGCTTTTCCGAAAACACCCGCCGCACCCCTGCCGTGGCCTCTGGCGCGCTCACGGACTTTTCGAAATCACGAATAAACCCGCGGATTTCCGTAAGCGAAAAGCCGATCGCCTGCAGCTTCGCGATCCACCCGATGCGCGCGACGGCCGAGCGCCGATACAGGCGAAATCCCCCGCCCGAACGCGCCGCCGGCCGCAAAAGGCCCAGCTCTTCGTATAGGTGAATCGCCCGCACCGACTTGCCCGCCGCCTTGGCGAGGTCGCCGACCCGAAGCAACTTCTCGGTGCTTTCGCCCTCGGTGCTCAAGCCCATCTGTCTCCAAGCTCTCAAGGCTCTATGTGGCGACCTCGCCCCGAGCTGTCAACCGGACGGTGGCAGCGGGGCTTTGCCGGGGTCGCCCGCGGCGCCGGCGAATCAGTCGGCCACGGCCACCGCCTCGTACGAGCGGATCACGGTGACCTTGATCTGGCCGGGGAAAACGAGCTCATCAGCGACCTTTTCGGCGAGCTCGCCCGACAGCTCCACCGCGGCGAGGTCGTCCATCTCCCTTTCGCGAACGTACACGCGCAGCTCGCGGCCCCCGTGCACCGCGAACGCCCGGTCCACTCCCGGGTGAGTCTTGCCGATCCGCTCGAGATCGTCGAGGCGCGAGGTGTAAAGCTCCCCGAGCTCGCGCCGCGCACCGGGCCGGGCCCCCGACATCGCGTCCGCCGCCTTGACCAGGTGGGCATAGATCGAGCTCGGGACCTCGTCGTCGTGGTGAGCGCCCACGGCGTTGGCGACGATCTCGTCCTCGCCGAGCCGGCGGGCGATGTCCGCGCCGATCACGGCGTGGGAGCCGTCGATTTCGTGGGTGAGCGCCTTGCCGATGTCGTGAAGGAGCGTGGCGCGACGCGCGAGCTTGTTATCGAGCCCCATCTCGTCGGCCATCATGCTCGCGAGGAACGACGCCTCCACGGCGTGGAGCCACTGGTTTTGCGTGTAGCTCGTGCGGTAATTCAAGGCGCCCACGAGCTGCACGATCTCGGCGTGAGCCTTGGGGATCTTGAGCACCGAGAACGCCTTGCGGCCGAGCCCGACGATCTCGCTCTCGAGCTGCTCGCGGATCCCGCGCGCGAACCCATACGAGTCGGCCTGAGCATCCGCCGCGGCGTCGGGCTTGCGCGAAAGCCGCGCGAGCGCGCGCCGGGCGACCTCGCGCCCCACCCCGTCGAGGCCCTCCAGGCGCACCGAGGTGCCGGTGTCGCTCAGGTGAAGCGTGACGTTTGCCACCTCCTGCAGAGGTCCCCGAACCTCGTCGCTTTGCAAGATCTCGGCGCACGCCTCCTCGATCGGGATGTTGGCGACGGCTCGCTCGGTAAGAAAGTGGTTCTTGTAGCGCGATACGGCGACGTTCAAGATGCGCTGCGCGGCTCGCGCGACGCCGGGGTCGGCCGG
>SLNH01000342.1 GCA_007133195.1 Nannocystineae bacterium | reverse complement strand
TCTGCCCGACCTGCACGCGGGGCTCGCCGCCGCCGTCGGCGCGCGCGAGGAGCGCGCGGCCGGCGGGCCGCGCCGCGCCCTAGCGAGACCCCCCTAGCCCGCCGAAGAGACTTTCGCACCCCGCGGCGCGGCGTTCACGCGGCCCTTCGCACCCAATGTGGTGAGAGTTATCGCCGCGCGTTGGCGATGTAAACCGCGTAAAGGAGCGCAGCGTTATGCCGATGTACATGGACATTCATCGAGACGTCGAGGGCTTGACGGCGGAAGCGGCCGCGAGCGCACACCGGCAAGACCTCGAGACCCAGGCCAAACACGGTGTTCAGTACCACCGGTATTGGTACAACGAGGACTCCGGCCAGGTGTTTTGCCTGGTGGAGGCACCGAGCAAGGAGGCGGCGGCCGCGGTTCACCGGGAGGCTCACGGCCTCGTCGCGGACGAGATCGTCGAAGTCAACGAGGGCTCGTAGGCGCGGCCACCGCAGGTGTGGGTTCGTCGGCCAAGATGTGCCGCGGCGCCGCGGTGAAGCCGAAAAGCGATGCAAACCCGCGGTGTTGGCGCCGGGCGCCAGGAGCGCGAAGCGACAGGGGCTGGACAGTGCATCGTTTCGGTCGTACGTTTTTGGTCAGATATGCCAGATAGCGAACCACGTCAGTCAGCTCATCGAGAGCCTTCTGAATCTGGGGATCCCGACAGTACGAGCATGGGAGACCCGGACTGTACGAGCGCCGGGGACTCCGCTGGAGACCCGAAAAAAACGAGCGCTCGCGACGCCGACGAAGACCCGCACAGTACGGGCTCACAGCTGGGCGGCGGCCGCGCCGAGCGCGAAAAGCCGACCATCGTCGTCCGCGGGACCCGTCCGGGTGACATCGCCGCGATCGAGCGGATCGCGAAGATGGTTTACCCAGGCGATGCGTGGACCTTCGAGGAGCTGCTCACCCAATACAGGCAGTTTCCCGAGGGGCAGCTCGTCGCGGTGGACGCCGGCACCGGCGAGGTCGTCGGGATGGCCGCGAGCCTGCTGATCCGCTCGGCGGCCTACAGCCAGCGCGCGAGCTACGCGCGCATGACGGCCTACGGTACGTTCCGGAACCACGACCCGCGCGGCGAGACGCTGTACGGGGCCGAGGTCATGGTGGACCCCACGCGGCGTCGCCAGGGGATCGGCGCGAAGCTTTACGACGGTCGCCGCCAGCTGGCGCGTCGGCTCGGGGTGAGCCGCATCCTGGCCGGGGCGCGCCTGCCGGGCTACAGCCGGTACGCCGACACCTTGAGCGCCGAGCAGTACGTCGCGAACGTGCTCGCCGGGAACCTGAGCGATCCGACGCTGTCGTTTCAGCTTCGGCAGGGGTTTCGGGTGGTGTGTGTCGTGCCGCGCTACGCCGGGAGCGACACGCAGAGCCACGGCTACGCGGCGCTCATCGAGTGGGAAGCGGGCGAGCGCGGGCTGCCGGCCGACCTGTCCCGCACGCGCCGCGCGGCCCAGCGCGGCCGGGCAGCGATGACGCGCCAGCGCGTTCGTCCGGACCTCGCCACCTGGCGGCGCGCGCGCGCTAGCTGAGGTTGCCCAGAGAGCTAGGGGCCTAGGGTCGGGGCGGGGTTTCCGCCCCGCGCCCTGGCGCCACGTCTGCATCGGCAGTCGTTACACGATGACGCGTGAGTCATTCGTCATTGTTCAGGTGGAGATCCAGAAGCTCGACGTCGAGGAGGCGTCCCGCCTTTTCGCCCACGCGGCGCATCGTGCCGATGCGCTGGAAGCCGAGCGACTTGTGAAGGCGCAGGCTCTCGGGGCCGTCGGCCGTGCAGATTCGCGTGATCAGCACGCCTAGGCCGGCTCGCCGTCCCCGGTCGATCAGGTCGCGGAGCAGAGCTCTTCCCACGCCGGCTCCGCGGCGGGCTCGATCGACGTACACCGAAACCTCCGCCGCGCGGGCATAGGCGCCTTTCTGTGACCAAGGGGACAGGGCGCCCCAGCCCGCGATCTCGCCGCCCATGTCCGCCACGACGACCGGATGCCGGGCTCGATCCCGGGCCTCGAGCCACCGCCGTCGCTCGTCGACATCGACTGGGGTCGTGTCGAAGCTCGCGGCGGTGTTTTCCACCTCGTCGTTGTAGATGGCGGTGATGCTTGGCAGGTCATCCTCCTCGGCCTGCCGAATGTAGGGGCGATAGGGGAGCGGCGGTACGAGCGCCTCGAGTCGCTCCAGGTGATTTCGCAGCTCGCGGCTCTCGTAGCTGAGCGCGAGCCCGCTGAGCGCGTCATCGGCGCGCAGGGCGCGCGCGAGCGCGCACAGGTAGTCGTCCTCCGCGAGATCGATCTCGTCATCCGACTCATTGAGCGCCGCGACCACTTGCAACAGATCTCGCTTTTGGCCCTTGGTGTCGTCTGCGAACGCCGCAGCGGCGCGCCTTAGGTCGAAGTCGGCTGGGTCGAACGCGTCGATGCGCGCGGCGAGCTCGGCGGGGAGCTCGCCTCCGCACAGGGCGACCAGGTAGGCGCGGACGAAGACCTTTTCGCGCTCGTGGAAATGTGTGTCGGCGAAGGCGGCGCCGAGCAGGATGTCGCAGAGGGCTTGGGCGCGATCGAGTGCGGACATCGGCGAGACCATACCAAGAGCGGGGACGGATCAGGGCCGAAGGACGAGCGCGGCGGCGGCGGCGTGGGCGCCGCCGGGGGTGAGGAGGGGAACGCGCGCGGCGCCGGCGGGGTCACCAAGGGCGGGGCGGCCGAGCTCGAGGCGCGCCCCGGAATACCCGCGGGGCGCGGCCACGCGTTCGGCGAGGGCGCGGGCGACGAATCCCAGCGACAGGCGCGCGTTGATCTCACAAAGCGGTTGCACGCGGGCGGCCCCGGAGGGGTCTTCGTAGGTGAACGCGTCTACGTTAAACGGGCCGCGATACCCGGCGCGGGCGAGCGCGGCGCCGGCGACGCGAGCGGCGCTCGTGAGCTCGCGCCTGAGCGGCTCGGCGAGGGCGCCGGCTCGGCCGCCGACCTCGAGCGCCCGAATGACCCCCTGGCGGTCGCACTCGAGTCGGTGAGGCTCGAGTATCGCGGGCTCCGCGTCCGGCGCGCCCGCGAATCCGCAAACGCCGTAGTCCGACGTGCGCGACACCCATGGCTCGAAAATGAGCTCACCGTGCTCGGCGAGCAGGCGCTCCACGCGCACGCGCACATCGCCCCGGAGCGAGCCGCCGCGCTGGCCGGCGCGCTCCCGGCCCGCCGCACCCAGCGGGGCCTTGGCCACCCACGCGCCGCGCCCGGCGTCTGCGCCGCCGGCCAAAAGGTGAGCTTCGAGCTCCTCGCGCGCGCGGATGCGGCGCGCCCCGGGCAGCGCGCAGCCGAGGCTTCGGGACAGCTCGAACGAAAATCCGCGGTGATTCGCCTGCGCGGCCGCGTCTGGCTCGGGCGCGGGCAGCGACCAGAGCGCGTCCCAAAGCGGGGCGGCGCCACCGCCGCCGCCCGCCCCGCGCGGCGCGCTCCTGGGGGCGAGGTGCCACGCTTTGCGGAGCTCGGCGGTCTCCCGCGTCTCCCCCCACGCCAGCACGTCGCTCGGCGGCTCGGCGTCGCGGAGCGACCCGCTCTCGAGCTGGACGTCGGGCAGCTCCCGCGCGGCGGGTACGCGCGCGGGATCGACCGCGCGCGGGGTCCACAGCCGATCGCCCTCGCGAGCGAACACGCGGAGCAAGGTGGCAAGCGCAGCCGCGAGGTCGCCGACCGGCGCGGGCAGCTCGCGCCGCGGCCCGGGCGGTCCCGATACCTGGTCCGGGCGCGGCGGCGCGTAGCTAAGCTCGCAGTCTAAGTTCCCGACGATGAGGCGCGCGGCGCTCACCCTTCACCGCGGACGGCCGTTCGGGCGGTGGGGCTGCGCGTTTTCGAGCTCGCGGATGAAGGCGTCGTCGAGGCCCGCCGCCACTCGGCTGTCGCGGTCGAATTCTCGGCCCCGGGCGCGACCGGGGCCGAGCGGCCACGCCACGTTCTCGAGGTAGGTCGACCAGTCGTCGCTCCGCTCGTCTTTCAGGCGACCAAACCAGTGCCACGCGAACCGGACGTGGCGGACCTCATCGCTGTGCACGGTCTCCAGCACCTCGGCCGTGTCCTCGTCGTTCGCGTCGCGGGCCGCGCGCTCGTACTCCTGCGCGAAGTCCAGGTTCGCGTTTTCGAACGTGAGCCCCATCGTGCACACCAGGTGAAGCGGCGTTTGAATGCTGCCCAGCTTGTTCCAAAAGTGGCCCGTGACGGGGAAATCGCCGAACCGGTGGCCGTGCTCCTCGAGCCGCTGGATGTAAAGCTCGCAGTGAAGCTGCTCGTCGGCCGTGATCGCCGCGAGCCCCCGCCGAAATTTGGCCGGCGCGTCGGGAAACGCCAGCAGCGCCCACGCGAACACCTCGGCGGCCTGGAGCTCGTGGTTGGCGAGCGCGTGCAGGATTCTGGCCCGCTGGGCGGGATCGCGCATCCCCGCGGCCGGCGGCACCTTGACGGCGCGGGCCGGCGCGATCGCGAGCTCGGGAGGTCGGCCCGGCGCCGGGATGCGCCGCGCGACCCCGGGGGCGTCGTCGGTGAGCTTGCCTGGCGGTCGCCACAGCTTGCGCGCAAGGTCTTCGGATTCGACGACGGTCTCGGCGTATTCGCGTAGCTCCATGGCGAGCCTCGTTTCGCTGACGTCGAGTAATCAGGCGCGCCCGCGGGCGCCCCGCCTGCTGCTCCCCGCGCGCATCGCGAGCCAGAACAGCAGTGGGACGAGCCATACCACGGGAGCGGCCCCGGTGCTCCCGCCGGGGGCCACGCTACAGAATCCGCCCCGCTCGGCGTAGCACACCCGGCCGCCCGCGCCCTCGTCGCCGGCGCCCGGCTCGTGGATGCAGGAAAACCCGCTCGGGCACTCGCCGTCCGCGCCGCCCAGGCCGCACGGCTCGACGCAAACCCCCGCCGGCGAATCGTCGAGCTCCTGATCGGGATCGATCGAGCACCGGTCGGCGAGGCAGTCGTCGTCGGCGGCGCACTCGGCGCCCAGGCCGCCATCGACCGACGCGCCCGGCACGCAGCGGCCCTCGACGCACTCCTCGGCGTCGCCGCAGTCGCTGCTCCCGGAGCAGGGGGCGCCCTGGGTGACCGAAAACGTCTGCTCGGCGCGCCGGTCGTACTGATCGACGGCGACGAGCTCATAAAGGTGCACGCCGTCGGAAATGTCGGCCGGCGGGACGAACGTCGGCGAGCTCCCTTCGAGCACCTCGCGATACTGGCTATTCAGCGTGACCTCCACGCGATCGGGGAACTCGCTCGTTACCTCGAGCTCGAGCGCGTAGTCCGCGTCCACCTGGGCCCCCTCGGCCGGCGCCAAAACCTCGAGCTCCACGCCCGGGCCCGCGCGCTCGCCGAACTTGGTCATCAGGATCTCGTGGCTGTTTTGCGACTCGCCGCAGTAGCAGCTCCGCGGCGACGACTCACCGCATTCGAGGGCTTCGTCTTGAAACGACTTGGGGCCGCACGCCGACAGGTAGGTCATCGGATCGCGGCACTCGAGCGCGTGATCGAGGCCCAGCGAGTGCCCGAGCTCGTGCGCCGCGAGCTCGCATAGCGTCGTGACGTCGTCTCCCACGAGCTCGGTAAACGAATAGGAAATCGCGTTGGGGATGGCCCGGCACCCTTCGAAGTCGTAGGGCGAAACGCCCATGACGTTGGCGTCGAACCCGGCGTCTGACGGGTACCCGCCCATCAGGTGACGCCAGTGCGGGTCGTCTCCGGGATCCTCGGTGGTGATCTCGACGTCGAACGGGCCGAAAATCCGGCGAACGCACGCCGCGATCTCCTCGAAGCTCTCCTCTCCGTGCGTAAACGAGGGGATCACCACGGGCTCGTCGATGATGCTCGAGAAGCCCTCGCGCGCGTCCTCGATCCGGTTGCCCGAGTCGTCGGTGCCCACGTCGATGTCACAGCCGCCGTCCCAGCACCCGTCGAGGTAGATGACGCGCGAGGGCGGGCTCGCCGTGAGCGCGCTGAGCCACAGCTCCGGATGCTCGTAGGGCACGCGAACGGTTTTGTAGCCCCTGTCGGCGTCCTCCTCGGACGATGTCTCGCTTGCCAGCGCCGTCGCCGGTGAGGCGAGCGCGACCACGAGCGCGGGCTTGACCAAGGTGCGAGCACGCATCCCGTGCCTCGGGTTTTACCGCCGGTGGCCGCCGGCGTGCCAGAAAAACCGACGCCGGGCCCTCGCCCTCGCCTCGGGTCGTGATAGGTGTTGAAAATATTTGTGAGTTTGGCTCACCGAGCGGCGCGGGGCGGGCTATTGCCAGCCCGCGACGGCGAGAACCACGAACGAAACGTAGGTCGTGAACAGAATCACACCTTCGATCCGGGTGATCCGGCGCGAGCCCCGCATCGCGAGCGCCGAGAGCAGCGTGATGCCGACCAGCACCACGAGGTCGAGCCGAAGCTCGCCGAGCTCGCCGTGGATCGGGGCGACGAGGCCGACGCCGCCGAGCACGAGGAAGATGTTGAAGATGTTCGAGCCCACGACGTTTCCGATCGCGAGGGCGGCGTGGCCGCGGGCGGCGGCCACGACGGCGGCGGCGAGCTCCGGGACCGAGGTACCGAACGCCACGACCGTGAGCCCGACGACGCGCTCGGTCACGCCCACCCACAGCGCGAAGCCGCGAGCACCCTCCACGAACACGTAGCCCCCGCCGCCCAGCAGCGCGAGCCCCAACAGCGCCAGGCCACCGAGCTTGAACACGCCCTCGTGCGGGCTTTCGTCAGGCGCGTCGGCGAGGACGGCTTCGGCCGTGGGTAAGACCTCTTTCGCCGATGCGCCAAGGGTGTAGATCGTGAACGCGGCGGCCGCGGTACACAGAAGGAGCGCCTCGACGAGGCCGATCACGCCGTTTGCGAGCACCGCGAACACCGCCGCCACCGAGGCGAGGAGAATGGGCACCTCGCGGCGGATGAGCCGCCCGTCCACGTCGGGAGGCCTAACGAGCGCGGTGAGGCCGAGAATCAGGCCGAGGTTCGCGATGCACGACCCGATCACGTTGCCGAGCACCATCGCGTCCCCGTCGCCCGTGATCGCCACCACGCTCACGGCGAGCTCGGGCGCCGACGTTCCGTAGGCCACGAGGGTGAGGCCCACGACCAAAGGTTTGACGCCGAGCGCGCGAGCGAGCCCGGCGGAGCCGCGAACCAGCCACTCCGCCCCGACGTACAGTAGCGCGCCACCCAGGACGACGAGCGCGACCGAAACGAGCGGGCTCATGCCTCGTCGCGGACCGCTGGCGCGCGGGAGTCGGCCGAGGCCGCGGATCCCTCGCCGGCGCGCCTCATTCGGCGCTCGAGTCGCGACAGGGCCCAGACGACCAGGCCGCCGAGCGCCGCGGCCACGAGCACCGGAATCACCTGATCGCCGACCCCAACGTTTGCCATCGAATCCTCGGGCTCGTACCCCTCCTTCCACGGCCAGAGCGCGCGGAGGGAGCCGGCCATCAGGCCGGTGAGCGCCGCCATGGTGAGGTCGTACCTGGTGCGGAGCAGGTAGCGGAGGAACGGCACGAAGGTGGCGACGCCGAGGCATACACCGAGCACGAACACGCCCACGATCATCAGGTCGCGGTCGTGAACGGCGCCGGCGACGACGGCGTATTGGCCGAGGATGACGAGGAGCAACGACCCCGACACCCCGGGCAAAAGCATGGCCGAGATCGCCGCCGCGCCGCCGAACAAAAGCGCGATGAGCGGTGGCTCGCCCGCCTGCTGGGGCAGGCCCACGATGAGTGCGGCGCCCACCGCGGCGACGGCGGCGAGGGCGACATGCCTCGGGCCCGTGCGCGCGACGATCCGCCGCCACGGCTCGCGCAGGCTCACGAGCACGAGGCCGAAGAAGAACGCGTAGGCGATCGGGGCGGTGTCTGGCCGCCGGATGAGCCCCGGGTCGTCGTCGGGGCCGACGAGGAGGCGCGTTGCCAAGTAGTAGGCGATGACCACGCCGACGCCGAGCGGGATCAGGAGCCTCAGAGCCCGCCACAGCGCGGCGCGCGCCTCGGCGCGGCGCAGGGCGAGCGGCGCCTTGACCGCGGCCGACAGCGCCGAGATGAAGCGCTCGTAAATCCCGATGATGAGCGCCACGGTGCCGCCGGAGATGCCCGGGATCGCGTCGGCGGTCCCCATGAGCAGCCCCGAGACGAAGCCGAGGTGGGTGGGCAGGGGCCGCGCGTTCGGGTCTTCGCCGGTCCTAGGTGCGGACGGTGGCGACGGCGAGGGCATGGAGGCTTTCGTCTACCACGGGGCGATGGGAATCTCCATCGCACCCGCGGCCGATCGCCCTCCGTACGGGCTCGTTCACACGATCCGGCCCGCGCGGCGATCCGGGCCCGGCGACTCCGTCTCAGGCTCGGTGCCCGGACACTCAGTGGGCCTTGTCCGCGAGGTAGCGCGCATCGCGGACGAGCTCCTCGATTCGCTCGGCGTCGTTGGAGTCGTAGTAGCCGCGGATCTGGAGATCGTCGTCCAGCAGCACGAAGTGGGTGTTGTGGATGATGTCGGGGGTGCCGTCCGGAAACTCCCCCTCCTCCTCCATCGCGATGTGCAGCCCGTCGCGCACCGTGCGTTCGATCTCGGCCGGGTCGCCGGTGAGAAACGACCACCTGTCGTGATCGACGTCGTACTCGTTCGCGTAGGAGGCGAGCCGCTCGGGCGTATCGTGTTCGGGATCGACCGAGAACGACACGAGCTTGAGCTCGGGGCCGAGGTCTTCCGTCTCCGCGCTCACCTGCTCCATCTTCATCGTGAACACCGGGCACACCGTCGGACAGCGCGTGAAGATGAAGTTCGCGACCAGCGGCGCGCCGCGGTAATCCTCCGCCGCCGCCGGCTCGCCACGGTGGTCGACGAGCTCGAACGAGGGCATCTCGCCGAGCACCGGCAACTCGGGATTAGGCTCTCCGAGACTCGATACGGCGAGAAGCACACCGAGAACCAGGGCCACGAGGCCCGCGGCGCAAAGTCCGATGGCGCGGGCGCGTCGGATCCGGGCCTGGGGGCTATCGCGGCGACCTTCGGAGCTCATGGGGACGGTGTAGCAGAGGGGGCGTCGGCCGGAAAGGTGAGACGCGAGGTGCGGCACGCGGTCGCAGTGACATGCGAGGCCCCTTGTGCGTCGGCTAGGATGCCGCCGTGAACGTCGGCGCCGGGGAATCCGTACCGCCCTGCCGCACCGGCCGGCTCGCACTCGTCTGGGCGGCTTTGGGCGCGGGGCTCGTCGCGTGGCTCATCCCCGCTGAGGCCCACGCGTGCCCGACGTGCGCGCTCGGGCAGAGCGACGGCTGGGGGCGCGACGCGCTCGTGGCCGGGATGATGGCCGCGCCGTTTGCGATCGCGGTCGTCGCCGGCAGGGCGATCGCGCGGATCGCCTCCGGTTGTGAGCCCGGCCAGGCGGCCGCGGAGGAAGCGGTCGGCGGGGCTGACGACGGCGGCCGAGCCGCGACGATCGCCGGTGAGGGGGACGAGCGGTGACATCCGGACGCCGCTTTTTCGCGGCGGCGGCGCTGGTGGCGGCCGTGGTCTCGCCGGGGGTGGCGCTCGCGCTGGGGCCGTCTTTGCCACCGGATGCGTCCGCGGAGGGATGGCGCATCGACCGGCTGTTTTCATCGACCCACGTGTTGGTCGCGCTCGTCGCGGTGGTGGCGTTCGGCGGGCTCGCGCTGGCCCTTTTGCGCTACCGCGGCCCGCGCGCCGCGTCTTATTCGCACGGGACCACCGGGCGGGCGATCGCCTGGCCGCTCGCGGCCGCGGCGTTCGTGCTCCTCGTCGTGGACGGCAACCTGTTCGTGACCTCGACGTTGGATCTCCGCACCCTCACCGACGTTCGTGCCAAGGCCGAAGATCCAGACGCGGTGAAAATCCAGCTGACGGCGAGGCAGTGGAGCTGGGAGGCCCGTTATCCTGGCCCCGACGACACGTTCGGCACGGCGCAGGACGTGGTGGTGACCGACCACCTGCGAATCCCCGTGGGGCGCCCCGTGGTCGTTCAGCTCGCCTCGGTCGACGTGGTTCACGCGCTGAATTTACCGAACTTCCGGGTCAAGCTTCAGGCCATACCCGGGCGCATCGGCAGCGTGTGGTTTCAGGCCGAAAAGAAGGGGCGGTTCGAGATCGCGTGCGCCCAACACTGCGGGACGTTTCATTACAAGATGCGCGGGGTGCTCGAGGTCGTGGACGACGACACCTTCGAGGAGTGGCTCGCGCGGGAAGCGGACGACGCGGTCCGCGTCCAACAGGAGCGCGACCGGGCGGATGCGGAGGAGGCGCCGCCTAGGTCGCCGTGGCCGCGCTGGGAAGAGCCGCCGGAGGCGGGCGCCTGGTCCTGGGAGGCGGGGCTCGAGGGCGAGGGGGCGCCGCTCCTCGAGCGCTCGAGTGAAGACCGCCCGGCCGAGGGCCACCGCGACGAGCCCGGGGGCGCCCGATGAGTCGCGGAGCGGGCGGCGGAGCGGGCTCGCCGGCGGGCCAAAGCGCGCTGCGCAAGCTCGCGCGCGCGCTGACGTCCACCGATCACAAAGCCATCGCCAAAAAGTATCTGTGGGCCGGGCTCGTGTTCCTCGCCATCGGCGGCCTGCTCGCCATGGTGATGCGCTGGCAGTGGGCGCACCCCGGGGAGCCCGTGCCCGTGGTGGGGCAGCTCCTGTTTTCCGCGTCGGGCGGCGCGGTGACGCCTGCGTCGTACACGAGCCTGTTTACGAGCCACGGGCTCATCATGATTTTCTTCGCGATCACGCCGATCCTCATCGGCGCGTTCGGTACGTTTTGCATCCCGCTGATGATCGGCGCCCAAAACCTGGCCTTCCCGCGCCTGGGCGCCGTTTCGTTTTGGCTGTTCGCGCTGTCGCAAGCGCTCGCGCTCGCCTCCCTCGTGATGCCCGCCGGCGCGCCCGCGAGCGGATGGACGATGTACCCGCCGATGTCCACGACCGCGGCGGATCCGGGCCCGGGGCAGACCGTCATGATCGCCGCGATCTTGACGACGGGCGCGGCCTCGATCCTCGTCGCGATCAATCACGTGACCACCGTGATCACGCAGCGCGCCCCGGGCATGACCTGGGGGAGGCTGCCGCTCACGGTGTGGGGCTTTTGGCTCGCTGCCGTGCTGAGCGCCCTGTTTCTCCCGGTCCTATGCGTCGCGACCTCGCTTTTGTTCCTCGACCGGGTTGCGGACGCGGGGTTCTTCCTCGCCGGCGCGAAAGGGGCAGGAGACCCCCTCCTTTACCAGCATCTGTTTTGGATATTCGGCCATCCCGAGGTCTACATCCTCATCCTCCCCGTGTGGGGGATCCTCGGGGATCTGCTCGCCGTGTTCGCCCGCAAGCCGGCCTTTTGGTACCGGGGTCAGGTGGGCGCGATGATCGCGGTGAGCTCGATGTCGGGCCTCGTTTACGGCCACCACATGTTCCAAACCGGCATGGGGCCCATGCTGGGCGGCGCCTTCGAGGTCCTCACCCTGGCGATCAGCGGTCCGGCCGTCGTTTTGTACGTCAATTGGCTGTGTACGCTGTGGGGGGGATCGATCCGCTTCGACGTGCCGATGCTGTTCGTGCTGGGGACGATGTTCGTGTTCGGCGTCGGCGGACTCACCGGTCTTTACCTGGGGGCCATCACCACGGACATTCACCTTCACGACACCCTTTGGGTGGTCGGCCACTTCCACCTGATCATGGCGGCCGCGACGTTTCTCGGCAGCTTTGCGGCGATTTATTACTGGTTCCCTAAGCTGTTCGGGCGCGCGCTGAGTAGGCCCCTGTCGCTCGTCCACTTCTGGGGGTCGTTCGTCCTGCTCGTGATCACGTTTTCGCTGATGCTCTCGGCCGGCTACGAGGGCCAGCCGCGGCGGCTTTACGATCCCTTCGGCTATGACTTTCTCGCCGGCTTGGAGGGCATAAACGCGGTGACGAGCTACGCCGCCTTCGCCCTCGGTGCGGTTCAGATCGTGTTCGTCATCAACTTCGTCGGATCGCTCGTTCGCGGTCCGGCGGCGAGCGATGACCCGTGGGCCGCGACGACCTTGGAGTGGAGCGTTCCCTCGCCACCGCCCGAAGAGAACTTCTCGGTTACGCCCGTCGTGAGGAGAGGGCCGCACGAGCTCGCGAGCCCCGAGGCCGTGGCGCGGCTCGGCCGCGATTACCTGCGCCAAGACGAGGAGAGCCCGTGACGACGCAGGCCCGCCCGGCGCCGCTCGTCGGCATGGTCGTGTTTTTGGCGTCGCTGTCGATGGCGCTCGCCGCGCTCTTGTTCTCTTTGGGCGCCGTGCGAGATGGAGCGGAGGCCTGGCCGCCGGACGCGCTCGCCGAGTTGGGGTGGCGGGCGCCGGCCGCGAGCGCGCTCGCGGCGGCGGTCACGAGCGCGCTCCTCGCGTGGGAGCGCCGCGC
>SLNH01000338.1 GCA_007133195.1 Nannocystineae bacterium | reverse complement strand
CGTACTCGCCGCCGCGGTGTTCGTAGACCACCCAAGCGCGAAGCGGCCCCGGCTCGGGGTGGGACAGCTCCACCGTAAATCCATCGTCGCCCAATACATCGGGCGATACGTCGGCCGATACGTCGGCCGATACGTTTGGGGGCTCCACGGGAACGTGTCGCATCGCCGCGACGGGCGGCGTGAGCGCGGGCGCGCTGTAATATTCGTCTCGCAAGACCGTGGCGATGTCCGCGCGATCTTCGATGATCGGTTGGCCGTGATAGAAGATGTTTCCCTTCGAACCGTCGCCGCGGTGCGTGCGGGACACGTCGAGCTGGTGGCGGAACTCGTCTACCGACCAAACCTCTTCGGTGGCGAGCATGCTCACGAAGTTGCCGGCGAACACGTAGCGCCCCTCGCCGGCGATCTGGCTCCACCAAGCTAGCAGCGTGGCGTAGTCCTGCTCCGGCTGGCTCGACGGCCAATATAGCTGTGGCGCGAGGTAGTCGAGCCACCCCTCCTCCATCCACGCGACGGGATCTGCGAACAGCTCGCCGTATTGATCGAGTCCGCGGATCCCCTCGGGGATGCCGGGCCGGTAGATTCCAAACGGGCTCACGCCGAACCGCACGTGGCCATGATCGCCCGCGAGCGCGGCAGAGACGCGCTGGATGAGGCGGTTTACGTTGTCGCGGCGCCACTCGCCGAGGTCCATGGTGCCGCCCGTATCGAGGTAGGCGCCGTAGGTGTCGGCGTCGGGGAACTCGTCGCCGCTGGGGTAGGGATAGAAGTAGTCGTCGAAGTGGACGCCGTCGATCGCGTAGCGGTCGGCGAGGTCGCGGACCACGGCGACCGTGTGATCGCGAACCTGCTTTGCGCCCGGATCCATCCACAATAGCGACCCGTACGCGCGCATGTGCTCCGGCATCGTGTGTGCGACGTGGGTCGCGGCCGCCTCGCGCTCCGCGTCGGCCTTGGCGCGGTAGGGATTGAGCCAGGCGTGCACTTCGATGCTGCGTTCGCGGGCTTGTTCGATCAAAAACGCCAGCGGATCGTAGCCCGGATCCTCGCCCTGCGTGCCGGTGAGAAACCGGCTCCACGGCTCGATTTCGGATTCGTAGAGCGCGTCGCCCTCCGGGCGCACCTGAAAGAACACCGCGTTCAGCCCGGCTTTCGCCGCCGCGTCGAGCAGGGCCGTCAGCTCGGCCTTCTGCGCGTTTTCGGGCAGCCCGGGCTCGCTCGGAAACAAGATGTTGTCGACCGTGGGGATCCACATGCCCCGAAGCGCGCGCTCGTGAGAAACCTCCACGAGCTCTCCCCCGGTGGTCGGCGAAATCGCGCCGTCCGGCTCGGGATCGGTCGGCGCGGCGTCGCTCAAGCCGCACGCGGCGGCGACCGCCGCCGCACAAGTGAGGGCCTGTGCGCGCTGAGGAGAGACCACCTTCCGAGCCTAATGCAGCTCATGTGCCACAGGCAAACCCTGCTCATGTGCCCCGATTTGCGCAGCGGGTGACAGCGATCGCGCACACCGGTCTGCAGTTCGTGCAGCCCGCCGTGGGCAACGCAGCGCCTGGGTCGCGCGACTAGCTGCGGTGCTTGCGCTTGAACGCCCAAACCGACAGGGGGGCGAACACCGCGCCGAGGGCGACCGCCCAGACGATCGAGTACGCCACCGGGGCGGCGACGGGTCCGCCGACGAGCAGGCCCCGGCAGGCGTCGGACAGGGTGGTCACGGGATTCGCGGCGACGAACGGGTGGAGCGCCTCGGGCATGGTGTCCATGGGGACGAAGGCGGAGCTTACGAACGTGATGGGGAACAGGGCGGTGTAGCCGTAGACCTGAACGCGCTCGGCGTCGCGGGCGAGGACGCCGATCAGCACCGAGACCCAGGAAAACGCGAGCGCGAAACCGACGACGAGCGCGAACGCGGCGATCACCATGAGTGCGTTCGTTTCCACGCGAAAGCCGAGGACGGCACCCACGCCGAGCAGCAGGGCCACCGACCACGCCTGCTTGAGCATGTCGGCGGTGATGCGGCCGGCGAGCGGCGCCCAGCGGGCGATGGGGAGAGCGCGGAAGCGGTCGAAGACGCCCTTCGTGAGATCGTTATTGAGCCCGAGGCCGACGTAGACCGTGACGAAAAACATGTTCATCACGATGATGCCGGGCAATACGAAGGACAGATATTCGGCTACGGTACCGGCGACGGCGCCGCCGAATACGTAGGTGAACAAGAGCAGAAATAGGATGGGCTGGATGCTGAAGTCGAGGAGCTCGTAGGGGTTGTGCCGCACCTGAAGGAGCGTCCGGCGCGCGAGGATCATCGTTTGCTTGAGGCCTTGGGCGGGGCTCACGCGGTGTTTCATGGGCGTCGCGGGCGAGGGATCCAGTCGCGTCATGGGAGGAGCGGGGCGCCTATGCGAAAGCGCGGCTTTCAGTTCGTGCCGCGGCCGAGGTCAGTCGGCGCGGCCTGCGCCGTCCCCCTCGCCGGGCTGGGTCGGCTGTCCGGTGAGCGCCAGGAACACCTCGTCGAGGGTGGCGCTTCTGAGCGTAAGCTCGTCGATCTCGATGCCCGCCTCGTCGAGCGCTTTGGTGATGGCGGGCAAAAGCGCGCGGTCCTTCGCCGGCACGGTGACGGTGGTGTTTTCGATCTCGGCGGTGACCTGGGCCGCGGCTTCGATGATCTCGGTGGCGCGGGAGATGTCCGCCGGATCTGCAGGCCGCAGCGCGAGCGCGTGGTCGCTTACGCGCGACTTCAAATCGTCGGGTGTTCCCTCCGCCACCACGCGGCCGCCGTCGATGACCGCGATGCGATCGGCCAGCTGATCCGCTTCATCGAGGTACTGCGTGGTGAGCAGGACCGTCACGCCGCCGGACACGAGCTCGCGGATCATGTCCCACAGTTGGTTGCGGCTGCGCGGATCCAATCCGGTGGTGGGCTCGTCCAGGTAAAGGATGCTGGGCGCGCCGATCAGGCTGGCGGCGAGGTCGAGCCGCCGGCGCATGCCACCGGAGTAGGTCTTGACCGCGCGCGCCGCCGCCGCTTCCAGGTGAAACCGAGCCAGAAGCTCGCGGGCCCGGTCTTTCGCGGGCCGGCGCGGTAGGCCCAATAGCTGGCCTATCATGGTCAAGTTTTCGTGGCCGGTGAGGGTCTCGTCCACCGACGCGTACTGCCCCGTGAGGCCGATGAGTTGGCGAACGCGGTGAGCGTCGCGCACCACGTCGAACCCGCCCACGGTCGCGCGCCCGGCGTCCGGCTCGAGGAGCG
>SLNH01000234.1 GCA_007133195.1 Nannocystineae bacterium | reverse complement strand
GCTCCCCACCGTCGCCGACACCCCGCTCCGACCGCCCCGCGCGATCGAGGACGTGAAGCTCGCCCCCTCGAAGCTCCCCACGCCCTGGTTGTCCAATGAAAACTGAGCCTGATCGGTTAGGTCGACCTCGCCCCCGTCTTCGAGCTGGCCTATGGCCTGATAGTCGGCGCGGGCTGGGTCGTCGCCTTCGATGACGAACGTCTCATCCTGGGGCTCGACCACGATCGAAACGAGGCCGTCGACCTCGTCGGCGTCTCCGATGGGGCCTCCGGCGTCAGGCGGCTCGGAACCGCCAGCACTACCGCAAGCCAGGGACAACGCCCCGGCGAACCCGGTTAACACCGCAGCATCGCGCAATGCACGCATAGCATCTCCAGATGCGCCCGCTCGGGCGCGGCTTAGGTCGCAAAGATCCTCCGATCCCGCAGGATACCAACGCGCTCGAAGCCAAATCAGTAATCTAACTCAACGAATACGTTAATCGCCACGTAGCGAGGGGACCTACAGCCGCCCAGATTTTGGCCCATGTAGTGCACCGTCCCGCGGCATGGAGGTTCGCCGCATCCTCGTCGCCGCGGGCAGCAACCCGCACGGCCGGAGCGCCTCCCGCATGGCAGCGCGGCTGAGCCGTCGTCCGGGGAGCGCACTGCGCCGGATCGCCCCAGAGGACCCAGAGGACGAGGAGGGCGAGATCGCGGAGGCGGCGCGGGCGTGGGGCGCCGAGCTCCTCGTGCTCGCGGCGCCCGAGCCCGAGTCCGAAGACGCGACCGCGAGCGCGCCATCGCGCCTCCCGATGCGCGTGGGAATTTCGTCACCCTGCCCCGTTTTGGTCACGCGGGCGGGGCACGACCGCTTCGCTCCCCGGGGGCTCGGATTTCGGCGCCCGGTGGTCGGTGTGGATCACGCTGCGTTTTCCCCACTGGCGGCGCGAGCGGCGATCGCCCTCACTGAGCCCGACGGCGCCGTCGACCTGTTGCATGTGTTCTCGCGCGAGCTCCCTGGCGAGAGCATGAGCCCGGGTCTCGAGCGCCCCGCGGCGAGTCCCGCTACCGAAGAGGCGCGTTTTCGCGAGCTCCAGCGCCTGTTCGCGTTCGCCGACCGCGTCGACAGTCCGAGCGTCGCGGTCGAGTGTCACGTCGAGATGGGCGACCCGGCGCATCAGCTTCTCGAGCACATCGCGCGCGGGCAAAACGATCTTTGCGTCCTCGGAGCACACTCCCGCATCACCGAACGCGAGCGGGCGCTCGGAACCGTCACCGGTGCCGTTCTTCGTCAGGCGCCCGTTCCGGTGCTCCTCATCCCCGAGGCGCTGCTCGGCGACGCCTGAGTGACGCGCCGTCCACCGTATGAGCGCATTCGGACCCACGATCCCAAAGGAGGCAACCATGGCTATGCTGACGAGACGTTCGCGCATGACGCCGCCGTCGCCGACGGCCTTCGATCCGTTTCGCATGATGCGCGACCTCATGCGCTTCGATTCCGACGGAGATCTCGAACAAATCGGCGGGGACTTCATCCCCGAGTTCGAGATGAAGGAGACCGACGACGCCTTCGTGATCAGGGGGGATCTGCCGGGCGTGCGCGAAGAGGACATCGAGATCTCGTGCGCCGGACAGGCCTGCACGGTGACCGGAAAGCGCGAGGAGGAGGAGCACAAGGAAGGCGAGCGGTACTTTCGCTACGAGCGCTCCTACGGCTCGTTCACCCGCTCGTTCGCCCTTCCGGACACGGCCGATGTGGATAACGCCTCGGCGAAGCTCGAAGACGGCGTACTCACCGTGACGATGCCGAAGCGCGAGAGCGCCAAGGCGCGCAAGATCTCGCTCTCGAAGGGCGCCTCGTCGTAGGGCGAGCTCGCCGGCTGAGATGCAGCACGCCCGCGCGCTCGCGCGGCTGGCGACGCGCGGCCTAACCGCGGGTCGCGGCGCGAAACAGCGCCGACAGAAGCGGCGAGCCGGCGGTGAGCGCCGCCGCCACTGCGCGCGCGCGCCACGTGAGCGCGGGGGGCGCGCGTTCGCAGGCGGCGCCTGAGCCGGCAAAGACCGCGAGCCACGCCTCGACAGGGGGGCGGGCCAGGATTCCGTCCAGCCCGTAGAGCCCGAGCGCGCGGGCGCCCCCCGCCTGCGCCACGGCCACGTCCTCGGCGAGCTCGGAGGGATGGCGGTAACTGGCTTCGTCACCCAGCGCTCCGCTCCCCACCACGCCGAGCGAGACGCCGGCGCGAGCGCCGTAGCGCCGCAGCGCCGAGACCGAAAGCCAGAAAAGGAGCCGTTCGGCGTCTACCCGCCGCAGCGCGCCGCGGCTATACCCCTCCAGGAGCGTGCTGTAGGCCATCACGCTCACGTGGTCGCTGTGCAGGAAATGAACCGGGGTGCCGAGCGCGCGCTGCCATCCCGCGGTCTTGGCGTCGGCGACCACGGCCGGGATCGCGGCGAGCCCGACGCGCGCGGCGCGCCTGCGGAGCGCTTTCGCGAGCGCGGCGAGCTCCCGGGTGCCGTGGGGCCAGCGGGCGCCCGATCCCCGCGGCCCGGCGAGGCGACCCCGAAGGGCTGCGCGGACGCGGCCGATGGGAGGTTCGAGGTCCAGCACCATGGCCGGGGCCGGCTCCCCCGCCGCGCGCGCGGCGTCCAGCGCGTGCGCCGAGAACGCCTCGGCGTTATCGCAGCTCCCCCAGCGGCCGTCTCGGTCGCGCAAAAGCGGCCAAAGACCGAGCTCCACGCCCGCGCGGTCGAACGCGCGCCGAACCGAGGCGACCTTTCCCAGGTCGTCCGGGTAGACGGCGGCACGCAGCCCGATCCCGCGCGCGGCGAGCGTGGATAAAAGAGCGGGGCTCGCGAGCTCGGGCAGCGGGACGAACTCGCTCCACAGATAGCGTCGCCAGGGCGTGGTGGCCCGCGGGGCGCCGGCCGAACGTCTCACGGGGAAAGCGTCGCCGAAGTGCCCGCGCGGGGAAAGCTCACCCACCGGGTTTTCGCGCGCGCGCCTCGTGGGTCACACTCCCCGCCATGCGAATTCTCTACGGTGTGGTCGGCGAGGGGATGGGGCACGCCATGCGATCGCGCGTGGTGCTCGATCACCTCGTGGAGCGAGGGCACGAGGTCGAGGTGATGGCCTCCGGACGCGCGGTCGACTACCTCCGGCGCCGTTTCGCCGGCATCAACCGCATCCACGGCTTTCACATCGTCACCGAGGAAAACCGCATGCGCCGCGGCAAGACGCTGTGGTCGAACGCCCTCAAGGGCGCGCTCGGCGTGCCCCGCAACGTGGCGGCCTACTTCCGGCTCATCGACGACTTCGAGCCCGAGGTGGTGATCAGCGACTTCGAGTCTTGGACCTACTACTACGCCAAGACACACCGGCTCCCCGTGCTCTCGGTGGACAACATGCAGATCATCAACCGGGGGACCCACCCGCCGGAGGTGATCCAGGGCGAGCGCGTGCCCTTCGAGCTGGCGCGGGCCTTGATCAAGGCGAAGCTGCCGTTCTGCGACCACTACTTCGTCACGACCTTCTTCCGGCCGCTGTCTTTGAAACCGCGCACCACCCTGGTGCCCCCGATCCTTCGCCCCGAAATTCTGCGCGCCTCGCCGACGCGAGGCGACCACCTGCTCGTGTACCAAAACATCGCCGGCTTCGAGCGCCTGGCCGAGACCTTACGGGCGAGCGGCGTGGAGTGCCGGATCTACGGCCTGCGCAAGGTAGAGCGCGAACAGATCGATCGAAACCTGCGGTTCCGCCCGTTCGACGAAGCCCAATTCATCGAGGATTTGGCCTCGGCGCGCGGCGTCGTCGGACAGGGCGGCTTCACCCTGATGAGCGAAGCCGTCTACCTGCGCAAGCCGATGCTATCTGTCCCCATCCGCGGCCAGTTCGAGCAGATCTTGAACGCCCGCTACCTCGAGCGCGAGGGCTACGGGCACGCGGCGAGCTCGATCGACGGCCCCGCGCTGAGCGCGTTCCTAGACGCGATCCCGGGCTGTGACGAGCGACTTTCGCGCTACCAGCAAGACGGAAACCGCGAACTGCTCGGAGCCCTGGACGATCACCTCGCCCGCCTGGGCGATCCGCCGGCGCGCGAGGCGGCGTCGTAACGGGCGGCGCCCGCCGGGCGGCACCTCGCGCGGACGCCGCGGTCGCGGGCGCCGGCCCGGCATATTACCTGACGCGCGCCGTGTCGACCTCGGCGCCCTTGTCCTCACCGGGCAGGTGGACATCCACGATGTCGATGTTCACCTCCACGACTTTGCGCCCGGTCATCTTGTCCACCTCCTCGGCGATGCGTCGCCGAAGCTGGCCGCCCACTTCGCGAATGTCCACGCCGTGCTCGATGATGACCTCCACGTCGATGGCTGCCTCTTCTTTGCCCACCTCGGCAGCGACCCCGCGCTTTTGGTCGCCGCGGAGCGCGATGAGCCGCGACTTGCCCAGCGCGTGAATGCCGGGAACGTCCCGAGCCGCCAGGGCCGCCACCGTCGCGACGACATCAGTGGACATCTCGATGCTGCCACCCACCTCGTTGCCGCTGGGCGGTTTGTTTTCGACCACGTGCTTTCCGTCCTGCTTGGCCATATGCGCTCCCTTCGCGTGCGATTGCCTGCGCGGACCTCGCGCCGGCCCATGCTAACAAATAAGCCTCATCGAGATTGCCGGCGGCGGCGGGCGTCGAGCGGTGGCGGCGGCCGGTGGGAGGCTCCGGGCCCCCGACGCGACCCCGCCCGCTCGGCGACCTCGCCCGCCCGACACCCGTTTCGCGCAGGACACCCAGTCCCACGCGTGTCGTCCGAACCGCCGTGGAAGAGCGTTGCCTCGGATCTCGAGCAACTCGAGCAACCGGATTCGTGCCGGGATGAGCGCGCGCGCCGGTCCGGGTGATTTCGCAATCTTGCTCATCGTGAATGAACATTCATTCGGACTCCGTCCGGTCACCCCGCCGCCGGCTCGGACGCGCTCGCGCCCAGTACTCGAGAAAAACCCAAACCCGACCGCAGCTCTGGCCAAGGGGCCTCGCCAAAGTCCTCCGTAGACGCTAGAACGGAGGCGTGTCTGTGCATCACGGTAACTCGGAGGCCCTGGACATGGAGGCGACGCGTGGCGATCCGCGCCCCGAGCTTCGCAAGCTCGTGGAGCTTTGCACCCAGTATCCGGAGATCGGACCGCCGGTGGCCGAGCTCGCCTACAAAGTAGGCTGCGGTGACATCGGCGAGCAGGTGGTTCGCCTCGGTCTCGACGGCGAGCGGCCCGGGGTCGAGTTTTACTTCGTTCGAGCCCACGCGGCCCGGCGGAGCGGCAACACTGACGAAGCGCTCAGCGCCACCACCGAAGCCTTGGAGGCGTTCGCGGCCGCCTCCGATGACACCATCGGCGCCGAGGAGCCGAGCCGGCTTCTCCATTTGGTGCGCCTCGGGTTCGCGGTGCTGATGTTCGACCTCAAAGACATCCGCGGGGCCCCCGCGTTCTCGTCGCGGCTCGCCGAGCTCCTACCGCAGCTCGAGGGCCGCCTAGGCCGCGATCCGTTCTACCGCTCTTTGCTCGCGCAGGCCTACTGGTTCGACGACCGCGAGCGCAGCGAGGCCGAGTGGGAGCGCGCTGCGGAGATCGACGACACCGAGTTTACCTGGAACGCGCGCGGCACTTGGTACAAAGAGGCAGAGCGCGACTCGGCGAAGGCGGAGGCGACCTACAGGCGCGGACTCGAGGCGGTGCCGCAGAGCGCACTGCTTTTGCACAACGTCGCCCAGCTCCTCGTAGACCGCGCAGAGACCCGCAAGGACGACGATCACGCTGCTGCGCACAAGCTCCTAGGCGAGGCGGAAGAGCTCCTCCGCGCGGCCCTCCGTGAAGACGCGCCGAAAGTCCGCCGCCACATCCACGCCACGCGCGATCGCCTGCACGGCCTGAGGCGCTCGTTGCCGCGGCCGCAGGCGAAGCAGAACAAAGATCGTGGGCGCGAGGGCGGCGCTCGCGGGCGGCGCGGCGGGGCCGACAACCGAGCCGGGCGCGGGCCAGGCGGTCAGAGAGCCGACGGCCCAAAACCCGACGGCGCCCAGGAGAGCAAGCAGCGAAAGCCCCACCCGGGACAAAAACAACAGGGGCAAAAGCAGGGTCAGGGGGCGCCGAAGCAGCAAGGCCAGGGGCGGCGCCGGGGACGCGGCCGCAGCGGCCGGGACAAGCCGCAGCCAGATTTTCAAACTGACGGTCGCATCCGACTCGGCGACGTGCTGATGTCCAAGCTCAAGGACAAGAGCGAAGACTCGTCATCGGATCAGTGAGCCGCCCTGGTGGGCGACGATCGCGCTCCGCGCCGCGCGGATTTGGCGGAGCGCCGCGCGGGGCCACACGCCCGGCCGAGTGACGCCGCTCGGCGCCCGCTCACCTCTTCGCGTCGAGGAGTTCGAGCACGACGCGGACCAGTTCGTCGCCTTCGAACGGCTTTTGAAGGAGGCGGGCGCCCGGGGGACGCCGCTCCAGGTCGTGGTTTCGGACATCGCCGGTGATCAGGAGGACCGGCAGCCCCGGCCTCTCCTCCAGCAAGGTCGCCGCCAAATCGATCCCCGAGCTGCCCGACATCACGACGTCGGTCACCACCGCGTCGAGCGAAGCGATCTCCGAGTCCGACAAGTCCAGCGCCTCGGCCGCAGAGGCCGCCTCCAACACCTGGAAGCCTGCCCGGCGAAGCACGCCCGCGAGCGCCGCCCGCACCTCGTCCATGTCCTCCGCGACGAGCACCGTGCCGTCGCCCGTCGCAGCAGCTCGCGTTTCGGCGCCAGCGTCGGCCGGGACCGCCGGGGCGTCAGTGGTGGGCGGTAGGTAGACCACGAACTCGCTGCCATCGCCCGGTTCGGTCGTCACGGTGATGTTCCCGCCCGACTGCTTGACGATCCCGTAGGCGGTGGAGAGCCCCAGGCCGGTTCCCTGGCCGCCCGGCTTTCCGCTGAAAAACGGCTCGAAGAGCTTCGCTCGGGTCGTCTCGTCCATACCGGAACCGGTGTCCGAGACCGACAGCGTCACCCACTTCCCTGCGGAGAGCAGCGCGACATTGTCCTCGTCCAGATCGACGGCGGCCGTGCGGAGTGTCAACCGACCACCGGAGGGCATCGCGTCGCGCGCATTCAACACCAGGTTCATGATGACCTGGTCGATGCGACTCGGATCGGCATAAACGAGGGGAAGCCCGCGCGCGGGCTCGACCCGCAGGTCGATCGGATGCCCGAGCGTGCGCCGCAAGAGGCCCTCCATTTCGGAGATGACCTCGTTTAGCTGCACCGAGCGCGGCTGCATCACCTGGCGACGACTGAACGCCAAAAGCTCTCGCGTAAGCGCCGCCGCCCGCTGCGCAGCGCTCATCAGGTCCTCCACGTAGCCGCGTAGGTCGGGATCGTCGCCCACGTACCGAGCCATGGCGCCGGCCGTCGTGAGCATCACCGTGAGCAGGTTGTTGAAGTCGTGGGCGACGCCGCCGGCGAGCCGGCCGATGCCCTCGAGGCGCTGCGACTGCTGAAGCTGCTCTTCCAGCCGATCGCGCTCCGTCACGTCGTGGACGATCGAAAACAGAAACTCCTGCGCTCCCACCTCGATCGGTCCGCTGTGGACCTCGACGTGGCGGATCTCGCCGCCGGCCGTCCGGTGGCGGAAGCGGAAGTATTTCCGTCGCCCGGTCCGGGCGTTTTGCAGCTCGGCCTCGACCTCGGCCTGGCTCAGCGTGTTGATGTCGGTGATGCGCATGCTGCGCAGCACATCGCGCGGCCAGCCATAAAACTCTACGGCCGCCGTGTTGGCGTCGACGATGCGCCCGCTCTGCGGCTCGATGAGCAGCTTGATGGCGGTGTTCGTTTCGAACATCGCCCGGTAGATCTGGTCGCTTCGGGCCGCGCCGAACTCTCTCACCGGCTGTACGGCCCCCGATCCCGGGCTGGTTCGCAGCGTACGTCGTTCCGGTGCCACCGCGAGATGACCATACCGCGTCCTACACTGCGCCGCCACGGCGCGCCGGCGCGTCGCCGAGGCGCGGCGAAGGGCCGCCGAGCTTCTGGCCCGCGGCGGGTGCGGCCGTGATACCTTGAACCGAAGTCGTGTGGACATCGTGAAAGTCGCCCCGCCGACCCCGCCGACCCCACCGAGGCGAGATCGCGGGCCACCGAACGTGCGGGAAAAAAGGAGCTACCATGGGCACGCTTCGCTTATTCGTACTCAGCCTCGTCGCCGTCGCGATGACGGCGCCGGTGTCCCGCGCCGACACCACCCTACTCCCCCCTACGGCCGACACCTGGCCCCTGCCGGTCAACGAGCGTCCCCTCACCCTCGCGTCGGGCATGCTCGAACTGCGCGGCGACACGTTTCGCGCGAGCCTCTCAGAAGACGCCGTCGGCGAGCCCATCTCGCTCGCGCCCGACGTCTACGTAGGCATCGATCGCCACCTCACGGTGGGCTTTACCCATCGAGTCGGCGTCTGCCTCACCCCCGGAGAGGAGAGCGGGTGCCCCACCGCCTATCACGACGCGGGGGCGGAGGTCGTCTATAGCTTCATGCGCGGGGGCAACGTGCAAATGGCGTTTTCGGGCGGCATCGACGCGCCGCGCTTCAGCCCGTTTACCGCAGGCGTGCACGCGGGATCCGTCACCCGGATCCGCGGCGGCAAGATCGCGTTCGTCCTCGAACCCAACCTATACCTCGGACTGCTCGGTCGCTCGAACGATACCGAGGATCTCACCGTACCGACGCGCGAAGTCCTCCGCGTACCGGTGTCCTTGCAATTTCAAGCGCAGCCGCAGACCAACATCTTCGCGACGAGCGGCCTTCGCGAGAGCCTCCGCGACTTCGGCGACAGCTATGAAATTCCGCTCGGTGTCGGCGCCACCTTCGCGCTCAACCACCGCCTCGACCTCGGCGGAGAATTCAGGCTAGACGATCTGTTCGGTCGTGACGGCGGCTTCGCTCGCCGCATCCTGATCCTGCGCGCCGCCCTCCGCGTGTAGCCGCCGCCCCGGTGCGACCGCGCGAGGGGGCGATCGAGGGTCACGCGGCGTGACGGAATCGCGCGGCGCCACGCCCACGGCGAGGGCGCAAGTGGTGACGGAGCATCGCCGCAGGCCAGGTGCCGCCCGGCCCCGCGCGAGCGCGCAGGCTACGAGCGCCCGTTTCATGGACGCGGTTCGGCGTCGGCCCAACGCTCCTCGACCATCTAGTCGTAAACCTAGATTCCGGGTTAAAAAGCCTCATGTCGCGGCGCCGACCCGCCAAGCGATGGCGGCGGGGACTTTGGTACCTGCTCGCTGTAGCGGCCGCGTTTACGGTCGCCGTTCTCGTCGTTCGGAGCCTGCGCGACTACGAGCGAGTGCCCGAGCGGCCCTTTTTCGACGCGCCCGAGCCCATGATCTTCGCACACCGCGGCGCGTCCGCGCGCGAGCTCGAAAATACGCAGTCGGCCTTCGATGAAGCCCTGCGGGTCGGAGCCGACGTGCTCGAGCTCGATCTCCGGCTCACCGGCGACGGCGTGCCGGTCGTGGCCCACGACGCCGATCTCGACCGCGCGCTCGGGGTGCCGCTCACCATCGCCGACAACACGCTCGCCGAGCTCCGCGAAGCGCTGTCGAGAACTGACATCGACCGCGACCCGGGAGCGCTCCTTCTCACCTTCGAAGACGCCCTCCGGCGCTACGACGGCGCGCGCCTGAACGCCGAGCTCAAGGACGACGACGACGCGTTGGCCGAATCCGTGGCCGCGCTCATCGACCGGTTCGAAGCGCACGATCGCGTGCTCGTGGCCAGCTTTCACGGCAGCGCGTTGCGCGCGTTCCGCGACGCCGCGGGCGGGCGCGTCGCCACGAGCGCGGCCACCGGTGAGGCCGTCCGATTTTACGCTTGCTTCGTCGTGCGCATGCCCTGCCGCCCCGACTTCGAGGCGCTTCAGATCCCGCCGTCCGCGGGCAAGGGCCCCATGACGCTCGATCTGACGTCGCGTCGCTTTCTCACATTCGCCCGGCGCCACGGGCTCGCGGTGCATTATTGGACGGTCGACGACCCGGATGAGATCGAACGCCTGTTCGCCCTCGGGGCCGACGGCGTCATGACCAACACCCCTGAGCGCGCCATCGAGGCGCGCACCCGTGCGCTCGCCGCGCCGCCGAACCACTAGAGCGCCCGTCACACGATCGGGTAGGCGCCGTAAGGCTCCACCGAGATCGTCCAGAAATCCCGCTCGCCCGTCGGCTCGCGAACTTCGAGGGATTCTCGGTGAGACGGCTCCTGTAGAAAGTAGGCGGCGAGCTGGCCGTACAGGGCCGGATGGTGCGCGCAAAGCACGCGTGGCTGCTCGAAGAACGCCTCGGTGGCCACGGCAAAAAATTCCGCCGGGCTCGTGGCGGCGTAGGCGCCCAAGAACGTGTGCCGCCCCGCAGCGAGCGCCTCCCTGTCGTCGGCATAGGCGCGGGAAAACGCGCGGGCCCACGCCTGCCTGTGGCCCCGCCCCGCGAGCACCGGCGCGCCGTCGGCCGCTCCCGACTCGAGGTCGAGCTGATGCGCGAACTCGTGGAGGGCGACGTTATGGCCCCCGTGCGCGTCTTCCGCGTCACGCCGAACGCGATCCCAAGCCAAAACCACGGCGCCCCGCGCCCACGACTCGCCTTCTCGCACCTCTTGCCGCTGATCCACGACGCCGACGGAGGCGGGCTGAGCGCGGGGCGCCCAATACACGCTCGGGTAAACCACGATCGCCACCACACCCGGAAAGTAGTCCGTCGCCCGGTGAAGGAGGAGCAAACAGGCCTGGGCGGCGATCGTCACTCGTATCTCGTCCGTGATCCTCAACCCGCCGCATCCTTCGAAGCGCTTTTCGTGCAAGAACACTTGCATGTGCCCCGCGAGCTCGCGGCGGTCCGCCTCGTCCAGCGTGTCCCAGCACGCGACGCGGCGGCTCAGAATGTCGCCCCACGCGTCGGGGAGCGGCCTCGCGCGAAGGCGGCGACGGCGCCTCCGCTTCCAACCCAACATGCGATTCCCCATAGCTCGCATTTCAGCCCATCGCCAGCGCTTTTCGCGGAGGCCGCGCGCACCGCAGCGACGCCGCCATCGGACGCCACCAACCGCCACAGGATCTCCTATTATTCAGCGAGCTCTTGGGCCCGCTGTTGGTGCGCCTGGTATCGCTCGAGCGACTGCTCCAGCAGCGCTTCGACTTCATCTTCTTCCACCTCGTCGCGCAGCGCCTCCACGGCCTCGATCGCGTCAGCTTGGCTTTGGTTGACCATGTCGAGGAATGCGTCGTCGAACTCCTCGCCTGGGGCCTGCATCAGCGTCTGAAGCTGCGGCTCGTACTCTTGAAGCTGCATTTCCATCGCGATGCGCACCGCGCCAGTGCCGGCGACCTCGATGTCGAGGTCGTTCGCGGTGCCCAGGAGCTCGCGATCGAGCTCATCGTGCTGTTCGGTGAGCTCCTCGGCAAACGAGCGAACGTCGTCGTCCGAGGCCTCGTTGATGCCCATCAGCCCGAGCTGAGACTGAATCTGGTTGATCGCGTGCATGACCACGAGCGGGTGGGGATCCTCGATCTCCGGCATCTCCGGGTCCATCGGGGGAGCCTCCTCCGGTGGCATGTCCTGCTCCGGCGGCATCTCGTGCTCCGGCGGCATGTCGTGCTCCGGCGGCATCTCCTGGGCTTCGGCGCGCGGCGCGAATACGAATACGAGCGCGGCAATCGGCGCTAGCCATGCGATGAGCCTGCTTTGCCACATAATGAACCTTCCTTTCGAGTCGGGCCGAGCGCACAAGCCGTCGCTCCGCCGCTAGCTGTCCGCGAAGCAACCGGCAAGCCATGTCGATCGGGCTGCGCCCCCGGCCGAGAGGGCCGGCCCTCGCTGAACCTGCCTAGCAGGCGCCCGCATCCCTGCTGAACCTGCCTAGCAGGCGCCCGCATCCCACAGGGGATTTACTCACGCTAGCCAGGAGAGACACATGCGCATCGCAGAGCTCATGACCGACTCCGTGATCAGCTGCAGCATGCACGAGATGTCGCACGCCGCGGCGAGACAGATGTGGGAACAGGATATCGGCTGTCTGCCCGTCACCGACGACGAGGGGCGCGTCGCAGGCGTGGTCACGGATCGCGACATCGCGATGGCCGCCTATACCCAGGGCAAGGCCCCGCAGGAGATTCCCGTAAGCGACATCATGACGAAAGGGGTCGTCACCTGCCGGCCGAGCGACACCGTGGACACGGCCGATCGCATGATGGCCGAGAGACAGGTTCGGCGAATCCCGATCGTCGATGACCAAAACCGCCCGATCGGATTTTTGTCGATGAACGACATCACGCGGGGCGCGGCGACCGGTCGCACGGACGGCGTGGACGCGCGCGAGGTCGTGCGCTCCCTGTCGGCGATCGGCCAGCCCCGAGGCGGCCCCGGCCGCGGGCCGCACCACCCCTCCGCCGCGTGATTCGCACCTAGGCGCACTCGGCGATGGAACCGGCGGGGCGGCATGGGTGAGTAAAACGCGCCAATCGCTCGCCCGCCCCGCCAGTCGACGAGTTTATGCGGCAGCCCGGCCGGCGCGCGCGCCGACGACCCTCGCCCGGCGACGCGGCGTTCCCGATTCCCCGGCCCGCCACCTCGTGCCATACTCCCGGCACCGTGAAGCAGCACGAATTCGAGAAGCGCGTGCTCGACCTGTGGATGACGACGCGCATCCCCATGACGCGGGCGGCGCTTCAGTACCACAGCGGCGCGCCGCGGCGAAAGCTCAGCCGCTGGCTCGACGAGCTCGTCGCCGACGGTGTCGTCGAGCTCGACAGCAACGCCGACGGCGAGCTCGTCTACACGGTACCTGGCGCCGAGCGACCACCCGGCGCCCCGGCGACGTTCGCCGAGGCGCACAAGCTCTCGGCGCTCACGGCCGAAACTCGCGGCGCAGACAAAACCTCCCGGCGGGGCGCCAAGCGCGAGGGGGGGCGCGCTCGCCGATCGAAAGAGGCCGAGTCCAACACCTCTGCGGGCAGTGACTTCGAAAAGCACAAGCAGCAGGCGCTCGCCCGCCTCCAAGATACGTTCGGCCGACAAAACGCGCTACAGGTCGCCGGGGCGGCCCGCCGCGAGCTCGAGGGAAAGCGGCCCCCGGGCGACAAGTCGCTCCTTCTGTCCACGGGGCTTTCGCTGTTCCTCGGCCCGCTCGGTTGGCTCTACGCCGGAGCGTGGCGCGAGGCCATCCCCGCGTCCGCGGCCTACCTCGTGATCCTCGCCCTCATCCCGACGTTCCTGCTGCTTCCGATCCTCCCCTTCGCCATGGGAATCAGCGGCGTGGCGGGTCTCGTTTACGGCTGGCAGCACAACAAGGCCGGCGAGCGCACGCCAATCCTCGGCAGCGAGCGCGACGAGTAGAAAAACTAACTAGTCGCGATCTTCGTCCTCGAGCCGGATGTCGGGCCGGCCCCGCTCCATCAAGTAGTACAGCGTGGGCACGAGGACCAGGGTGACCAGCGTGGAGGCCAAAAGGCCGCCCACCACCACCCGCGCGAGCGGCGCCTGGATCTCACTGCCCGCCCCGAGGCCGAGCGCCAGCGGCAACATCGCGAGCGCCGTCGTGAGCGTCGTCATGAGGATCGGCCGAAGCCGGCGGTTCGCTGCCGTGACCACCGCGTGTTTGAGCTCGAGCCCGTGCTCGCGCCGGAGCACGTTCGTGTAGTGCACGAGGACGATCGCGTTGTTGACCGCGATGCCTACGAGCACGATCGCGCCCAGGAAGGAGTTCATGTTGAACGTGGTGCCGGTGACCACGAGCGACAGCACCACGCCGATGAAACCGAAGGGGATGGCGACCATGATCACGAGCGGGTGGCGCAGCGATTCGAACTGCACGGCCATCACCGCGTACACGAGGAGGATCGCCAGGATGATGCCCACGATCAGGCCGCCGAAGGTCTCCTGCTGCTCCTCGTATTCTCCCGCGATCGCGAGGGTGAAGCCCTCGGGCCTCTCGATCCCATCGAGCGCGGTGCGCAGCTCCGAGACCGCCTCACTGAGCGCGCGGTCGGTGAGCCCCCCGTAAACCCGCACCACCCGCTGCTGCGCCTCGCGCGAGATCGACGTGGGCCCTTCTCTCCCGCGAAACTCCGCCACCGAGGACAACGGAACGGCGCGACCGTCGCTCGTCATGATGGGCAGCGCGCCCAGCTGCCGAATGTCCAAACGATCTTCCTCGCGGAGCTGCACGCGCACGTCGTACTCGTCGCCGCGCTCGCGGAGCCTGGTCGCCACGCGGCCAAGAACATAGCTCTCCACCGTATCCGCGACCTCGGACCGGCTCAGCCCCAGGTCGGCCGCGCGCTCCGCCGACACGCGGACCGCTCGCTCCTCGAGCCCCTCCTCCCGGTCTACGCGGATCCCGGTCACCCCTTCCATGTCCTCCATCGACTCCTCGACCTGCGCCGACAGGGCGGCGGCGGTGTCGAGATCGTGCCCGCGGATCTCCACCGCGAGCCGCTCCCCGTCTTGAGAGCCGCCGCGCATCATGCGCATGAGCATGTTCGACGAGCTCTTGCGCATGCGGATCGAGGCGCCCGGGATGTCGGGCTTCACCTCGCGAAGGTCGCTCATAAACTGGTCGAGCCCCCGATCGCGCTCGTCTACCGGCACGAAGTTCACCCGGAGGCTCCCCTCGTGGGTCCCGCCGGGCCGCCACCAGTTACGGGGCCCGGCCGAGCTGAGGATGTTTTCGATCTCGCCTTCGTCCGCGACTTCGTGGACGAGCGCCTCGTACTGTTTGACGACCTCGGTCGTCTCCGGAAGCGGCGTGCCCACGGGCATCTCGACGTCGATGTTGATGCGACCCTCGTCGGTCTCCGGCATGAGCTCGAAGCCCACCGCGGGAAGAAGGCGCAGGCTCGCGACGAGAAGGAGGATGGCGCATCCGACGACGAACCACGGCGTGCGGAGCGCTCCCTCGATCACGCGCCGATAGCCCCGCTCCACCACCGCCGCGCCTCGGCCGAGCGCAGCCCCCGCGCTCCGCAGGCCCGCGACGACGCCCCGCTGGCCGAGCCCCCCATCCCGGCGGATCGCGATGAAGCGCGCCGCGAGCGAGGGGATCAGCGTGAGGGCGACGACGAGCGAGCAGAGCAGCGCGAACGCCACCACCGCCGCCATCTCCCCGAAAAACACCCCGGCGAAGTCGCCGACGAACAGCACCGGCGCGAACACCGCGATGGTGGTGACGGTGCCCGCGACCACGGCGGTGCCGACCTCGCGGGTTCCCTCGATCGCGGCGGCGGCTCGCTTTTTCCCCTGCTCGCGCTTGGTGTAGATGCTCTCGAGGATGACGATCGCGTTATCCACGAGCATCCCGATGCCCAGCGCCAGGCCGCCGAACGAGATGACGTTCAGCGTGTAGCCGGCGAAGTACATGAGCGCGAACGTGGAAACCACGCTGAGCGGGATGGCGAGCGCGATGATCGCCGTGGCCCGAAGATTGCGGAGGAACAGGAAGAGCACGATGATGGCGAGACCGGCGCCGTAGACGGCCGAGGCCTGCACGTTCGTCACCGAGTCTTCGATGAAGCCGGACGAGTCGAACAGGATGTCTGCGCGGAGCTGCCCCTCGTAGTCGCGGTTTAAGCGCTCCACCTCCGCCTTCACGCCCTCGACGACCTCGATCGTGTTCGCCTCGTTCTGCTTCGACACCCGCAGCGTGACCCCCGGCTCACCGTTTACCCAGGTTTCGCTCCTGACCCGGCTGAAGGTATCGAGCACCTCGCCCACATCGCGCACGTACACGGGCCGCCCGTCTTTGACCGTGACGAGGACATTCTCGATCTCGGCGGGGGACTCCCACTCGCCCACGGTTCTCACGAGCACCTCGCGCCCGCTGCCCATCATCTCGCCCGCGGACACGTTGCGGTTGTCCCGAGACAGCGCCTCGCTCACCTGCCCCGAGGTCACGCCGAGCGAGGTGAGCTGTGAGACGTCGAGCTCGACGCGGATTTCGCGCTCTCGTCCGCCGCGCACGCCGGCGCTGGCGACGCCCGGCACGCGCTCGAGGCGCTCGCTCACGGTCTCGTCCGCCATGTGGCGCAGCTGACGGGGATCGCCCGGCCCGCTCAGGCCAACCGTGGCCACGGGCATCGCCGCGAGGTCGAACTTGTAGATGACCGGGTTGTCGGCGTCGTCGGGGAGGTTGTTCGCGACGCGATCGAGGTAGGAGCGGACGTCGTTGACGGCCGTGTCGAGGTTCGTCCCCCACGCGAACCGGAGGCTGACGCGGCTCAGTCCCTCGGACGAGACGGCATTGATCTCCTCCAGCCCATCGACCGTCGACACGGTCTGCTCGATGGGACGGGTGACGAGCGTCTCCATCTCCTCGGGGCCGACGCCGTCGTACTGCGTCGTGATCGAGATCCGAGGAAAGTCGATCTCGGGCAAAAGGTCTACGGCCAACCGGTTGACCGACACCAGCCCGAGCAAGATGGCAGCGGCGAAGAAGATGCCCGTCCCCACGGGCCGGCGCACCGCGGTCTCGGTGAGTCTCATGCGCCTCCCTCGCCGTCGGCGCCATCGTCGCCGTGCCGCTCTTCCTCGCCCGCCACCGGCCCCTCCCCCGGGGCGCCGGCCTGCCCCGCGCCGCTGGAGGCCTCCGGATCGTCGTCGTCTTCGCCAACGAGCGAGATCGACTGGCCGTCCCCGAGCTCGCGGTGGCCGCTTACCAGCACGCGATCGCCGGCCTCCAAGTCTGCGTCCACGGCCACGCGATCGTCCTGCTCGCCAAGCACAGTCACCGGTACCCACTGTGCCTCGCCGTCCACCGGCCGAAACACCCCGTGCCGGAGCTCCCCGTCGGGCCGCAGGCGCGAGAGCAGCGCGGTGTCCGGGATGACGAGGGCGTCGTCCATCGCGCGCTTGGGCGTGATCACTTCGGCGTACATGCCCGGGAGCCAAGAATCTGGCGCTTCGTCGATCGCCCCTTCGACCCGCGCGATCCGCTTTTCGCGCACGATCTCTCGCGCGGCGCCGGTTACGCGGCCGCGGAACGTCTCCCCTCGCGTCGGCGGCGCCCGCACATCGAACGGGGCGTCCTTGCCGAAAGCGCCGACGTCGCGCTCGGGCACTTCGAACACCACGCGCAGCGGGCTGCCCGACACGAGCCGAACCACGCGCGCCCCCGACTGCACGAAGTCACCGGGATCCACGTAGCGCTCGCTCACCGTTCCCGAAAACGGCGCCTCGATCGCCGATTCGCTGATCTCCGCGGCGAGCGAGTTCACGCGGGCGCGCGCCTGCGCCCGCTCGGCGGCCGCGCCCTGCAGGTCCTCGCGGAGCGAGGCGACGCGATCTCGCACGTCGTCCACGTCTTGCTGGCTTATCACGTCTCGCTCGGCGAGCCGCTCGTTCCGCTCGAGATCCCGCTCTGCCGCCTCGAGCTGCACCCGCGTGCGCCGCTCGGCGGACGAGGCCGCCTCCACCTGGGCGCTCGCCTCCTCGCGCTGAGCGCGGAGTTGGCGGGCGTCGAGGCGCGCGACCACCTCGCCGCGCTCGACCTCGTCGCCGGTCCGCACCGCCACCTCCGTGACGCGACCGCCGATCTTGCTCGCGAGATCCGCGCGGTCCGCCGTGAGCTCGCCCGGGTAGGTGGAGCGCTCGGCGAACGCGTCCCGCTCGACGACCCCGGCGGAGACCGTGGAGGCGCGCTCTCCGTCGCCGCGGTCGTCCGGCCCGCCGCCGTCGCCACCTGGGCTCCATACGAAGAGCAGAATCACGGCGGCCGCGAGCCCGGCGAGCACCGCCCACCTCAGGCGCCCCGGCCGGGGCGCGGCGGGCCCGCGGGCCGACTCCGCGGCTCCGCCGGCTAGATTTTCGGCTTCGCTCGGCTCAGGCCCCACGGGGCGCGCACCGGCGGCGTCCGCGCGTTCGGCCGGCCCCATGTCGCCGGCCTCGGGGTCTGGTCCGCCAGCGCCCGGCTGGCTCATAAATCACCTCCGCCGTCTGCGTCGCCGGTCGCGCCGCGGACGAACAAAGCGCGCACGACCGGCGCCAGTGGAACGAGCGGATCGCTGTCGTCGTGCATGACCCGGACACGCATCACGGCGATCGCCATGCCCGTAAACGTCGTCGCGGCGATGGCGGGATCACAGGTGAGCGCGGCGCGCCGCTTGGGCTGACAGAACCACTCGGTGATCCGCCCCCGGACGAGCTCGAAACCGCGCATCCGCGCGCCCGGACGATCGGCCACGCCGAGGGCCGGTGCGTCGATGAAGGCGGCGAGCTCACCGCGGTAGCGCTCGGTGAGCTCGAACAGCCTGAGGAGCAAAAGCTCCACCTCGTGCTCGAGACTCAACCCCGCGGGCATCGGGGCCTCGATCGCATCGAGCAGGCGGTTTCGCATGCGCTCGGCCACCGCGCCGAAAAGACTCTCTTTCGAGTCGAAATACGAGTACAGCGCGCCCGGGGTTACGCCGAGCTCGCTCGCGACGTCGCGCATCGTCGTGGCCAAGTAGCCCCGCCTGGAAAACGCGCGCGCGGCAGCACTCAGCACATCTTCCTGCGAGCGCGGGGGCCCGCGGCGCTTGTCCCCTATGCGTCCAGCCTTCGCGACCATTGAATCCTTGTTTACTAGCGCTAAACATTCGTTCGATCAAGCGAAAGGTCGCTGTCGGGGCAGGGGCTTCGAATCGAGCCCTCGGCCCGGCGCCCGAGTCCGGAGCCCCGCGGGCCGAGCGCTATCGCGTAAGACAACCTTGGGCGCCTCGGCATTCCCGCCGGTGCGGCTTCGACACTCGGTGCAGGCGCACCATCCCCACAGGCACGTACAGAGAACCGCGGGCGCGTTACTCGCGAGCGCGCGAGATATCGACCACGACCTCGGCAGTCTCTTCGTTTTGGACGTCGACCACCCGCTCGTCCGCAAGCGACTCATACTCCCGCACGACGGACAGCTCGTAGCGGCCCGGGGGAATCGGGCCGAAAAAAAATCCACCGTCGTCATCGACCTCCGAGCTCAAGTCCGGCATGTCGGCGCGCGCGCGGAGCACGACGACGAGACCATCGGCTCTGTTTTCTCCGAGGCTTCCCGCGGCGCTCACTTTGCCGCGGACCTCGCCGCTCGCCACCGGGGCGACCGACACCTCGCTACCTTCCGGCGACGCTGTCGCGGTTTTCCCGGCGCCGCCCTGGCGCGGTGCCGCCTCATCCTGCTCGGGAGGTGGCGCCGCGCCCTCGGCCGCCGCTGGAGCGGCGCCGCAGGCCGGGAGCACGATCGCCACGGCCGCGATCGCGGCGATCACCGCGATCGCCGCGATGGCCGAAATGGCCACAGGCGGAGCCGATGGGCGCTGCACCCTTCACATGGTGACCTGTCGGAGCCGGATACGACATTGAAAACCGCGCCGTCTCTATCCGAACATGAGCGATGCTGACGCCGAGGCCGGATTGGCCCCGAGGTGAGCGTTTCGCGCGGGGTGTGGCCTCGCGTAGGATCACCGCGAGCGGGTCGGTGCCGCGCCGGGCGCGGTAGGCGAATCTCGACGATGGATGGGTTGTCGTGCCTCGTTGCCCCACGTGTCATCGCAGGCTGTCCCGGGAGGCGGCGTGCCCGGCGGACGGCTCGCGCGCAATGGCGGCGCCGCAGCGCACGCCAAACACCCCGCGGATCGCCGGCGTCACGATCGATGGCCTCCTCGGGGTGGGCGGCTACGCGGCCGCCTATCTAGCTCGCCTGCCGGGAGGCCGCGGAGCGGCGATCAAGGTCGCGCACTCGCCGTCCCGGGCCGCCGCCGCCCGGCTTTCGCGCGAGCGCGCCGCGCTCGAAGCCCTGGCCGGCGAGGGCGCGCCGGCCGTCCTCGGCGAAGGCGACACGGAAGACGGCAGGCCCTACCTCGCGCTGGAGCGCGTCGGCGGCGCGACCCTCGCCACGCACCTGGAAGACCGGTCCGCGCCCCCTCCCGCCGGCGAGGCGGCGGCTTGGGCTTCGGCCATCGCCAAAGCGGTTTCGTCGGTTCACCGCCGCGGCATCGCCCACGGTGATCTGTCCCCGGAAAACGTCCTCATCGCCGGCGACGGAAAAGTGCCGCGCGCCTGGCTCATCGATTTCGGCGCCGCGCACGGCGCGCCGGGCGCGCCCGCCCCCCCGCGCGGCGCCGGCACACCCGAATACACGGCGCCCGAGATCCTGCGCGGGGGCTCTCCGTCGCCGGCGTCCGACATCTATGCGCTCGGCGCGATCCTGTTCGAGATCCTCTGCCTTCGCCCCCCCTTCGTCGGCGACGCCGCCGCGTTGGCGCACGCACACCTTACCCTCGCGCCCCCCTCGCCGTCGGAGCTTTCGCCCGCCCCTTTCCGCGCGGACGAAATTCTGGCCCAGTGCCTAGCCAAGTCGCCGTCCTCCCGCCCCGCCGATCCGGACGCGATCGGACGTGAGCTCGCCGCCGCGTGCCGACAGCCCGCCGGGGGGTTCCAACGGCCCGCCGCCCCGCCCGCGCCCAGACACGACGACTCGGACGGCGGCGCTGACATCGCCTACGCCGTTTTGGCCGCCGTGGTCACCGAGGCCCCGGCCCCCGAGGTCGCCGCGGCGGCAAAGCGGGCGCGCGGGGTCGTTTTGCGGCACACGCGCGGCGTGTACGTGTGTGGCCTTCTGTCCGAAGACGAGCGCCGCCCGGGCCGCGCCGGGGTCGCGCTGGCGCGCGCGCTCGAGGAGCTCCCCGGGGCGGTGGCCCTCCACCTCGCCCCGCTCTACGCGCGCGAGCGCCAAGGCCGTCCGCCCCTGGTGGTCGGGGAGGCCGTCGATGAGCCGGAATCCTGGCTCCCGACGGGCCGCTGGTCCGAGCTCCTCGTCACCGACGCGTTCGCGCGAACCCAGCCCGCGGCCGATCTGTCCCCGTCGGCTCACCCCGGGCTATTCACCTTGCGGGCGGCGGCCGAGCCGTCCCCGCCGGCGCTCGTCGGACGAGCCGGCGCGCTAGGCGCGGCATTGGCCAGCTTTCGAGACTGCATCGAGGCGTTTAGCCCCGCGCTTCTGTTGGCCGAGGGCGCGCCCGGCGCGGGGCGGAGCCGGCTTCTCGACGAAGCGGTCGCGCTCGCCTCCGCCGAGCGCCCCGACCTCCGCGTGGTGCGGTTTTCCGCCTCGTCGCCCGAGGCGAGCGCCGCCCAGGCCCTCGATCGGGCGCAGCGCGAGCCGGTCGTGCTTCTGGCCGACGATCTGGACGCCGCGAGCGCCGGCGCCCTGGACGCGCTGTCCCGAGCAGCGCTCGATCGGCGCGGGGCGCGCCTTTGGATCGCCGGCGCGCTGTCCAAAGAGACCTCGGCCCGCAGGCCCGTTTTCGGGACGACCGCGCGCCGGTGCGATCGGGTCTACCTCGAGCCCCTCGCCCCCGACGAGGCCGCCGCGCTCGCCGCCGAGTTTTTGAAGCCCGCGGAGTACGTCCCCGCCGCCGCGCTCCGCGAGATCGCGGCGTGGGCGGGCGGCCTCCCAGGCGCGCTCGAGGAGATCGCGCGCGCCCTCAAGCGCGAGGGCGTCGTGCGCCGGCGAGCCCGCGGCGAAAGCTTCCGCCTCGATACGGATCGACTCGCCGAGCACACGAGCGTGCCGAGCGCACCGTGGCTCGCGACCCGGGCGCTTCGCGCGCTGTCTCCCGAGCTCGCCGCGCTCGCGCGGCGCGCAGCCACCCTCGCGCCGGTGACGCCCGACGAGGTCGATGCCGTTCAGCGCGCCTTCGCGTCCCGCGCACAGCCCGTCGCCGACGCCGCCGCGGGGCTCGCCAGCCTCGTCGAGCGCGGGCTGTTCGTATTTCAGGGCGGCCTCTACGACGTGAGCACCGCGCCGCTCAGGGCCGGCCTCGAAGCGCTCCTCGATACCGGCGAGCGGGATCGCGTGTGCCGCGCCGCGCTCGAGATGTGGCGCGCGCGCGCAGAGACCGGGCCGCTTTCGCACCGGGGCCTCGAGGCGCTCGCTCGCCACGCCGGCGCCGCCGAAGAGCACGAGACCGCCGCGCGCGCGCTGCTCACGCTCGCAAAGGAGCAGGCGTCGGCGTTTCGCTACCTAGACGCCGACCGCCATTTCAGCGCCTCGCTTGACCACGCGGATGCGGGCGAGCTCGGCCTCGTCGCCTATCTGGGACGCGGCCGGATCCGCTACCTGATCGACCGCGCGGCGGACGCCCTGCAGGACCTCGAGCAAGCCAAAAACTTGGCCCGAGAGCTCGGCGACGCGCGGGCGGAGGCCGAGGCGCTCCTCGAGGAGGCGACGGCGCTCGACTGGGCCAGCGATTGGGCCGCGTCGGCGCGGCGCTGCGAGGAGGCCGAGGCGCTCGCCGACGACCTGAGCGATCCGGCGCTCGAGTCCAAGCTCCTGGCCGCCCGCGGTCGCACCGCGTGGCGGCGCGGGCGCGCCGCCGAGGCAGCCGATATTCTGGCTCATGCGGCAGACGCAGCAGCCGCCGCCGGGGACTACGACAGCCGCGTCATCGCGCTCTTGCTCCTTCCCCTCGCCCTGGCGACCTCCGGCGATCTCGACCGGGCCTCGGCTCGGCTCGACGAGGTGATCGACCTGTGCGCGCGCGCCGGCGACAAGCTTCACCTCGCGGCGGCCTATGGAAACCGGACGATCCTGTGGTCGGCCAAGGGCGCTCCGCCCGAAAATAGTCGCGCGGATCTCAGACGAGCTCGCGCGATCGCCCGCGAGCTCGGCCACCCCGGCCCCGAGCGGGCGCCCACGTTCAACTTGGCCGAAGATCTGTTTTGGGCCGGCGAGGACGACGAAGCGCTCGACCTCGCCGAGCGCGCCCGCGCCATCGCGCGCAGGCTATGGCCGAAACCCGTCGCCGAAGACGCCCTGCTCGTGGCCCGCATCGCCGCCGTGCGAGGCGACGCCGAGCGCGCTCGCGCCGAGCTCGACTGGATCCAAAGCGAGGTCCCACCCGCCGAGCGGTCGCCAGCGGTCACGATCCTCATGCGCGGTGTCGAGCTCTTGCTACGGCGCGGTCGCGCGCCCGCGTGGGATGACCTCGAAGGGCGCGCAGAGGCGGCGCTGTCAGCCGACGAACAGCTGGAGATCCTCTACATCCGCATCCTCGCCGCCCGCGCCGCGGGCCGCGCTGCGGAGGCAGATGACGCGTGCGCTCGCGCCCGCGCCCGGCTCGCCGCCGCCCCCATTTGGGCGCGGCGCATCTCCGCTCTCGAGGCCACCGCCGGCGACGAAACAGACCTGCACCCCCGATGAGTCACGGCAACGCGGTGGTGGCCTCGCCCCGGGCGCCACCGGGCCCGCCCTACCCGGCGGTGGGGCCGGCGCGCCCGAGAGGTGATGGGGCCAGCCAGCACTCTGGGGCCCCGCGCCCCACCTCGGCCTGCATAAAGCAATAAAATGACTGCGACTATCTGTGGGTACACAACGTGCATCGAGACCTCGCATGGGTCGGCGTACCAAGCTGATTGCAATAGCGGCGAGCCTCGCGGTCTCGGCCTGCGACGCCTCGGGCGGCGACGACCCGGACGAGCCATACGGCAAGATCTCGACAAACGGCCTCCCGTTCGACGCTGACGCCATCGCCTCGCTCGACACCGCGCCCCTCGCGGCGGCTCGCACCGGCGAATCCACCCTGCTGGCTGCCGAAACCGCCGAAACCCTGGCTTCCACGGAAGAGGGGCGCGAGCTATTGCGCTACGTGTCTTACTGCGCGCTCGCCGAGCATGAAACCCTCGTCGTGGAGGATCCCGACGGCGAAGCAACCCACGAGATGCCCGGCCTCATTGGGCTCGCGCCGGACTGGTCGGGGTCTCCGTGTGACGGCGAGTGCCAGCGATGGGTGTCTGCGTGCCTGCTCGCTCACGCCAATGGGCAGGGCGAGCCCGTCGCGATGTCGCTGCGCGGCGAGCACCCCGAGCTCGCGTGGACGCCTGCGCTCGAAGACGAGTTCGAGGTCGAAGAAGCGGCGTTTTACGGCAACCTGTTCGCGGCGCAGCCCGAAAAGTACGCCTGCATCGGCCGCGGCCTGTTCGATGGCTCTTGGGCTGGCCAGTCGAGCTACCTGCAAGGTCGCGTGTGCGGCCTCACCGGCGCGGGATGTGACGTCGAGACGACGGGCACGTGCCACAGCATCACGGGAGACGGCATCACCGATTCGGCGACCTGCAACCGCAGCGACGACGGCAGCGCCTACGCCGGCTGCGGCACCCAGGCCAGGGATCGGGCCGGTGAAACCTTCGACGAGGTCATCACCGTGTACCTGAGACCTGATGGGGGCCTATGAGCTCGCCGAGCAGGTCGCGCCTCGACCCCGCTCGCGGAAGCTCCCACGAGCCGGGCAGCGGCGTTCACACCATCCCCCTGTCCGACACGACGGCGGCGGATCACGCGCCCGCGGGTGCCCTACGCGACGACGGGCATACGGGCGGCGGAGATCTGGCCCCCGGCGACCGCGCAGGGCCCTACGAGATCGAGGCGTTCTTGGCGCGGGGCGGCTTCGGGGACGTTTATCGCGCTCGCGATCCGAGAGGCGAACCGGTCGCGATCAAGGTCCTCCGAGAGGAACTCGCCACCACGACGGACAGCATCGCCCGGTTCGAGCGCGAGGTCGATGCCGTGGCCCGCGTCCAGCACGCGAGCGTCATCCGCGTGCTGGGCCGCGGCCGTCTGGATCGAGCCCGGCCGTTTTTCGCCATGGAGCTCTTACACGGGCTAAGCCTCGCCGATCGCATCGCGCTGCGCGGCGCCATGCCCGCGACCGAGGCGATCGCCACGCTCGATCGGGTTTGCGACGCGCTCGCCGCGGCCCACGAGCGGGGCATCGTCCACCGCGACATCAAGGCGTCGAACGTCTTTTTGGCCGGTGACGGCGAGCGGGTCGTCCTACTGGACTTCGGCGTCGCGAAGCTATTGGGCGACGAAGGGCCCGGGCTTACGCGATCGCGACAGATCGTCGGAACGCCCGCCTGTATGGCGCCCGAGCAGCTGGCCGGCGAGCCCGTGGATCAGCGAACCGACGTCTATGCGCTGGGCGTGCTCGGGTACCACATGCTCACCGGAACAAGGCCGTTTGCGAACGAGTCGCCGGTGATGCTCCAGCACCTACACCGAAACGCGCGCCGGCCGCGGCCGTCTGCGAAGGTCGATGTCCCCGAGGCGATCGACCGCGCCGTGGTCGCCGCCATGGCGGTGGACCCGGCGGCCCGCCCTGCCGGCGCGCGTCGCTTCATGGAAGCGCTGCGCGGGCTCGAATCAAGCGCTGGCGCCGCGCGCGATCGGCCGGTGGAATCGCGCGGTCGGGCGGTCGCGCTCGTCATCGACGCGTGCCCCGCGACGCGCGGCGCGGCGCCGGCGGTGGTCTTGACCGAGCTCGAGCGTGTTCTGGACCGGACCGAACAGCGCCTCCGCGCGGAAGGGTTTCACCCGCTACTTTGTGCCAGCCGCACCCTCGCGTACGCGAAGCCCGTGACCGGCGGCGGGGATCCTGTACGCGAAGCCCAAACACTGGCCGCAGCGCTCCGCGCGTGCGCGCCGGAGTCCATCCACATCCAAGACGAAGTGCACGCCGGCGACGCGCACATCCGCGATGGCAAGGTCGTCGGGGGCCCGGTGTGCAACCTGCCGGCCAAAGGCGGCGCGCCCACCGAGGGCGTCACGATCCCCGAGGGCCCGTCCGCGCGGGCGCGCGCCCGCTCCTAGGTGGTCCGCGGTGCCCCGTCCGCGAACGCCGCACACGCGCCCCGCAGCCACGCGAACGATCTCGTCCGAGCGCGAGCGGAAGCTCGCCCGCTTTCAGGTCCGCGTCATCAAGGGCCCAGACGAGGGCGCGCGGGCCACATCGTCGAGCGCGGAGCTGTCGGTGGGCACGGCGCGCGGCAACGACCTCGTGCTGAGCGACGCCACCGTGTCCCGCCATCACTTGGCGATCGCGGTCTCGGACGCGGGGTTTTCGCTCCGGGATCTGGGCAGCACCAACGGCACGAAGCTCGGCGGCCACCGCGTCAAGGAGGCCATGCCCCGGGCGGGGGCGCGGATCTCGCTCGGCAGCACCGAGCTCCTCCTCGAAGGCCTCGGCGAGGAGCTCGCAGAGCCGCTGTCCGCCGAGGATCGCTACGGCCCCGTGCTCGGCGAGAGCGCCGCCATGCGACGCCTGTTCGCGGTTTTGCCCAAGGTCGCAGGTTCTGACGCCACCGTGCTCCTCGAGGGGGAAACGGGCACCGGCAAAGGCCTCGTCGCCGAGGCCATCCACGGGCTCGGCAGCCGAAATCATGGCCCGTTCGTCGTGGTCGATTGCGGGGCGATCTCGCCGTCGCTCATCGAGAGCGAGCTGTTTGGCCACGTGCGCGGCGCGTTTACCGGCGCGGACAGCGACCGCGAAGGAGCGTTCGCCGCGGCGCGAGGCGGCACGGTGTTCCTCGACGAGGTGGGTGAGCTGCCCGCGGACACCCAACCGAAGCTCTTGCGCGTTTTGGAGCAGCGCTCGGTCACGCCGGTCGGCTCGAGCCGCCCCTTGAGCCTCGACGTCCGCATCATCGCGGCGACCAACCGAGACTTGCGCGGCGAGGTCAACCGCAAGACCTTTCGCCCCGATCTGTACTACCGGCTGAACACTATCAAGCTGCGGCTCCCGCCCCTGCGAGACCGCCCTGAAGACATCCCGCTGCTCGTCGCGCACTTTTTCCGCCAGTTTGGGCACGACGAGGCGCCGCCGGTAGAGCTCGTCACGCGCCTCGCAAACCAGCGCCTGCCCGGAAACGTGCGAGAGCTCAAGAGCGCGGTCGAACGCGCGGTGTTGCTCGGCGAGGGCTCCTTTGCTGACGACGCGAGCGTGAGCGCCGAGGCGCGCGCGGGCGAGACGTTCCGCGAAGCCAAGGCGCGGGCGATGGCGGCGTGGGAGCGCGCCTATTTGTCGGATACCATGACCAAGCACGACGGAAACCTGTCGCGGGCCGCTCGGACCGCCGGCATGGACAGAAACCACCTGCGCGACCTGTTGCGCCGGCACGGGATCGAACCCAAACCGAAACCGCGGTCGCGCTGAGTGGACGACCCGTCCCTCCGGCTTAGCTTCCTGAACGTAAAACGGCCCGCCGAGCGGCGGGCCGTTTTACCGAGGTGCGGGTGGGCTTCAGCTACTCGATGACCGGCGGGTCTTGGCCGTCGTCGTCGTCGTCGTCGTCATCGTCGTCATCGTCGTCATCGTCGTCGTCGTCGTCGTCGTCGTCATCGTCGTCGTCACCACCACCACCGCCGTCGCCGCCGCCACCGTCGTCGCCGCCGCCGTCGTCGTCACAGGCGTCGGGGAGCCCGGGCGCGGCGTAGCGGATGGACAGATCCCCCACCGAGCCCAGCGATTGCGCGAACAAAGAGCCGTGGATGTTGGTGTCGCCGACGTATCGAACCTCGGCCTCCGGGGCGTAAATCGCGCCGTAAAAGTCCTGTCGGCCCACGGCGACCTTGACGGCGTCCTCGCCGCCCACGAACAGCCGGAAGTCAGCCGCGCTTTCGTCTCCGGCCGTGATGTTGCCGACGGTGCGCACGCCCTCGGACACGTAGAGATCCACGGTCGAATCGCCGCGGAGCTCGATCTCCTGCTTACCGACCGCGTCCAAGCTGCCGTCCAAGTAAATCGCGACCGCGCCGTCGGCGACGATGGTCACATCGCCCACCGCCTTGATGTCGTCGAAGAAGTAGCTGCCGGTGGGTAACACGACCTCGCTCGAGCCCACCGACGACAGCGACGTGGGCACGCCGTTTTCGTCATTGTCGTTATCGTCCCGGGCGGCCGACACTTCGGCCGTTACGTCCACGATCTGGTCCGGATCGCACGGGCACGGCGGGCCTCCCACATCGTCGAACTCCCCGACCGCTCCCACGTCCTTGGTACCGACGACGCGCTCGTCACCACCCACGCGCAGCGTGTCCCCCACCGTGAGCCGTCCGGTACCCACGAGGTCGTCCCCGACCTTTAGGTCCTGGCCAGCGAGGAGGTTTCCGACGAAGCTCACCTCGCCGGCGGACTCGAGGGTGCCGGACACGTCTAGATCGGCGGTGGCGTTCAGGCCCTCGTGCGCGTGGAAATCGCCCTCCACATCGGTGAAGCTCACGAGGCGCGCGAAACCGTTGACGCCGACCGCGGCGCGGTCGCCGTCCGGTCCCGGCCCGACCGTGAGCCGGCCGACCTCCCCGAAGTCCTCACACACGCAAAGCGCGCTCTCGAAGACGTCCGGGGGTTCGGGGCACGTGGTGCGCGCTGCGGTGTCGACGGAGGACGTCCCCTCGCCATCGTTCGAGTGAAGATCCTGCGACGACTCGGCCAGCGTGCAACCCGCCGCGAGCAAAACGGGGATCCATATCGTGTTTCGGATTCCGGGTAGTTTCTTCATGACGGTATTTCCTCCAGGCGTTGCCCCGACACAGTGCAAGCCGGATGCCGCCTCACGAAGGACAGTCAAATCCTTAAATTCAGGCCGGTTATCCCGAGCGACTCGACGCCTCTGGGCCGCCGCTGCAGGCTGGCCCCTGCAGATTCACCGGGACTCGTCTCCCACCGCGTCACCCGCCCCCACCCCGCGCCGTTTGGCGGTCCGGCAAGCATTCATCGTCGGGCTGGCCTGGACGGCCATCGAAGCTCGACCACGGCGTGCGTCCCCCCCCGGTGTCGGCGCCGCGTGGTAGTGATCGGCCCGGAGCCGATCTTGAAACACGTCGGGTTCATACTAAAGCCAGACAAGCCGGAGGCCGCCCAGATCCTCCGCAACCTTGTGCCTTGGCTCATCGACCAGGGTCACCAGCCCGTGGTGATCGACGAGGACCGCGTGGCCCCCGAGGGCGCCCTGATCGTCCCCGAGGATCAGTTCGGCGAATCTCGCGAGCCCCCGCTCGACATCGCCGTCGTGCTCGGTGGCGACGGCACCATGCTCCGGGCGAGCGCCCGGGTCGCCGACGTCGGGGTGCCGGTCCTTGGGATCAACCTCGGCCGACTCGGCTTCCTCACGCCGTTCGACCCGAGCGAAGCGGAAGGCGCGATCTCCGCCGCGCTCGCCGGAGAGCTCGAAACGAGCCCGCGCATGCGCCTCGCCGTCACCTACGATCCCGCCGGCGGCGAGCCAATCACCCGGCCCGCGATGAACGACGTGGTCCTGCACCAGGGCGCCATGGCGCGGCTCATCGAGCTCGAGGCGAGGCTCGGCTCGGCGTTCATCACGAGCTACCGCGCCGACGGGCTCATCATCGCCACGCCGACGGGCTCCACCGCCTACAATTTGGCGGCCGGAGGCCCGATTCTCATCCCAGGGCAAAAGGCGATGACGCTCACCCCGATCTGCGCACACGGGCTCACCCACCGCTCCCTCGTCGTCCCCGAGCACGGACGCCTGCGCATCGCCCTGGGCGGCGACTCCCGGGGCGTCGTCTTGACCGTAGACGGCCAGTGGGCGCGCTCGTTTTTGCCCGGCGACGAGCTCGAGGTCACGACAAGCGCCCAGCCGCTCCTCGTCTTTCAATCGGCGAAAGGCTACTTCGACATCCTCCGCGAGAAGCTCCACTGGGGCGCTCACACCGTGGGGTGACTGCGGCGACCGATCATGCTGCGCCATCTCCGCGTCACGAACTTCGCCATTCTGTCCGACGTCGCGCTCGAGTTCGGCGAAGGTCTCACCGCGCTCACCGGCGAGACCGGGGCCGGCAAGTCACTCATCGTGGAGGCGGTCAACCTGCTCCGCGGCGGCCGCGCGAGCGCCGACATTCCGCGCGAAGGCGCCGAGCAAGCGGTCGTCGAGGCGATTTTCGAGCCCCCCGACGAGATCCTCCGCGCGATCGAAGCGATCCTGGCCGACGCGGGCCTGCCCGGCGGCGACGGTGAGGTCGTGGTCCGCCGCGTGATCCGCCGCGGCGGGCGCAGCCGAACCTACGTAAACGGCGCCCTCACCACCGCCTCGCGCTTGGCCGAAATCGGCGGCTTTCTGGTCGATCTCAGCGGCCAGCACCAGCATCAAGGCCTCGTCGACCCCAAAGGACACCGCGCGATCCTCGACGCGTTCGCGGGTAACGAGACGCTGTTGGCCGACATGGAGCGCGCCTATCAGGATCTCAAGCGCGCGAGTGAAGCGCGCACGCGCCTGGTGGGCGATGAGCGCGAGCGCGCCGAGCGCATCGACTATCTCCGTTTTCAGCTCGGGGAGATCGAAGCCGCGAAGCTCTCGCCCGGCGAAGATGAAGACCTCGAGGCGGAAAAGCGCCGCCTGCAGTATGCCGAGCGACTGCAAAGCGGCGCCAGGCTGTGCGAAGACAAGCTCTACGCTGGCGACGGGGCGGCCGTGGATACGCTCGGCGCGGCGGCGCGCGAGCTCGCGAAGCTCGCGAACCTCGATCCCTCGCTCGAGGACATCGCGTCCCCGCTCGAAGAGGCGCGCGCCCTCGCCGAGGACGCCGCAGCGGCCCTGCGCCGCTACGCGGAGGCGAGCGCGGGCGACCCCGCGCGGCTTTCCGAGATCGAGGATCGCTTGGCGCTCATCCACCGCCTCCAGCGCAAGCACGGAGCCACCGTCTCAGACGTGCTCGCGCGCCAGGACCAGATCCGCGAAGAGCTCGACGCGCTCGAGAATCGAGACGAGCGCCTCGCGGAGCTCGAGCGCGAGGTCGAGCGCGCCCGAGGCGAGGCCGAGGCGAAGGCCGCCGAGCTGTCTTCCGCGCGCGAGCGTGCGGCCGAGGAGCTGGCCACCGCGGCGCACCCGCGGCTCGGCGAGCTCGGGATGGAGGCCGCGCGGCTTTCGGTGGTCATCGAGCCGCGCGAGCTGTCCCACGACGGCGCCGACAGGGTCGAGTTCCTCCTGGCCGCCAACCGGGGAGAGCGCGCCAAACCGCTCGCGAAGATCGCCTCGGGCGGCGAGCTATCGCGCATCATGCTCGCGCTCAAGCTCGTGCTGCGCCGCGCCGACACGGTCGGCACCTACGTGTTCGACGAAGTCGACGCGGGCATCGGCGGGGCCGCGGCCGAGGTCGTGGGCCGGCAGATCCGGGGGGTCGCCGAGGGCCGGCAGGTCCTTTGCGTCACGCACCTCCCGCAGATCGCGGTTTTGGCCGACGCGCATCTTCACGTCTCGAAGCTCGAGCAGGACGGCCGCACCGAGACGTTCGCCTCGGCGCTGTCCCCCGAGGCGCGGCGCGAGGAGATCGCCAGGATGCTGGGCGGCGTGCGGGTCACGGACAGCGCCCGCGCCCACGCCGACGAGCTCTTGCAAGAGGCGGAGAGCGCCGCGCGAACGTGACGAGCTTTGGCAAGAGGCGGCGAGCGCCGCGTCTGCGGCGTCAGATCAGCTCGCAGAGGCTTCCGAGGTCCTTGCCGCGGTACATGCCGAGATCGCGGTAGATGAGCTCCGCATTGTCGTGGAGCGGGAGCACGGTCAGCTCGCGCTCCTCGCCGTCGCTGATCCAAGTTGCGCCCGAGCTGCGGCCCGCTTCGAGAATGAGGCGGAGCTCGCCGTCCGCGGTGGCGAAGATCGTGCCTTCGCTGTCATCGACGACATCGCTCAGCGTCGTGAGCTCGACGCTACCCCGCGGGCCGCTGAACACGCGAAAGCCCTTGCCGCCGTAGTCCTCGATCATCCGATCGACGTAGAAGTAGCGCCCGCGATCGTCGCGCGCGAGCGCGAACGGCTCGCGCTTCCACGCCTGGTCCGAAAATTCGGCGCTCTCCATGATCGCCCGCGCCTCCGCCATGGGGAGCTCCTGTCCTTGAACCTCGTGATCACCACAGGTGAGCGTCCAGCTGTCGTCCTCGAAGAGCACCTCCGAATGCTGCGCACCCGCGAACAGCTGCCGCCTCGTCCCTCCGGCGGCTCGGACGGTCTCGCGCTGCTCGTGGAACGCCTCCCCGTTTTCGCTTATGTGCAGCGGCACGTCGCCATCGCCCGGATCGAGGCTGACGTACGCTCCGTCGAAGTCGACCACGATGCGATCTCGCCCGAAGTTTTCCCTCAGGAGGTCGTAGGCGACCTCGTGAAGGTTTGCGCCCTCCGGGTCGACGGTAAGCGTGAGCGTCCCGTCGGCCACATCGAGGGCCACTTCGTCGCCGAACTCGCAGCGGATGTCCTCGACGCGCTCCTGGAACACTTCGCGGCCCTGCCGGTGTGCACACACGCGCTCGAGACCGCGCCGGAGCTGGCCGCAGTAGCTCGACATGCTGTAGCTCAGGATGTGCTCGTCGGTGATCGACGACCAGTCGATCTCGACAGGCGCGTCGGTCTCGCAGGCGGCAAGCCCCCGCTCGAGATTGCCGGGGAGCTCTTCATCGTGCCTGGCCTCGCGCGCCTCTCGATCGAGGGCCTGGAGCTCGGCGACGGTGCCGTCGCTCACGATGGCCGCGTGCCGCTCAGCGAAGGCCTGGGGATCGACCTTTTCGGAGCGCTCTTCGTCGAACGAGACCGGATGACCGCCCCGGCCCGCGCTGCCTGGGATGAACACGTCCAGCTCCTCGAGCGCGTGGCGTTGCCTGCCCCACACCGTGTGAAACTCGCGCCCGCGCAGGGTGGTCCGGTACGAAAACCGGTCTGCGCCCTGCGGGAGGCGCTCGTAGTGGAGTACCAGGCCCTCGATGTCGTCTCCGCCGCCGGTGACCTCGATGAGGGCCTCGGGGGGATCACCGGATTCTATCGGCACGACCGTGACTTGTAGGCCCCCGCCGCTGCGATAGACCCGCGCCTCATCGCCGACCTCGATATCGAGCTCGGCGGCGCCTGCCGCCGCCTCGGATGCGGCGGGATCGGTCTCACTAGGCCCCGGGGAAGACGCGCAGCTCACACACAGCGCGAACAAGAAAACGACGATAGGCCGCATCGATTTCCTCTTTTGAAAGGGCCCGACCCACAGTAACGGGGCGGGCCGCTCGATGATGCGTTATCTTATGCGTCTGACCCCACCGTTGGCAACCGCCAGACCGGCGGGCCACAATAGGGGAAGCGCTTTCTACCCGGCGAACGAGCCAGTCTGGCGATGAGCGAGGCGCCCGAAACACCCCATATCCAGGTCGGCACCGTCGTGGGAAACACCTACGAGGTGACGGCGCTCCTCGGCCGAGGCGGCATGGGCTCGGTGTGGAGGGCCAAGCACGTGCGGCTCCCGGGCAAGGAAGTCGCCATCAAGGTCTTGCACACCGGGGTGGCGGCCAACGAGGAGTCGGTGGTGCGCTTCAAGCGCGAGGCGGAGATCGCATCGCGCCTCGGGCACCCGAACATCGTCGAGGTGCACGACTTCAACACCCTCGAATCGGGGGCGCCGTACCTCGTCCTCGAGCTCCTCGCCGGCGAGAGCCTGTGCGATCGGCTCGCCCGCGGCCCCATGCCGATCGATCGCGCATCGGTCATCGTGCGGCAGATCGGCTCCGCGCTGCGCGCGGCCCATCGCGAGGGCATCGTCCATCGCGACCTCAAACCCCAAAACGTGTTTCTCGCGCGGATAGGAGACGAGGCGGAGGTAGCCAAGGTTTTGGACTTTGGTATCTCCAAAATCCGGGGGTCGAACACCGTCGAGACCCAGGACTCGACCATGCTCGGGACGCCCCAGTACATGGCGCCGGAACAGGCCACCGGAAAGAACGCCGAGGTGGATGCGCGCACCGACGTCTTCGCGCTCGGCGCGATGGTCTACGAGATGCTCGTGGGCCGGCCCGCGTTCACGGGACAGACGATCCCGGAGGTCGTGTTTCGGGTCGTTTACGAAGATCCGCCCGCGCTCACAGAGGCTGTACCTGGTTTGCCGGCGCCGGCCGCCGACGCGGTTCACAAGGCGCTCGCCAAGGACCAAAACGAGCGCTTTCAAGATGTGGGGGCGTTTATCACCGCGCTCACGGGCTCCTCGCTCACCTCGAGCGTACAGCGCCCGCTGGGCGCTGCGAGCGGCGGCTCCGACGAAGGCGAGGTGTCTACCCTCGATACGCTGGCGGCCCCGCGCGGCGGCCTCCCCGCCGCCGACGACGCGGGCCTGGCCCAAGCGGCGACGGTCGATAGCAGCGTGGGCTCCCCACAACCGGGCACGGACGCCACGAGCAACACGGCGGCGGGCACCGACGCGACGCAGGCGCCCGCCGCGAGCCAACCCAGCAGCACCGCGCTCGCTGCCACCGCGGCTGCCCCGGTGTCGCTGTCGGGCGCGAGCGATGCGCAAGGCGCGCTCGCCGGGGCCAGCGCCGAGCTGGGCGCGCAGGCCGAGCGCGACACCCCGAAGGCCACGAGCGCACCGGCAGCCCCGGCGAAAGGTGCCGGCCGGGGCGCGAGCCGGACGCTTCGCACCGGGGTGCTGGCCGTCGCTTTCGCGGTCGCCGGCGCGCTGGCGGCGGCGCTCATCCTGGCTCGGCCGGGAGGCGACCCAGGCGGCCAGGACGATGTGACGCAGGGCGACCTCGCCCTGGGGGCGGCTCAAGACGACGGCGGCGAGGCAGAGGTCCAAGACGGTGATGGTGCCGGTGACGGTGATGGTGATGGTGCCGGTGACGGTACCGACTCGGACCACGGCGAGACCGCGAGCGGCGCGGGCGAGGACGAGGGCGCGAGCGCGATCGCGGGGGACGACTCGCCCGGCGGTGCAGAAGGCGGCGACGGCGGCGACGGCGCGGAGGCGACCGCGGATTCCGCTGGGGC
>SLNH01000459.1 GCA_007133195.1 Nannocystineae bacterium | reverse complement strand
GAGCCAGGGCGACCGTGCACGGTCGGCAGTTCGAGTCGGCGCCGCTTTCGCTGCCCGACGACGGGGGGGTGACGCTGACGCTTCCCGCGAATTGGCGGGTGGCGGGCGCGCTGGAGGGGCGGTTTGACGACGTGGCGAGCGGGCCGGACAAGGTGTACGCGGCGCAGGTGGAGACAGACGCCGGGGTGTTTCGCTCCATGCCGTTTCAGCTCACGAGCGACCGCGGGGCTGCGGTGCGCGTCGTCGCGTTAGGCGATTTGGCGCTTCGGTTTCATTTGGCCGGCCAGATCGACGACGAGCGCGTGTGGTTCGATGCGCAGTTCGCGTTCCCCAACCCGACGTCCGCGCCGCTTTTGCCAGACGACGGCGAGGTTACCGTCCACCTCCCCGACGGCTTTACCAACGCCACCGTCGGCGAGAACCACGAACGCCTAGCGCGGACGAGCTCGGACGGGTTCGTGCTCACCGGACCCGTGGGCCCCGGGCAGGAGGCGTTTCGCGGTCAGTTCGCGCTCCCCACGAGCTCGGGAACGCTCGAGTTCGACATGCCGCTACCGTATGGCGCGTGGAACTCGCAGCTCATCCTCGAAAAGGTCGAGGGAATGGAGCTCATGCTGCCGGATGTGCCGGGCATGGAGGAAGACACGCGCACGCTCGGCACGAACGAGTTCGCCATCCTGTCGGGGATCAACATCCAAGACAATCGGCGGCTCGTCGTCGGGGCGGACGGGCTTCCGCAGCGCTCGCTGTTCATGCGCTACCTCCAGTGGGCGGCTGGCGCGCTCGGCATCGGGCTCCTCGTCTGGGGGGTCGTCGGCCTGTTTTCGCGGCGCGAGGACGGGATGGCGAGCGACCGCAAGCAGCACCTCGAGGCGCAACGCGAACGGCTGCTCGACGAGCTCGCGGAGCTCGAGGGCCAGTACAAGCGGGGCCAGGTTGGCGAATCGCGCTACAAGCGCAGCCGGGAGAACTTGTGGATCGAGCTCGAGAGCGTGTACCAGGAGCTCGGGGTGGGGAGCGCGGGGAGCGAGCGGAAGACGGCGTGACCGGCCCCATCGAGGTCGTCGAGGTCCGCAAGCTCACGAAGCGCTACGGCTTTCAGCGCGCGCTCGCGGGCGTCGACCTGCAGTTCCGGGCGGGGGCGCTGTCGGCGGTTCTCGGCCCGAACGGCGCGGGGAAGTCGACGCTGCTCGGTGTGCTCTCGACGTTGGTTCGGCCGTCGGCGGGCAGCGTCGCCTACCTGCGCCCGAGCGGCGAGGCGGCGCCCGGGCCGGCGCTGCGCCGGGCGATCGGGGTTTTGGCCCACGACGCCTTCGTGTACGGCGAGCTTACCGGGGTGGAGAACCTCGAGTTTTACGGGATGCTCTACGGCGTGGCGGAGCGAGAGGCGCGGGCGCGGGCGCTGTTGGACGAGGTGGGGCTCGACGAGGCGGCGCGCCACCGTCGCGCGCGCACGTACTCGCGCGGGATGACCCAGCGGCTCGCGCTGGCGCGGGCGCTCCTTCACGATCCCGAGGTCCTGCTCCTCGACGAGCCATTTAGCGGGCTCGATCGGGCGGGCGCCGCCGCGCTGTCGCGGACGCTTGCCCGCGCCCGGGAGAGCCGCCGGGTGGTGATCGTGGTAAGCCACGATCTGGAGGCGCTGGCCGGCGTGGCCGACCACCTCGTCGTGCTCAAGCGAGGCAAGGTGGCCTACGACGAAACCAAGGGCGGCGGCTACGCGCACGACGAGCTCAAGGACCTCTATCACCGCCTGACGGAATGAGCGTCAGACCCGCACGCGCATGGGCCGGCCGCGCTTGCGGCCCTGCCTTGCCCCAGCGTAAAACCCCCCCGCGTGGAGTTTTTGCGCCATGCCGCCGCGATGGCCTGGAAGGACCTTCGTGTGGAGTTTCGCAGCCGCGAAATCCTCTACACGATGACCTTCTTTGGCGCGATGGTGGTCCTGATCTTTTCGTTCGGCTTCGTGCGCGAAGGGACGCGCGCGGTCGACGTGGTGCCGGGCATCCTGTGGGTCGCCATCGTGTTTTCCGGCACGCTCGGGCTGTCGCGCGCCTTCGATCGCGAGCGGGAGGCCGACACGATGCGCGGGCTTTTGCTCGCGCCCACCTCGCGCACCGCGATCTTCGCCGGCAAGGCGCTGTCGATCGCCGCGCTGATGACGCTCGTCGAGCTCGTGGTGGTGCCGCTTACGTGGTTTCTCTTCGAAGCGCCGATCTTTCGCAACCTGTTGCCCCTCGCGCTCCTGCTCGTCCTGGCCAACCTCGGGTTCGCCGTCGTGGGTTCGGTGTTCGCGGCGATGCTGCTTCGCAGCCGCTCTCGGGACGTGCTTTTGCCCGTGGTACTCTATCCGATGGTCGTGCCGCTCATCATCGCCGGCACGCTCGCGACGACAGAGCTTTTGCAGGCCTCGCCTGACCTCGGCAACGTCTACTTTTGGATCCAGTTTCTGGTCGTGTACGACGGGCTGTTCTTGGTGGCTTCTCTTTGGACCTTCGAGTCGCTGGTGATCGAATGAAACGCGGGCTGATGTACATCGCCGCGGCCGCCTGCGCCGTCGGGTTTTTCTGGACGCTTCACCTGATCTTCTATGAAGCCCCCGTGCAGCGGTGGGACTACGACCTGTTCTTCAATCAGAAGATTTTCTACTACCACGTGCCGATGTGGTTCGTGCTGTTCGTGGCGGTGATCATCTGCGGGGTGTCTTCGCTGCTCTATCTGCGCCGCCGCGACGGAAAATACGACGACGTGGCGACGGCGGCGGCCGATCTGTCGGTGCTGTTCGGCGCGGCGGGGCTCATCACCGGGTCGATCTGGGCCAAGGTCGCGTGGGGCGGATGGTGGGTGTGGGACGCGAGGCTCACCACGTCGCTGCTTTTGTGGATGGTCATGATCGGTTACGTGCTGGTGCGGCGGTATGCGGGGCCGGGCTCCGAGCGCCTCGCGGCCGGGCTTGCGGTGTTCGGGATGATCAACATTCCGCTCATCTACTTCAGCGTGCACATCTGGCGCACGCATCACCCGGACACCTCGACGATCCCCACGCTCGATCCGGCGATGCGCCCCGCGTTTTGGGGCAGCGTCTTGCTGTTTTTCATCGTATTCGCCGTCTTGATGGCGGCGCGGCTCGCGCAAGTGCGGGCGACCCGGCGCGTTCGGGAAGCGCGCGAGCACGCGCTCGACGCCGGCGTGTTGGACTAACGCCTGGGTCGAGGCACTAGGAGTAAGCGATGCGAATTCCCGAGACGATCAAGCTCG
>SLNH01000277.1 GCA_007133195.1 Nannocystineae bacterium | reverse complement strand
GACCACGATCACGACCACGACCACGACCACGACCACGACCACGACCACGACCACGACCACGACCACGACCACGACCACGACCACGACCACGACCACGACCACGACCACGACCACGACCACGGCGAGCAGGTGGAGGTCACGTCGGAGGGCTCGGAGTTCGACCCGCCGGTGGAAAAGTCGCAGGTTCCGCAGGGAGCTTGGATCTGCGATATGGGAACCGTGCACTACGCGCGCAGCGAAGAAGGCGACGGGACTTGTCCGCTCTGCGGGATGGACCTCGTTCTTCACGAGGAGTAGGTCGGGGAATCGCTCCGCCCGGCGCAGCGGGGGGCTCGCCGACTAATTGGCCGTGGGCAAGCACGACATCGTTTTGGCACCGCCTCACCCCGCCCCATACGATAGCCGGTGCGTCGGGGCAGTCGGCCGCCACGGGGCACCTTTGGCGCGAGCCTCGCAGCGGGCCGTGACGCTGCAGCGTCCGGTGTTTTTGCCGTGGACGCGTTGCGCAGCTCGTATCGCGAGGCGATAGTCGCCACGATGTACGCCAAAAAATCGCACATGGGCGGCCGGCTCGCGGCCCTCGCCGCCATCGTCAGTTTCGCCGGGCTGTGGGGCTTGGGCGGTTGCTCGGACGATGACGACGGCGCCGACGCACCCGGCGATGAAGGTGTGGCCGACGAAGGCCTGGCCGACGAGGACTACGCGACGCCGCCCGAGCTCGAGACGCTCGAGGAAAAGCTCCTCGCCCTCGAGGCGTGCGAACCGACGCACAGCCACAACTCGAACTTCATCGACCGCGGCTGCGACGAGGGGCGAGCGTTTTCATCGAAGCTCCGCGAGCACCGGGATACGGACGACGCGAAGATGCTGGGCCTTGCCCGCCAGCACCTGGAACACGACAGCCCGTCGATTCGCGTTGGAAGCGCGCGCCTCGTGGAGGAGCCCTTCGGGGTGCGGGACGGCGGCGTTGAGCCCGTGTTCCAGGTCGCGCAGCGCGAAGACGACACGCGCGCGCTGGCGAGCTTCATGTGGATTCTCATCGACGCGGCGGATGAACACGAGGAGGTAGGGGAGTGGTTTCTCGAGGATATCGCCGGTCACGACGAGGCGGAGCTCAGGCGGCTGGCGGCGTCGCTCCTCGGCGGACTGCCGGGTGTGCTTCCCGTGGACGGAGCCGTGTCCACACTTCTCGAGCTCGCCGCGGAGGACCCCGATACCGAGGTTCGCGCCGCCGCCTGCCGCTACGCTGGGAATCAAGACGACCCCGACGCGATCGAAGTCATGGCGGAGCTCACCGCTTCGCCCGATGCCGAGCCCGATATCTACCGCGGTTGCATGACCGGGCTCACCGGTATGTGGTCGGGCATGTTAGGTGCCGAGCGGTTCGAGACGGCCTACGACATCGCGGTAAAGCGCATGCGGGCGTCTGACGAGTGGCGGGATTGGCCCCTCGTCACCGGGGCCCTCATGGAGATCGACGCCGAGGACTTCGAAGAGCACCCGTGGCTCGATAAAGACGTCATCATCGAGCTCCTCGCAAAGGTCGTGGGTGACGTCAGCGTGGCGTTTACCACGCGCGAGAGCGCCGTGGAGGCACTGGTCGACTTGGACGCCCCAGCGGAGGTGTTCGCCGAGATCGAGGCGCACTACGAAGACGCCGAAGGAGAGGACCGCGTCGCGGAGGCGATCGCCGAGGCGACGCAAGGCGCGCAGGATTAACGAGGTGTCCTCATTCTCCCACTCTTCGTGTGGGATCGAAGCCTCGGTGAGCCGATCCCTTCGGGTTAATGCGCTATAAAGCCGCGGCTGCGCTCGTTACGTGGGCGCGGGAAGCGCGAAGGAAAAGGTGCTGCCGCGGCCAGGCTCGCTCTCGGCCCACACGCGGCCGCCATGGGCCTCCACGATTCCCTTGACGATGGGGAGGCCGAGCCCCGCGCCGTGACGGGCGCCGCTTTGCGCCTGCCAAAACGGGTCGAAAAGCCGCGGCAGCTGCTCCGGCGTGAGTCCGTGGCCCGTGTCTCGCACCCAGAAAATCACCTCGCCGGGGGCTTCGTGGGCGCCGACGATGACGGCTCCGCCCGCCTCGGTGAATTTGATCGCGTTGCCGATGAGGTTCTCGAAGACCTGTAGCAGCCGCGCGTGATCGGCCGAGATGGCGGGTAGCGCGGCGGGCGCTTGCATGTCGAGGGAGAGCCCCGCGGCGCGCGCGAGGTCGCGGTGCGCCTGTGCGGCCTCCAAGGCGATGGCGGCGGAGGAAACGCTGGCCTTGGTGAGTCCGAGGGCTCCGGCTTCGATGCGGGTGACCTCGAGGAGGTCGTCGATCAAGCGCTGCATGCGCGAGGCGGAGCGACGGATCGTCTCTCCGGTGGTGCCCACGCGCCAATGAGCGCGGTCGGCGTCGCAACGCGTGAGCAGGTCGGCTTGCAGGAGGATGGCATGCAGGGGACTGCGAAGGTCGTGGGCCACGACGCGCAGCACGTCCTCGCGCTCTTGGATCGCGCGGCTCGCGGTGCGATACAGGCGCGCGTTCTCCACGGCGAGCGCTGCGCGGCTCGCGAGCTCCTCGGCGAGGTGCAGGTCCTCGGGCGCGTAACGGCGGGACGGGCTGCACGTGATCAGCGCGATCGCCCCGACCATGCGCCCGTGGGCCACGAGCGGCACTGCCATGAGTGAGTGCGGATCGAGCGCCCGCAATAGCTCCAGGTGGCGTTCGCTCTGGGCGAGCCCGGCGAGCTTATCGGACGTGATGCGTTCGATGAGGGCCGGACGCTCGGTTTTTAGGACCGAGTGGAGGAGGTGCGGGCGATTCCGATCGAGCGAAATATGGTGCAGGCTTTCGGCGACGCTGGCCAGGCGCGGATCGTCACTCGCGACCCGGAGCCTGGAGATGTCGCCGTCCTCCTCGACGATATCGACGATGCACACATCGGCGAGCTCCTTGGTGGCGATCGCCGCAACGCGCGTTAGCGTCTCCTGGTAGTCGAGCGTGCTCGAAAGGACCAGGCCGAGGTCGGCGAGCAGCGCCTGCTCGCGTTCGCGGCGCCGCAGGGCCTTCTCGGCGCGCTTTCGCTCGGTGATGTCTTCGATCTGCGCGATAAAGTGAATGGGCTGTCCGTCGGCGCCCCGCACCACCGAGCCGCTCAGCATGGCGTGGATGATGGTGCCGTCTTTGCGGATGTAGCGCTTCGCGAGCTGATAGCGCGGAATCTCGCCCCGGTGCAGCTTCTTGGCGAGCTCGAGGTCGACGTCGAGGTCCTCGGGGT
>SLNH01000160.1 GCA_007133195.1 Nannocystineae bacterium | reverse complement strand
GCGGCGGCCCGGCGGCGGTCCGTCTCGCGGTGCCGCCGAGGGGGCGGCGCCGGCCGGGGCCGAGACCGAGGACGAGCCCACCGAGCAGCCCGACGTCGAGGAGCTCGCCCGCGAGGTTTACGCCCAGGTTTGTCGCATGCTTGAAGTCGAGCGCGAGCGAAGAGGTGAACCATGGTGGCCATGACGAATCCGACCAAGTGCGTCATCAAGAACATCGACTCGGGCGATGAGCTCGAGGCGATGTTCAACCCCGGCGAGCTCACGATCAGCAAGACGGTGCCGTGGAACAAGCACGACGACTCCAAGGGTGATACGCCGCGGCTCGAGTTCACCAAGGCCGATCCCCTCGAGCTCGACGTCGAGCTCTTCTTCGACACCTATGAATTTCACACGAGCGTCGTCTGGTACGTCCACCGGCTCCAGAGCTTCACCATGGTGATGGAAGACAAGATGCGGCCGCCCATGGTGAGCTTCATCTGGGGCGACAAGTTCCCGAAGTTCGTCGGCGTGATCACGTCGCTGACCACGAAGTACTCGATGTTTTTCAGCGACGGGATGCCCTGCCGCGCGACGTGCACGATCAAAATGAAGCAGGCCGAGATCGCGGACCTCGGCGAAGAGGCCAAGCCCGAGGGTGAAGACCAGCGGTGGCAGTCTGCGCCCGGTCAAACAGTTCAGCAGGGCGACGAGATGCGGGCCGACAAGCTGGGCGATGATCACCGCGCCGCGCTCGACCGAAACGGGAGCGAGGACGGGACCCTGTCGGCGGGGCAACAGGCGCACAAGGGCTAGGGGGTGTCCCTAAAAGGCACGCACCACCTGAATGGCCCATGAAATCGCATGCTTCGTCGCTCATCAGTCACGGGCTTGAGCCCGCTCCTTCGTCGCTTCTCGCCTGCGATTCCATATGCTTAAGGACACTAGGTCGGCATGAGTGAGCAGACGCGCGTAACCGGCTTTCAGATCCGCTTGGGCGGCGAGACCGTGAGCGAGCGAGATCTAGAGGCTTGGGTCGTCGAGCAAGACGTCAACCAGCCGGATATGTGCGTGGTCACGCTCCACGATATGGAGCACAAATACAGCAACGACGTCGAGCTGGGCGCCCAGCTCGAGGTCAAGGTGACCAAGGAGCGGGGCGAGGAGAAATTGTTCACCGGGGAGGTCGTGGGGCTCGAGCCGATCTACAAGGCGGGGGGCGAGTCGCTGTGTGTCGTGCGCGGCTTCAACCGCCTGCACCGGCTGCTCCGCGGGCGGCATTCGCGCACGTACGTCGACCAGACGGACAAAGACATCGCGGAGGCCGTGGCAAACGAAAACGGGCTTCGCGCCGAGTGCGACTCGACGCCGAACCAGTACGAGCACGTTTATCAACACAACCAGAGCGACCTCGAGTTTTTGCGCGAACGGGCGGCGCGCGTCGGCTTCGAGGTGATGGTGCGCGACCGCGTCCTCCACTTTCGAAAGCCGCGGCGCGATGTGGACTCGGGTCTCGAGCTCAAGCTGAACGCTCCGCAAGCCCCGATGCCGATGCTGAGCTTCTCCCCGCGGATGTCTTCGGCGGGCGTGGTCGGCAAGGTGGAGGTCAGGGGCTGGAATCCCGTCGAAAAGAAGGAGATCGTGGGCGTCTACGAAGGCTCGCGCTCCCCCCTCGGTAACGATCCGGGCTACGACAAGGCCAAAGACGCGTTCGGCGAAACCGTGACCTACCGCGTGGATGCGCCGATCGCGAGCGTGGCCGAGGCCGAGGCGCTGGCGGGCGCCCGCTTCTTCGAGCTCAGCATGGATTACATCACTGGCGAGGCGCAGTGCCTCGGGCACCCCGAGCTCGCGGCGGGAAAGGTCGTCAAGATCGTGGTCAACCCGGATCGCGACGACGACCGGTTCAACGGGAAATACCGCATCGCAGGAGCGACGCACAGATACGGCCACGGCGGCCCGGGCGGCGGCGGCGGCTATATAACCACGCTGCGGGTGCGCCGCGACGCAGAAAGAGGGTGACGGTGCGGCCTTACGATGGCGACGACAACGGCGCGGCGAGCGCGCTCGGCGGTGTTTACCCGGGCATCGTCGCGAACAACCACGACGACGAAGGGCCCGGGTGGCGCGTGAAGGTGCGCTTTCCGTGGCTCCCGGGTGGCGATGAGGATCAGCTCCACTGGGCGCCGATCGCGGCGCCGACGGCGGGTCCCGAATGCGGCGTGTTTACGTTGCCGGAGGTTGACGACACGGTGTACGTCGTGTTCCTCGGGGGCGATGTGCGGGCGCCCGTCGTCATCGGCGGCGCGTGGAGTCGGGAGGATCCGCCGCCGGAGACGAATGAGCACGAGACGAACGATGTGCGCTTCATCAAGTCCCGGTCTGGGCACCGCCTGCTGTTCGAGGACTCGGACGAGACGAAGGTCGCGCTGGACGACGGGACCCAAGAGCACGTGCTCGGCTGCGGGTCGTTTACCGCGGGGGGAGACTCTCCGAATCGCCGCGAGCTCCCCACTCCGAAGGGGATAAGCGGGACGCCGAAGGAAGGCGTGGCCGTGAGCACCGAGGCAGGGACGCTTAGGCTGCAGGGCACGAGCGGCACCGTGTCGGTCGAGGCTCGCGACGTCGAGATCACCGCGCGAGGCGAGCTCGAGGTGCACGCGGGCGGCGAGCTCAAGGTCGCGGGCTCCGGGCCCGGCAAGGTCGTTTCCGCCAAGAAGGTCAAGCTCCAGGGAGGCCGCCTGTCGGCGGGGTCGTGACGCATGTCGAAAGAGCCCCGGCCGCCGCCAGATCGCCCCGCCGAGGGCGCGCGCCCCACTTCGAAGTGGCGCGGCGCCTACATCGGACTCGTAACCGATCGCGACGGCGGCGCCGAGCACCCTTATCAGGTCAGGCTCCGCTTTCCGTGGCTGCCGGGGGACGAGGATCAGTCTCACTGGGCGCGGATCGCGGTGCCGATGGCTGGCGCCGAGCGAGGGGCCTATTTCCTGCCCGAGGTGGATGATCAAGTTCTCGTGGTGTTCGAGCACGGCGACATGCGGCGACCCATCGTCATCGGCGCGCTGTGGAGCAAGCCGGATCCGCCGCCCGTGAAGAACCAGAGCGACGAGAACAATTACCGCGTGATCAAGTCCCGCTCGGGGCATCGGCTCATCTTCGACGACTCGGAGGGCGAAGAGCGCATCGTCCTCGTCGATGGACGGGGCGAGACGAAGATCGTCATCCACGGCGCGCGCGCGGAGGTGACCATCGATACGCGAGGCGGCGATATCAACATCCGAGCACCGGCGGGCGCCGTGAGGTTGCACGCCGATGATATCCGAATCGGCGCGAACAACAGTTTTTCGGCCCAGGGGAACACCAAGGTGCAGATCGCCACGAGCGGAGAGCTTACCGCGGTGGGGTCGGCGAGCCTCGATCTCAAGGGCGCGCTGGTGCACCTCAATCCGTGAGGCGGCGGGGCCGGGCAGTGGGGCGGGTCCGGTGGGCGACGCGGCGACCGCCTACGCCGCTGGCGACATCCTCCTTAGCGCGTTGACGCTAAGGGGGCACCTCCTTACACTAATCCTCGATTGTTCCGCGGAAAACCAGGAAGATTCAAAAACTTGGACGACGAAGCGAGCATCCTTTGGCAAGACGTGTTCGATGAGATCGCCGCCGGGCGAGGCGGGGATCTGTCGTGTCCGTTCTGCCAGCACCGCCCCCTCGCCGTACGCGAGGAGGCGGGCCTTACCAGGGTCTCGTGCGCCTCGTGTGGGCGCTACGTCGAGGCCCGGCTGGAGTCGACGTGATGCCCAAGCGCCGCGACTACCTCGGCCGGGGGGTTCGGTTCCCGGTGGCCATCAACCGCACCGGCGGCGTGAGCACCTCCGCCCAGGAGGACAACATCCGGGAATCCATCTTCATCATCTTGGGCACGGCGCCGGGCGAGCGGATCAAGCGTCCGAACTTCGGCTGCGACATCCACGAGCTCGTCTTCGCGCCAAACTCCCCGAACACGGCGGGCTTGGCCATCCACTACTGCGAGGAAGCGCTTCGCAAGTGGGAGCCGCGGATCCAAGACATCCAGGTGACCGCGGCCATTCCGCCCGACGAGCCGAATCGCCTCGATCTTCATGTGTCCTACGTGGTGCGCGCGAACAGCCAACCGGGTAACTTGGTGTATCCGTTCTACCTGCGGGGCTCCGAGGAACTGGGCTGAGGTCCCATCATGATCCCACCGCCGAAGCTCGACGACCGCGAATTCGACGATTTGGTGGCAGAAGCCATGCGCCTCATTCCGCGTTACGCGCCGGAATGGACCCACCATAATCCAGCTGATCCAGGAGTCACCCTGATCGAGCTCGCCGCGTGGATGACCGACCTCATCCTCTACCGGCTCAATCGCGTCCCCGAGAAGAACTACGTCGCGTTCCTGAACCTCCTCGGTATCAAGCTCAAGCCGCCCCAGGCGGCGCGGGCGCTTTTGCAGTTTTCGCTCGTCGAGGGCGCGAGCAGGCAGGTCATCCCCGCGGGCACCCGCGTCTCCACCGCGCAGTCGGCCGACGAGGAGACCATCTCGTTCGAAACGGCGCGCGATCTGATCCTCACGGACGTGCGCCTGGATCGATGCTTCAGCTATCACGACGAGACCTACGCGGACAATTCGGCGGCCCTGTCCGGCGAGCGCGACAAGCCGTTTGACGTGTTCGGCGGTGCGCAGCGCATCGGCCGTTACGTGTACCTGTGCGACCCCCGATTCGGCGGATGCGGGGACGCCTCGATCCTGCGCGTTCATCTGGGATGCCCCGAGCGCGGCGGCCGCGACTTGGCGCGCGTCCTCGAGTGGTCGTATTGGAAGGGGGACCGCTGGGTCGACTTGGAGCCGGCGCCCGTGGATGTCGAGCGGGGGGAGGTATGCTTTTTCGGCCCCTTGAATTTCGAGCCCACGGTCGTAAACGGCATCGAGGGCCTGTGGATGCGCGGGCGTCTGGCGGAAATCCCCGAGGAGCCGGGCGACACGGAGATCGACACGGTGCGCTCGCGGGTCGAGGTGGTCGGTGAGGGGGTGGCGCCCGATCGCGCGATCGCCAACCTCGAAAACGACGCTTCGCTGTTCCTCGACCTCGGGAAAAACGCGTTTCCGTTCGGCCGGGAGCCCAAGCCCGACTGCGCGTTTTACCTCGCCTGCGACGAGCTGTTCGAGACCCCGGACGCCGAGATCACCATCGAGCTGGAGCTCGCCGACCCCGCGGTCGTGAGCACCCCCGAGCCGTCTGACGATCTGGCGCTCGCTTGGGAGTATTTCGACGGCAAGAGGTGGAGGGCGCTCGGGCGCACGGGCGCTCGCGGGACCCGGCCCGGCGCCGAGGAGCAGGGTTTTTTCGACGAGACCCGCGCGTTTTCCCGCTCGGGTGCCGTGCGCTTTCGCCGGCCCGCGAACATGACGCGCGCGGAGGTGAGCGGCGAGGAGCGCTACTGGGTTCGCGCGCGCATCGAGCAGGGCAATTACGGCGTACCCGGCACGTACACCCTCGAAAACGACAAATGGGTGTTCCGCGACGATCGGCCCCTGCGCCCGCCGGCGTTTCGCCAGGTGGGCTTCCGCTATCGAGAGGAGTACCGGCCGCTCCGCGCCGTGCTCGCGTTCAACGATTTTCGGTTCACCGACGTCAGCAAAGACGCGAAGAGCGAGTACGCCATCTTTCAGCCGTTCGAGCCCCAGCGCGACGAGTCGCCCGCGCTTTACCTCGGGTTCGACGGCAAGCTGCCGAACGACGCGCTCGCGATCTATTTCGAGATGCAGGCCGACCTCGGGGCAGGGGCTGCGGGAGACGAGGAGCTCGACGCCATGACCGCCGAGCTCGAGAACATGCAGCGGGCGCGGCAGCGGACTTGGGAGTCCGAACAGCAGGTCGTGTGGGAGTACTGGGACGGCGATGACTGGTCGCCCCTCGCCGTTCAGGACGAGACCACGGCCTTCACGGCCTCGGGCTTCGTCTCGTTCGTGGCGCCTGACGATTGGGCGATTTGCATGAAATTTACCGAGGAGCGCCACTGGCTGCGGGCCCGGCTCGAGCTCGGCGGTTACGTGCTGCCGCCGCGGATCTCGCGCGTGCTCACGAATGTGGTAGCCGCCAGCCACCAAACCCGCGTGCAGGGCGAGGTCCTGGGCTCCTCCGACGCCAAGCCGCTCCAGGAAATGCAGCTTCTACGCGGGCCCCTGCTCGAGGACGAGACGATCTGGGTGCGCGAGCGGCACGCGCCTGGCCCGGCCGAGGCCCTGGAGCTCGGCGAGGGAGCCGTGATCCCCGTGGACGAGGAGGGCGAATCCGAGGCGTGTTGGGTCAGGTGGAAGCGCGTCGAGAGCTTCTTCGCATCGGGGCCCAAAAGCCGGCACTACCAGGTGGACTACCAGACCGGGCGGGTCGGGTTCGGAGACGGCAAGCGGGGGATGATCCCGCCCGAGGGGACGAACAACGTGGTGGCCGACTATCGGGTCGGCGGCGGCGCGTCCGGAAACGTCAACCCGCACGCGCTCACGTCGCTCACCTCCTCGATCGCCTACGTGGACGCGGTGACGAATCCGCTCGCCGCGAGCGGGGGCGCCGATCGCGAGACCGTGGCAGAAGCCAAAGAGCGAGCCCCCCACACGATCAAGAGTCGCGACCGCGCGGTGACGGCGGAGGATTTCGAGACCTTGGCCCTGCGCGCCTCGACGTCGCTCGCCCGCGCCAAGTGCGTCTCCGACCCGTCCGCCGAGGGCAGCGTCACGCTCGTGTGCGTCCCGAAGGCGGAGACGAGCAAGGGGGATCTCCGCGAGCGGCTGGTGCCGTCGAACGAGGTGCTGCGCCACGTGGAGCGCTACCTCGAAGAGCGCCGGCTCGTCGGCACGAGGCTTCGCGTCAAAAGGCCGCGCTATCGCGACGTGTCGCTCGTCGTGACGCTCGCGCGCCGGACCATCGGCACCTCGGATCGCCTGCGCCGGGACATCGAGGACGCGCTGCGGCGCTACGCGCATGCGCTGGTCGGTGGGCGCGACGGGCGCGGGTGGAGCTTTGGGCGGAGCCTGATCAAGTCGGAGCTCATCCACGTGGCCGAGGAGGTTCCGGGGGTGGAGGGGGTGGAGTCGCTCGATATGTTCGACGAGGATCGGGGGATCCACGTGGAGCAAATGCGCATCGAGGGCGCCGAGCTGCCGCATGTCGTGCAGGTGCGCGTGGTCGAGAAAGTTCGCGACGAGATTATGTGAATCATGGTGGAGCTCGCCAGTCCCAGCGTCGTCGAGGTGCCCAACCTCGTCGGAGAGCCCGTTCACAAGGCGCGGCTCATCGCACAGCACGCCGGCCTTACCGTGGACGCGGTGCTGTTTCGCGAGAGCTACGAGCCGCAAAACACCGTGCTCGAGCAGAACCCGGGGCGCGGGCAGCGCGTCTACGAGGGCGCCAGCGTCACGCTGCACGTGGCGCGGCGCGGGTACATGGAGCTATTGCCGGCGATCTACCGGCGCTCTGACGCGGTCGGGCGGAACCTCGTCCGCGACATCTGTTTCATCTTCGAGCACCTGTTCGGCAGCGTGCAGGATACGCTCGATCGCGCCCACACGTTCTTCGACCCCTACGAGGCGCCTCCCGAGTTTTTGCCCTGGCTCGCGTCGTGGACCGCCATGGTCGTCGATCCCGACTGGTCGGAGGACAAAAAGCGGGCGATCTTGAAACGCGCCGTGGACCTCTATCGGATCCGCGGTACGCGGCGCGGCCTCGCCCTGTTTTTGCTCCTGTTTACGGGGCACGAGCCCGAGATCCAGGAAAACGAGTGGCCCTTTCCGGGCTTCCGCATCGGCGTGGACGCGCGGATCGGAGAGGGCTCGGTGGTCTTGCCGCCGATCGATCGCGCGCACAGCTTCGTGGTGACCATGCCGGTGGCGTTCGAGGAGGTGTCGCCGGAGATGGTGATTCGGATCCACGAGATCATTCGCAGGGAAAAGCCCGCCCACACGCAGTACTGCCTGCGCTTCAAAGACGAGGAGGCCGCGGGTATGAGTGAGTTTTTCGTCATCGGACAGCACGGGATCGGGCTCGCTGAGCCCGAGGCGAGCGAGCCGGAGCCAGGCGCCGGCCAGGGCGCCGACACGCCCGAGCTTGAGGGGGAACCGACATGAGCCAGAGCACGCCCAGCGGCCCGAAGGAATTCAAGCGGATCAACTTCTTCAAGGGCTTCCTCACCACGGAGCAGGACTGGAACGACGCCGAGGCCTACCACATCGAGAAGCGAAAGCTTCACAACCGGCTGTTTCACGCGCCCGGCGTCGTCATGGGGATGGGAGACGACCTCCGCGTGGTCGCCCGCGCGCGCGGGGACCTCTCGGTGGAGGTTCAAGCCGGATACGCGGTGGACGGCCAGGGGAACGACCTCGTGCTCTGGGACGCGGAGATCAAGAGCGTCAACGCGGATGAGTACCGGCTGCCCCAGACGGTGTACGTGGTCCTGCGCTTCACGGAGGAGCTCACGGACTTCATCGCCTACAAGGAGAACCTCGACTTCAAGGGTCACCGCCGCGTAAAGGAAGGCGCGCGCGTCGAGATCTCGCAGACCGAGCCCGACATCATGCGCGAGGTGGAGATCGCGCGCATCTACCTCGATCGCGACGTCAAGAGCCTCCGCGACGCCCGCGATCCGGAAAATCCCCAGGCGAACGAGATCGACCTGCGCTACGTGCCCAAGGCCGGCGTCGCAGGAGCGCGCCTGTCCCCCGCGCTGCGGATGCGCCTGGAGTCGGTGATTTGGCAGATGCGCAAGGCGTTTCGAGAGTACACGCGCCGGGGCGTCGTGACCGGCTACGAGGTCGTGCAGGCGACCTCCACGGCGCTGATGCTCGCCACGTCGAACCAGCTCGACCTGCAAAACGTCTTTCAGGTCTTCTACCTCCTCGTCGAGGGGGAAGCGGAGGTCTGCCTCGATGTTGACGCCCACCACCCGAAACTGGCGCAACACAGCGAGTTTGCGGATTTAAAGCGCCACGTCGAGATCCTGCGCGGCCTGCTCGCGGAGGGAAAAGAGACCCACGAGGCTCTCACCAACCTGCTCGCGTATCAGACCAAGGCCTCGGAGGCGGCCTTGCGGGCGGTGTCCGGGGAGGCGCCGGCGATCGAAGTCCCGAAAGAGGAGCCCAAGGAGCAAAAGCCCGCCGAGATATCGGACTGGGAGTCGGTCAAAACCACGCCGACGCCGGAGCCCCGCCTCGAGCTCGAGGGGATCTCCTGGGTGCTGGTCGACGAGATCGATATCCTCGACAAGGAGTCTGAGGAAAAGCACGAGTTCTCGATCAAGGAGGCCAAAGACAGTTACCGCTCGCGCCAAAAGCTCAAGTATCCGGATGGTACGGTGGTCGAAGACACGGGACGAGCGCACGTGGGTGGTCACGCGACCTACAAGATTCTCAACCTCACGCCGGGGCGCCCGGTGGCCATTGTCCGGCGCATGGACTACGTCTACGGTGATTACGAGCTCGCGTTCGAGGTGGAGGGCCGCTCCGCCACGGTGGTCTCGTGCACCGGCACCGACCGAATCTACCGGTGGCGGAACTGGCCCGCGCTCATCGACGCGGAGCACGTCACCGCGACGACGATGAGCGTCAAGCAGGTGCCGGTGACGGCGGGGCGGGATGTCAATATGTTTCACATCTGGGTGTATCAGCCCGCCTGACGCCGTGGGGCAGGCGGTAGGCACGCCGCGCGCCGATGATTTGGAGATACTTCGAGCCCCTCCTCGCCCCGTTTCGCAAGGCCCGGTCCTCCGGCGTCAAGGCGAAGAATATAAAGGGGAACGCGCGGGTCGAGGCCAACCGCGTCAAGGGCTACGGGAAGCTCGGCAAGAACAAGGCCAAGGCCGCGAAAGACAAGGCCGGCCAGGCGAAGGGGCAGGCCGGCGAAGCCGGCGCTCAGGGGCAGGAGATGGCGGCGCAGGCTCAGGTCGGCGGAGCGCCCCCGGGCCAAGCCGCGCCGCCGCCCGCGGGGGGCGTCACCCAGCAGACGGCCCCGCCCGCCGGCGGGGCGCCGGGCGCCCAGGGCTCGAGCCCGGCCAGCGCTAAACCAGGGATCGCAAAAGTGGGTCTGTTTCGACGAAAGCACGTCTGCGAGCAATGTAGTAACGAGGTTCCCAAGGATTGGGACCACTGTCCCCACTGCGCCCAAGTCGCCGCCGCCGCGAACAAGCGCACCCAGGCGTTCATGGTGGACGTCGCCGGGGCCGGCGCCGGCATCCAGATGCTGGGATGGCTCGTCCCCGTACAGGGCGCTCAGCGCGGCGAGCTATACACGTTGGCTCCGCAGAGCGTGATCGGCACCGAGCCGACGTGCACCGTCGTGCTCACGGATCCCTATATGTCGTCGCGCCACGCCGAGATCCGGGCTGAAAACGGCGTGTGGATCCTGCAGGATATGGGGTCTACGAACGGGACCTTCGTCAACAACAACCGGATCGACCAGCACGAGCTCGTGGATAACGACTTCGTCACGTTCGGGCAGACGCTCGTGAAGTTCAAGAGCTTATGAAGTTCCCCGCACGGTCATGCGCCCTCGCCTGCGCGCTGTTTTTCGCCGCCTGGATCGGGGACGCGCGCGCACAGGACCTCGGGCTTGAGCTCCGCGTGATCGAGCCGCCCGAGCCGGAGGAGGACGAGGACGAGGACGACGACGACGACGACGACGAGCCCGAGGTGGTGCCGCCCCACTTCGTCGCCCAGGTCGATATCGACCGTCCCAGTCTCGGGCCCGAGGACTTTACGCTCGAGGCGCTAGGCGCCGATCCTCCCGTGCAGGTCGAAGCCGATGAGGTGGTGACATACAAGGAGAGCGACGCCCCGATGGCGCTCGCCGTCCTCGTCCAGGGCAACTTTCGTTGGATGGGCAACGAGACCTACATGGACCCCGACGATCCGGACACCGGCACCATCTATACCGGCGCGTATTCCGGTCTCGGCCCGGCGATCGACGTCCTCGCGGATATGGGGCCGCCCGGCTCGCAGGCCGGCCTTTACGTGTTCAGAGATGGCAGCCTCGACACCCGCCAGCCCATGGAGGATGCGAGCTCACTGTCGGGCACCGCCCTGGGGAGCCAGCGCGACTACGAGGACTCGATCGCGAAGCCGTTTATGGTGGGGCTCGACGAGGCGTGGCAGATCCTCGCCGAGATCTCTGGCTATCGGCGGATTCTCGTCGTGATCGGCGACGGCACCGATCCGCGCGGGGACATCGAGGAGGACCTTCGCAACGCCATCGAGCGGTTCCAGGATATCGACGCGGAGGTTTATACGATTCACTACACGCCGCTGCCCGGGGAGGGGCCGCAGGGCCAGGGGAATATGCGGAACCTCGGCTACAGCGGCCACTACGCGGCGACGTCGCGGGATCACCTCCGCTCGTACGCGGGCTCGATCGCCAGCGCCGTGGGCTCGCGCTACTTCGTCCGGTTTCCCGGAGAGGACTTTATCTTCGACGGCGAAGCCTGGGAGATGCTCGTCGAGGTCGGCGGGCGCGAGGCTACGCAGCAGGTGGCGCTTCCCGTGTGGGCGCCCCCGGAGCCCGACGAGGGGATGTCGTGGGGGTGGCTGTGGTGGGTTTTGGCCATCATCCTCCTCGTGGGCATCGTCGTCGCGGTGGTCATCCTGATCCGCCACAAACGCGCGCAGATGCCCCCGCCGGTGGAGGAGCCCGAGGCGCCCGCCCCCGCGCCCTCGCGCACCGTGATGATGGGGGCCGGCGGCGACGACAACGCCATGCCCATCGTGGGCTGGATCGTGCCGCTAGGCGGCCCGGCCCAGTACCACACGTTCAAGCTCCTGCAGGGTTCCACGCGGCTCGGTACCGCCGGCCAGTCGCACATCTTGATCCAGGATCAATACATGTCGACCGAGCACGCCGAGATCGTCTCGTCCCCGCACGGGTTCGTGCTGAACGACCTGGGCTCGACGAACGGCGTGCACGTCATGCAGCAGCGGGTTCAAACCCACGAGCTCGTCGATAACGACACGTTCACGCTCGGCCAGACCGAGTTCAAGTTCAAGTCTATCAACTAACGGATCCTATCTCTGCTCATGAGCGCCCGGGTCCTATATCGCGACGGTCACGGCCTGGAAGGCCAGGTGCAGCTTCTGCCCGAGACGCCGGTCTATGTGGGGCGCGCGCTCGACTGCGCGGTGCGCACCGACGACGGCATGGTCTCGCGCAAGCACGCGATGATCCGGATGGAGGCGGGCCGGTTCATGATCGAAGACCTCGGCAGCCAAAATGGCACCGAGGTCAACGAGGTCGCCGTGGCGCGCCAGTACCTCAACCACAACGACGTGGTTCGCTGCGGTTCGATGTGGCTGCGCTACGTGGAGGATGCGCCCGTGGCGGCGGGTGAGCCGCAAGCCGCCGGCGCCGGGGCTGAACCGGGACCGGCCGGAGGCGCGGCGCCGGCCCGCAAGGCCGGGGGCACCGCGAGGCTCGAAGTGCCCCAGATGCCGGACGGAAGCGGAGCCGCCGCG
>SLNH01000352.1 GCA_007133195.1 Nannocystineae bacterium | reverse complement strand
ATAACGGCAACGGCAACGGCAACGGCAACGGCAACGGCAACGGCAACGGCAACGGCAACGGCAACGGCAACGGCGACAACGGCAACGGCGACAACGGCAACGATCCCGGCGAGTCGTGCCGCGACTCGAGCGAGTGCGCCGCCGGATTAGAGTGCATCGACGGGGTGTGCGACGGCGAGGCCCAATTCTCGTTTACCTGGGTGCTCGTCGATGAGGGGACCGAGGTGACGTGCCAGGAAGCAAACGCAGAGGAGATCGTCGTTTTATCCGAGCGCGATGATGACTCGAGCCTTTTCATCGATGAGTATGACTGCCCTCGAGATGCCAGCCGAAACCAAGAGCTCACGGGGGTGCTGCCGCTCGGCGACTACACAGCTCTGATCGAGGCGGCTGGGGACGACCAGAGCGCGACCGATCTGGCGATTCGTGAGGTGAGCCTCGAGACGCACGAGCAGATCGTCAACCTCGGTGAGGTAGAGCTCCCTGTCGAGTGACGAGCGCCCGGGCCGAGCCGGGCGCCGAGCGCGGGCGCTTTCGGGTCGGAACGGGCCTCGACCCCGGTTATGATGTCCGTATGCTGGCGCCGGATCGCCTGCAGGGCGGCAACGTCATCGACGGTCGATTCGTCGTGGAGCACGAGTTCGCCGCGGGCGGAATGGGGCGGATCTACCGGGGGCTCGACCGCCATACGGGCTCGCCCGTGGCCATCAAGGTCGTCTATGAGACCGAGGCCCAGGTGCTCGCCCGCTTCGCCCGCGAGGCGTCGATCCTCGCCGAAATCCAGCACCCGGGCATCGTCCAGTACGTCGCGCACGGATACTCGCCCGGCGGCGCGCTTTATCTGGTCATGGAGTGGCTGGAGGGCGAAACGCTCGCGATGCACCTGTCCAATCAGCCCGCGGCGGATCCCAACCGGACGCAGCTCGCGCGTCCAGACAGCAGCACCGGTCGCAAGCCGGACGGCGCCAGGCTGCCCCTGGACCAGGTGCTCCTCCTGGCGCGGCGAGTGGCGTCCTCGCTCGCCGCCATCCACCGGCGAGGCATCGTGCACCGCGATCTCAAGCCGGGAAACTTCGTGCTCGTGGGCGGCGAGATCGCGCGGGTCAAGCTCATCGACTTCGGGCTCGCGCGCGGGGCGGCGGCCGAAAGCGTCACCTACGACGGCTACCTCGTCGGCACCCCGCGCTACATGTCGCCCGAGCAGGCGCGCGGAGCGGAGGTAGGTCCGCCGGCCGATATATGGGCCCTGGGCTGTGTCTTATACCAGTGCCTCACCGGCCGCGCCGCGTTCGGGGAAGCCGACGCGCTCGTGGCGCAAGCGCGCGCCGCCGTGGACGATCCGGTCCCGGCCTCCGTGCTGAGGCCAGACACACCGCTCGCGCTCGACCGGATTCTTCAGTCGATGCTGATAAAGTCGCCTGAGGCGCGCCTTTCGTCCGGCGACGAGCTCGCGCGAGCCCTCGCCAAGGTATGCCTCGAGCCCGGCGACGACGACGAGACGCTCGCCGAGGCGCGCGATTCGAGCATTCGCCGGAGCGCGGGCATGGTCGCCGAGAGCCGCGTCCGCTCGCTGCTCGCCGCGACCGGTGACGGCGCCGCTTTAGAAGCGCTCCGCCGCGCCGCGGCAGAGCACGGCTGCCGCGTCGAGGCCTGGGCAAACGCTCCGCACGTGGTCTTCGTCACCCGCGATGGCGTCGATTCCCCCCGCGAGGAAGCGGCCCGCGCGGCCCACGCCGCGCTCGAGCTCACCGGCGCCGCAGATGCCGTCGCCATGGCCATCGTGACCGGGCACGACCAGGGCGGCGCGCCGAGCGCGGCCACCGATCTCGCCGAGCGCGCCGAAGCGACGCTCCTGCTCACCGCGCCAGGCGCGATCCGGCTCGATCGCGCGACCGCGGATCTCTTGGAGGGGCGATTCGAGCTGGGTGCCGACGACAGCAGTGATCTCCTCGAGGGCAAAAAACCGGCCGAGGATATCAGGACGCTGCTCGGCAGACCGAGCCGCTGGGTCGGAAGGCGCCGCGAGCTTTCGCTGCTAGAGGACACGTTCGAGGAGTGCCAGGAGGACAGCCGCGCCCGCGCCGTGATCGTCACCGGCGACGCGGGCATGGGGAAGTCGCGGCTGTTACACGAATTTTTGCGGCGACTCGAGAGCGACGGGCACGAGGCCCAGATCTTGCGCGGCCGCGGCGACTCGCTGAGCGCAGGCTCGCCGTTCGTGATGGTCGCACCCGCGCTGAGGCGCTCGGCCGGAATATTGGATGGAGAGCCTACCTCCGAGGCGCGCGACAAACTCCTCGCGCGCCTTCGCCAGGTGATCCCAGAGTCTGAACGAAGCCGGGTCGCGACCTTCCTCGGCGAGCTCATCGACGTGCCTTGTGGAGGCGCCGAGAGCGAACCGCTAAGGGCTGCGCGCGCCAGCCCGATGCTGCTCGCCGACCTCATGCGCGACGCCTTCGTCGCGTGGCTTGCGGCGGAATGTCGGCGCGGGCCGGTGCTGTTCGTGCTCGAGGATCTCCACTGGGGCGATCTCCCATCGGTGAAACTCCTCGACGCGGCGCTGCAGGCGCTCGCTGATCAGCCCTTCATGGTCCTGGCGCTCGCCAGACCGGAGGTGCACACCGCGTTCCCGAGCCTGTGGGAGCGCCGGGCCGTAGACGAGGTGCGGCTGCACCCGCTGTCGCGCAAGGCATGCGAAGCACTCGTGCGGGACGCGCTCGGCCAAAGCGCGCGTGAGTCGCTCGTCGAGCGCCTGGTCGCCCGCTCGGAGGGAAACGCGTTTTACCTCGAAGAGCTCATCCGGCACGCTGCGGAGGCCGATCCGGGAAGCAGGCTCCCCGAGTCGGTGCTCGGGACGGTCCAAGCCCGCCTCGCCCCGCTCGACGCGGGGGCGCGGCGCATCCTCCGCGCGGCGAGCGTGTTCGGCGAGGTATTCTGGGAAGGCGGCGTCACGGCGCTCATAGGCGATAGCGGCGAAGCCTTCGGGGCCGGCGAGTGGCTGGGGGAGCTGTGCAGGCAGGAGCTCATCAGCCGGCGCACTTCGTCGCGGCTCCCCGACGAGCGCGAATACGAGTTCCGGCACGCCCTCGTGCGCGATGCCATCTACGGGATGATCGGCGACGAAGATCGCACCGCCGCGCACCTCGTGGCCGGCGAGTGGCTCGAGGCGGCCGGGGAGCGCGACGCCCTGGTGCTCGCAGCGCACGCCGAACGCGGGGGCGACGTGAGCCGCGCAGTCGCCAAGTACCGCACCGCCGCCGAGCACGCGCTCGCCGCGGGCGACTTCGCCGCGGCGGCTCAGCGCGCCGGCCGCGCGCTCAAAATCGGTGCACAGGGAGCATCGCGCGGCGCGCTCCTGGTCATCCAAGCAATGGCGGCCTCGTGGCGATCGCGGCACGCCGACGCCGCGGCCCACGGGCTCGAGGCGCTGGACGCGCTGCCGGAGGCGAGCCGAGACTGGTTTTCCGCGGCCAGCACGGCGCTCGTGGCGAGCGCGCGGCTCGGCGACCGCGAGACATTCGATCGCCTGTTCGTCCGGGCCGAGCTCGTCGATCCCGCACCGGGGGCTGGGCCTGCCCAGCTCGTGTGCCTGTGCCGCGCCGTGTTCCAGCTCGCGCAGGCGGGCCGCATGACCGAGGCCGACCAAATCCTCACACGAATCGCGACCCTCGAGTCGAGAGGCGCCGAGCTCGATGCGTACACGCGGGCTCAGATCCACGACGCCCGCGGCGGTCGCGCGTTTTGCGTGGGAGACGCGAAGACGGCGCTCGAACAGATGCGATCCGCGGTGGAGGCGTTCGATAGCGTAGGCGATGAGCACAACGTGATGCTGGGCAAAGCGAGCATGGCGTGGGTGATTTCCGAGCTCGGTGACGCAGACGCCGCCGCGGCGGTGGCGCGCCAGACGCTCTCGGCCTGTGAGCGTGGGGGGGTCAAGCTGGGGGCGACGCTCAGCAAAACCCTCCTCGGCGCGATCTTATCCCGGGACACGGGCGGCTGCGCGGAGGCGCGCGCGCGCCTTCGAGAGGGAATCAGCGATTATGAGGCGGTCGGCAGCCGCACCTACGCTGGCTGGGGCTACGGATTTTTGGCCCAGTGCGAGCTAACCGCGGGAAACCCCGACGCGGCGCGCGAGCACGCCGCCATCGCGGTCCAGATGGTGCACGGGCGCCCGGGGTTCGAGGCCTGGGCGCTGGCGCTCCACTCGCGGGCGCTTTTGCGCCTCGGCGACGCGGAGCGGGCGGCCGAGCGGGCCGCGGCGGCGATGGCGATCTACAACACCCAGGGCGGCATCGCGGGCAACGCCGCCTTGCCGCCGCTGGCGCACGCCGAGGCGCTGCTGGCGGCGGGCCGGCGGGACGAGGCCGAGCGCGCGATCGCCTATGCCCGAGACGAGCTGCGCCGCCGGACGGCCGACCTCGAAGGGACGCCGTGGAAGGCCAAGTATTTGGCCCTCCCAGATCCCGCGCACACCCTCGAGCTCGCCGCGCGCTGGCTGGAGACTGCCTGAGCGCCGGCGCGCGCCGCCGACCGATTTCCGCGCTCGATTACGAGGAGGACTCGGGCAGCGTTTCGATGTGGGCGAGGGCGCCGTCCCAAAGCGCGTGGCGCGACGCGAGCGCCCGGCGAGCGGCGGCACCGGCGGCCGCCCAGGCGTCTTCGTCGGCACCGGCGAGCTCGGCGAGCGCGCGCTCCGCCATGGGCGCGTGCGAGTCGCCGTCGACGTCGATGTGGCGCTCGAGGTAAAAGCGGAGCGCGGTCGCGGGGCGTCCCTCGACCTCGCATCGGGGAACAAGCCGCTCGTAGATCTCCGGAAGCAGCGTTTCGCGGCCGAACAAAAACACGGCCATGACCTCGGTCGTGGAGGCGTGCTGGGCGCAGCTTAGGGTATCGGCGACAAAGCGCCGGATGAAGGGCGCGATGTCGGGATGCGCCAGCGCCGCCGCTGGCTCTGGCGCGGTGGCGACGTCACGGAGGAAGCGTTCGAAGACCGCGCTCGATGCGCCGATCTCCTTCATCGCGTCGAGGTAGAGCTCGAGGTGACTGCACGCCCCGCGCGGGCCGATGTCGCTCTCCTCCGCGAGCACGACCTCATTGACGAAGCGGGCCAAACTCGGCGAGGCCGGGGGCCGCCACGGGATGTCCGTGCAGGTGAGATCGCGCTGCAGGCGTTTGAGCAGCGACATGAAGTCCCACACCGCGAACACGTGGGTCTGCATAAACGCCCGCAGGCGAGGCAGCGAAACGATCGCCGAATACACGGCATGGTCTACGAGGCCCCGGCGGTGCGGCTCGAGCTCGCGAGCCAGGTCGTTTACAGAGCGAGGACGCGATCCGGTCACGCGCACAAGCTAGCACTTTCGCCGAGCTCGCTGTGAGCCGCCCTCGTGCGCGCGTGCGCGCGATGATACAGCGCGGAAACGTGGCGGAAACGAGCGCGAGCTAAGGTGACGAGGATGCAGCGCGCCGCCGAGCTAAGCGCCGAGGCCTCCGCCGGATGGCGCGCCTCGTTCGAGCTGCGCTTCGACGCGCGCGACGGCCCTACCGTGCTGCGCCGCGCCGAGCACGACGGACCGATCCGGGTCCAGCGGTCCCTATACCCCGAGGGGCGACAGATCTGCCATGTCTATTTACTGCGGTCATGGAATCGGCTCGTGAACGGTGACGAGCTTGGCTCCCGTCCGGAAACGTAGCCTCGACCTGGACCGATTCGATCATTTCAGGCACGCCCTCCATGACGTCGTCTCGGCCGAGCACATGGCTACCGTCGGCCATGAGCTCGGCCACGGAGCGCCCGTCGCGGGCGCCCTCGACGATGGTGGCGCTGATCAGGGCGATGGCCTCGGGATAGTTCAGCTTAAGGCCGCGAGCCCGCCGCCTCTCGGCGACGAGCGCCGCGGTAAACAGCTGCAGCTTGTCTTTGTCTCTGGGGGATAGCTCCATGGTCGCTCCTAGCCGCACTAGGTTGCCCAGATGCGCGGGCGCGTCGCCGGGAGGCCGGCGAGCTCGGGGCGAAGGACGGCGCGCGCGGCCTGAAACGTCTCGCGCGCCATGACCGCGTCATCGCCCAGGTAGCGGCCGAGCAGGACCTCATTGTCCACGCGGCTTATCGCCGCCGCGGCGGTCTTGGCGGACGCGGTCATCCGCTCGCGGGGCTCATCGAGCGCCCCCGCCGCGCCTACGCACACGAGGGTCGCTGACACGGCTCGGCCGGCCATCCCAAAGCGCGCTTCCAGGAGAGCGGTGGCCAGATCGATAACGTCGCTTTCGCTGTAGCCGCGACCGACGAGGTGCGCACGAGGGTCCTTGCGAGGATGCTGATCAAGCGATTCATAAGCATCGACCTTAGCCGGGGATTGTTTCAGCGCGATTTCACCCGCGTATATTCGCCGCTCCGCTACGGTAAAGGCAGGCCGCCTCACCAAGGCAGCTACGGATTTGAAGTGCCGCTCGTGTGTTCGCAGCACGAAAGCCAGCAGGTCTCACGTGATGGCCATTGCGGGGCTGCCTAGTGGCACAGGGCCAAAGGACCGATTCGGATGCGATCGTAAGGCGGGGTACTCCAGAACCGTCGCCTTCGCGCCTTGGTTTGGGTTGGCGCACGGAGAGGGACATTCACGCCGTATCGCCGTCAGCGTGGAAGTTATCCCGCGGTCTTGAGCGCGTTAGGCCTTTCGGGCGATCAGGGCATGACAGGACGCAGGTAAGTAAAGCGGCCTATCGCTGCCCCCCGCGCGCTCTTCGAATCGCCTGAGCGTGTGCTGCTTCACGCCGGTGAGCTCGTCGTCGCTGCAGCGTACTAAGAGGCCGCGGACGATGGGATTGTCTTGCATTGCGTGCCACATCTGCGCGGGCGTCGGAACGATCAGCATCGCGTCGAGGATGGCGACCTCGGCGTCGCGAAAACCTGCGGCGCCTATCTCGGCTGCCAATCCGGCTGGGGAGCTAATGGCGAGCCAAGCGGGTTCGGGCAGGTCCGCGCGAACGCGTTCGGGAATGGCTTCGAGCAAAAACTCCATCTGCACGCGGGCGAGTTGGTTTTCTTCGGGGTGGCGCCATACCGTAGTGCCGAAGAGGCCGCCCTTGCGCAGAACGCGTGCCGCCTCCTGCCAACCGACAGCTCGGTTCGGAAACAAGAAGATGCCGAACGACGAAAACACGCCGTCGAAACGGTCATCATCGAAGCCTAAAGCCTCACCGTCATGGACCTCGCAGCGAAGTCGGTCCTCCGTGTCGTACGGCGCCAGGGCGCTTTGGGCCAGGGCGACCATCTGCGGCGACAGGTCGGTGGCGACGACGTGATTGCCCGCCCGCCCTGTCGACTGCGGAGGCCTATGCATGAGCGCCGCGCGTGCGAGCTCCCCGGAGCCACAGGCAATGTCGAGGATTCGCGCGGGCGCCGGCAGCCTCCCCGCCGCGAGCTGGAACAAGCACTGCGCGAAAAACCCCGTTAGCGGAGAAAAGCTCCTGCGGTACTCCTCGGCGTGGGCGTCCCAGGCCTCAGCTGCCGTAGACGCTTTCGCGATAGAGGCGGCGCTTATGCGGTCCGGCGTCGATGGCGTATTGTCTCGAGGGTGCGGCATACAATCCTCGCGCCGTTGTCACGGATCTAACGGGTCCAACGTGAGCACTTCGACCGCGAGCTTCATCGAGGGGATGCGCACTTCGAGCGCCCGCAGCACGTCGCGGCGCAGGGGTTCGGCGATCGGCTCGCGGTGCACGGCCACGTTGATGTCGTCATCGAAAATCGACGTGAGATCCGCGATGTGGTCGACCTTGGCGATGCTCGATCTCCCGCCGCCGCGTCGCTCAGGGGCGGGCGCGGCCGACTGCGTATACCTGGGGGTTGTGGCGAGTGTATCCGAAGCTCGTCCCCCGGGTGCGGAGTCATTTTCAATCGTCGTCATGTGAAGTCCTCGTGGTGTCAGTTAGCGATCCGCCGAAGACGCCGGCCCGCCTCTCGGGCACCCGCGATGTTGCGCGCGCTGGGGCCAAGTTCGAGCTCGGCTAGCGGGCCCGACACAAATAAGCCCGGGGCCCATTCGAGCTGTGGACTCACGATGGGATAGCCGCAGATCGCGCACGCGAGCCCGAGCCGATCGATAGCGTCTTCACCAAGGAGCTCGCCTCCGGGCCGATGATTGTCGAAGCCGGTGGCGAGCACGACCCGCTCGGCCTCGAGCGCCCCCGGAGTTCGATCGAGGTGGAGCGTCACCCCGGCCTCACCCACCTCGAGCCGTTCGATGTCGGAATGCACCCACCGCAGGCGGCCCGCATGCTCATGCCGACGCAGTTCGCCCGCGACCTCGGGTGGCATCGACCCACGATGCCGCGCCTTCGTGATCATGCGGCGGCGCCGAGCGGGATCCCGCTCTCGCTGAAATCCGGCCATGAATTTGGGTCCAATCCAGCCCGGGTCGCTATCGAAGCGGTGCTTGCGCGGACCGTGGCGCGCCACGACCGTCGGGAAAACACCGCGTTTAACCAGATCATTGGCTAACTGCGCGGCCGAGATGCCGCCGCCCACGATCGCGACCGAGCGGGCGGCGCGAAGCTCGCGGCGGCGAAAGTCCGGCGCAAAGATGTGCTCGATTCGGGCTTGTGATGGGGCGCTTTTCGCCCACGGGGGAATGCAGGGCTGCTCACCCACGCCCAGCGCAAGAAGCACTCGCCTGGCGTCGAGCGCGCCCCGGTCGCACTCGACTCGATAGGTGCCATCACCGAGGCGTCGCAGCGAGCGCGCCGTGCCGGGCTCGTGCAGCTCTCCTAGCCGCTGGGCGTCGATCACGTGATCGACGTGCGCGCGGAACAGCGCGAGCCCCGGCCGGTGGTAGGGCCGGTGAAACCGGGCGTGGCGCCGACCTTGCGCGCTTTCGGCGAAGTGCCGCATCGCGTAGGGAGCGAGGCCGATGTGGTGGACGCTCGGTGAGCGCAGGTACTGCATCCCCGTGGCATCGGCCATCCGAAAGAACGACTCGGCGGGCCGCTCGTGTGGATCGATGACCCGGATCCGCGCGCGAGAGGCATCGGACTGCCCCACGAGCACATTCGCGAGGTGCGTGCCGTGCAGACCACCGCCGACGATGAGCCAATCTAGCAAGGGCTACGCTCCAACTTCAGCCACGTGCCAGGCCGGGAATGGATCGGGAAACTCCGCCCATGCGCGAGGGCCGGCTTCGAGTTCGTCGGCGGTGAGCAGTGCGGCATCGAGCTGGTCGCGAAGCACCTCTTTGTCGAAAGCATCGCCTATGAACACAAGTTCTTGCCTACGATCTCCCCAAGGGGGCTGCCAGTGAGCCGCGATGTGCGCGAGGGCGTCCTCGTCCGCCGACCAATACTCCTCGGGCTCAGCCGCAAACCATCTGCCCGCCGGGCCGCAACTCGCGGATGCGCCAGCTTGTGACCACATGCCCGTTGTGTCCATCCGAGTAGCGAGCCAGAAAAAACCCTTCGAACGGAGCACGCCCTTCCATGTGCGCTTGCTCGTGAGCAGGCCCCAGAGGCGCTCGGGATGAAAGGGCGTGCGCGCGCGATACGCAAAGCTCGACAAGCCGTACTCTTCCGTCTCCGGGACCTCTTCCCCGCGCATCTGCGCCATCCATCCCGCCGCCTGCGAGGCCGCTTCGAAGTCGAACAAACCCGTGCCGAGGACGTGATGTAGCCCCACGCGCCCGTAATCGCCGCGCACGATACGCGCCGAGGGGTTCAGGTGGCGCAGCATCGCGCGAAGGTGGTGCTCACCCGCGGGTGAAATCAGATCGATCTTAGACAAAACGAGCACGTTCGCGAACTCGACCTGCTCGACGAGGAGATCTGCGACGGTGCGCTCGTCGTCCTCGCCCAGCGCGGCCTGACGCGCACGCAGATCGTCGGCGCTTTTCCAGTCGCGCAAAAATGCTTCTGCATCGACCACAGTCACCATGGTGTCGAGACGGGCGACGTCCGACAGACTCACGCCGCGCTCGTCGGTGAACGTAAACGTCTCGGCCACCGGCATGGGCTCGGAGATTCCGGTCGATTCGATGACGGCGTAGTCAAAGCGCCCCTCGTCCGCGAGCTTGGCAACCTCGACCAGGAGATCCTCCCGCAGCGTGCAGCAGATGCAGCCGTTTTGCATCTCGACGAGCTTTTCGTCCACTCGTGACAGCGTTCCCTCGCCGCTGCGCACGAGCTGTGCATCGACGTTAATTTCGCTCATGTCGTTGACGATAACCGCGATCCGCATGCCCTCGCGGTTTTCGAGCACGTGGTTTAAGAGGGTCGTCTTGCCCGCGCCCAAAAAGCCGGAGATCACGGTGACGGGGAGCCTGGTGGTCGACGGTGGCATGCGGCCATTACTGCAACACATTTGCACCTGCGTCAAGGTCGCGCCGTTCTAGCGTGCGGCGCCCCTCAGCGCCGATCGCAGGCGCCGTGACCGTGATCGTGGCCGCAGGCGTGATCGTGGTGCGCGTGACCGCGTCCAACCAGAGGCGCCCAAAAGCCGGTTAGGCCGCGACGAAGAAGCGACGCCGCCATGAGCGCGGCGACGAGCGCGAGCGATGCCTGCTACCGGAGATGGGCGACTACAGGCAAATATCGCAACGACCGCGAAGCTGAACCTGAACTTTTTGGCGACGCACCGCGCGCGGCGTGCCTCGTGCCTTGCGAAGCGCAATCTCGGCCTGAGGTAAGCACTCGATGATTCCGCATTCGCTGCATACGAAGTGCGGGTGCTCGTGCTCGGCGGCGTCGGGGCCGATGAGCTCGAAGCGCCACACGTGGTCCCCCATGTCGCTGCGCCGCACGAGCCCGGCCCGGGTGAGATCGATCAGGTTTCGATACAACGTCGCGCGATCCCAGCCGCCGTCGGCCAGTTCGTCGGCGATCTCGCCGTGACTCGCGGGGGCCGCGGCCTCGGCCAAAAAACGCAATACGGCGACGCGCGCGGGTGTGGCACGCAGATCGGCGTCCCGAAGCCACCGCTTGGCGGCGTCGATATTCGCGGGCTTCGCTGGCTTCTCGCGCCGGCTCGATGTGCTCATACGCTCGGGATCATAGCAACACCCCGCACCGGAGCCAACGCTGTAGGTGCATCGTAATTGCGCCGCGGACGACGCGGCGGGAACGTGTCATCCGGCCGCGAGCCGGCCCGGCGCCATGAGCACGGCTACCTCGCGTTGGCGCTCTCGCGGAGCGCATGTGCAACGAATGGCCGTACTAGACACCTAGCTGATCCTCTTCTGTTATCCAGACCGCTCACCGAAGGGGATCTTCGCCCCGCTCCGGCGACTCACGCGGACCCAATCCTCTTTATGTCGCTCGAAGCCTACGCGGGTTGGGCGCTCATCTGTCGGATCGATCAGCATCACATTCGAGATGTGAATCGACGCGTCGCGATCGACGATCCCGCCTGCGGGTTGATTTTGGGACGGTCGAACGTGCTTTTTCACTGTGTTGACGTCGTGGATCACGACGCGCTCACCGCCTTTTTCGACGCGGGCGACAACTCCGCGCTTGCCCTTCTCCGCCCCTGCGGTAACCGCGACCTGGTCTCCCTTGACGATCCGTTTTGGCATCTTGCTCCCTACCAGCTCGATTTGGTTACGCCCGGGACTTGCCCCGATAGAGCGAGCTCGCGCAGCGCGACCCGCGATAAACCGAATTTTCGATAATAGCCTCGCGGCCTTCCCGTGATCACGCAGCGGTTTCGAACCCGCGTCGGGCTTGCGTCACGTGGCATCGCCTGAAGCTTTAGCATCGCGCTCGTTCTCGCTTCATCCGTGCTCTTGGGATCGCGGATGATCCGCTTGAGCTCACGGCGCTTTGTTTCGTATTTGGCGACCGTTTTCTTCCGCTTTTCGTTTTTGACGACGGCACTTAGCTTCGCCATGACGCACTCCTATCGATCGATCTGGTAGGGCAAAAGCGCGATCTCCCGCGCCCGCTTGATCGCGATCGCGAGCTTGCGCTGCTGTTTCGCCGTCGCCCCCGTCACCCTGCGCGGGATGATCTTTCCCCGGTCGGTGAGAAACTGCTTGAGGAGCGCGACGTTCTTATAATCGATGTTCGCATCATCGAGGAGCTTGCCCAGCTTCCGCCGGCGACGCGGGGCCGGCCGGGCGGCGACGGCCCGCGGCGGACGCGCGGCCACTGCGAGCGCGGGCTGGGATCTGTCGTCGGTTTGGCTCATGAGTCCGTCCTCGTCTTGAAGAACCCCATCCGTGGGCTCGAGATCGCGTGGCCTCGCGCAGGCGACGCGCCCGGTACAACGAAACCTGACGGGTTGGCTAACACACTGGGGATGCAGATGCAATGAAATTGCATCACAGTGCGTCGACCATGCGAATGCTTTCGGCTCGGCGCCAGAACGGCCGAGCCCGAGCATCCCGGTGCCGCGGCTACGCCCTATCGCGCCGCCAGTACGTCGTTGACCCCGATGCTTTTCGGGTCCCGACCTTTTCGAGTGGCCTCCGCAACCCACGGGCTTCCCCCTTCGAGCTGCCCATCGCAGGCGGCAACAGGAGT
>SLNH01000372.1 GCA_007133195.1 Nannocystineae bacterium | reverse complement strand
GGGGCGGGCATCACCCTTCACGGCGTCGCCAGCCAGTCGATCCTCGTGGCCGCGGCCGCGCTCGCGCCGATCGCCGGACAGCTCTTGCCGCGCCTCGAGGGAGCCGTGGCTCGTTACGCGGGCGCCGCCCTCGCCGCGGTGGAGGCGCTCGTCGGCTCGACCATCCTCGCGTGGATCGTGCTCGCCGCCGGCGCGCTCGTCCTGCTCGTGTCGGCGTCCGTCGTCGCGGCCTGGATCCAATATTTCGGCTATGAGCTGTCCCGCGACGGTGACCGCTACACCCAGCAAAGCGGCCTGCTCAGCCGACAGGCCCAAACCCTCACGCTGTCTCGGCTCCAGTCCGTCCACTGGGTCGAGACCGCGCTCGGCCGCGCCCTCGGCCGGTGCTATCTGCTGTGCCGACAGACGGGGAGCGCCTCGCGCGAGGAGCACACGGGCGGCACCTTCACGATTCCCGCCCTCGCCCGCCGCGAGGCCAGCCGCGTCCTCGGCGAGCTGTGGCAGGGCGCCGCTTCGGCCGGCGCGCTCGCCTCCCCGCACCCGCGATACCGGCGCGCCGTGCTGCTGCGCCTGCTGTTCCCCCTTTCAGCCGTCGCCGTCATCGCCGCCGCCGTCACCGGCCGCCCGCTCGCGCTTGCCTGGATACCCGTGTTGGGCGCCGGGCTGTGGCCGCTCGCTCACCTTCGCTTTCGCGCCGTCGCCTACCGCGTCGGCGATCGCTTCGCCCTCGTCCGCCGCGGCCTCGTCGGCCGGCGCACTGTCGTCGTTCCGCTGGAGCGGATCCAGCGCGTGGCCGTGTCGCAGAGCATCTTCCAGAGGCGCTACGACCTCGCGAGTCTCACGATCACCCTCGCCGACGGCCCGGTGTCGATCCCGTATATCCCAGAGCCCGAAGCGCGTGCGCTCGCCGATCGAATCGTCTACCGAATCGAGACGACCCTCACCAAGCTTTGACTGCGCGCCGGGCCCGAGGAGAGTAGACTCCGGGCATGCGGGTTTCGACAGAAGCAGATTTTGATTCGATGGTGCGCGGCGCGAAGCTCATCGCGGTGGTCGCCGCCTGGGTGGAGCTCGGCATCGTCGACAAGCTGGCCAAAGCCACCGAGCCGGTCCCGGTCGACGAGCTACCGGGCGACCGGCGCGCCGTAGAGCTTAGCGCCAGCGTCCTGGCCAACGCCGGTCTCCTCGACGGCGACGGCGAGGCGGTTCGGCTCTCGCCCACCGGCCGCCGCCTGTACGAGCAGGGCGAGCTCCCGTCGCCGAAGAACCTCGAGTGGTTCGGGGATTTGTCGCGCATGACCGATGTGCTCCGCGAGGGCGGCCCGGTGCGGGATGAAAACGGCCGCTCCAAGGTGACTCGCGGCGGCGTTCGTCCCGAGGACACGCAGCGCACGCGCGAGTTTCTCGACATGCTCTACCGGCGGAGCGCGGAGTCGGCCGCGGAGACCGCCAGCTGGATCGCCAGGCACGTCCCCGCCGGTGCCCGCGCCCTCGATCTCGGCGGCGGCCACGGCCGGTATGCCCACGAGCTCAAACAGCGCGGCATGGAGGCCACCCTGTTCGACCTCCCGGTGCCCGCCGACCTGGCCCGCGAGCGGTTCGGTGACGAGCTCCGCGTCGTCGCGGGCGACTACAAGACCGACGACCTCGGCGGCCCCTACGACGTCGCGCTTTTATCCAACATCGTCCACGGCGAGGACGACGCGTCGAATCGCGCCCTCACCCAGAAGCTCGCGCAATCGCTCGCGCCGGGCGGCTTACTCGTGATCAAGGACATGTTTCTCGACGAGCAGGGACGCGATCCGGAAAACGCCGCGTTCTTCACCACCACCATGCTCTACTACACCGAAGGCGGCCGCAGTTACAGCCTGCGCGACGTAAAGGCCTGGTACGAAAGCGCTGGCCTCGAGGGCTTCGACGTCATCGCCGTCGAATCGTTCACGCTCACGCTCGCCCGCCGCCCTCGCTAGTGCCTCGACCCAGGCGTCATGATTCGATCGGGCGAGCCACATCGCGTGCCTCGCAAGGCGTGAAGAAGGAGCGTATTGACCATACGTGACTGATGGAAAGCGCAGCGAGGCGCGTGAGGGGGCCGTCAAACGGATCAGAGCGCCTGGGTCGAGGCACTACCCAGCCCCGTCCTGGACGCGGGGGAGCGTGAACGTAAACGCGCTCCCCGCCGAGTGGCCGTCCACTTCGATGCGGCCGCCGTGCGCCTCGACCACCTGCTTGCAGATCGTGAGCCCGAGCCCGGCGCCGCGGCGGCCGGCGGCCTCCCCCTGCCAAAACGGCTCGAACAAGCGGCCGTGGTGCTCCTCGGGGATACCCGGCCCCTCGTCGATCACCGAGAAGGCGACCTCTTTGCCTCGCGACTCGGCGCGCACGGTGATCGTGCCGCCCTCGAAGCTGAACTTGACGGCGTTGGAGAGCAGGTTGTCGAACACTTGGCGGAGCCGGTCCGAGTCCGCCCGAATCGCGGGCAGCGTATCGGGAATGTCGGCGCTGATACTGAGGTTGGAAGCCTGCGCGAGCGCGCGCATCGAATGCACGGACACGGCGGCGATGTCGGTCGGCTGCACCTCCTCGAGCGAAAGCGAGATCGAGCCGCTTTCGAGCCGCGCGTAATCGAGGAGATCGTCGATGAGGCGCGTCATCCGCCCGGCCTCCTGTTCGATCTCGGCGACCGCGGGATGAGGCGCGCCGCGGTCCCGATCTCGGGTGCCGCGCGACAGCCTCGTGGCGTGCAGACGGATCGCGTTTAGCGGGTTGCGCAGATCGTGGGCGACGGCGCCGAGCAACCGGTCGCGCGCGGCAACCGCGTCCCGCAGCGTGGTCTCGACGAGCTTGCGCTCCGATATGTCGCGGAGGATCACCGAAAATAACCACGACCCGTCCAGATAAACCTTCGAGATGGCGGCTTCCGCGGGGAACTCCTCACCGGACTTGCGAACGCCGAGGATCTCGGGCACCCGCTCGGCCATACGGCGCGCCGGGTCTGGCTCCCGGGAGAACGCCTCGATGTGGCCCTGGTGGGAGTCGGCGAACCGCTCGGGCAAAAGGAGCGTGAGCGGTTTCCCGAGCACCTCCTCCGCCGCCCACCCAAAGATCTCCTCGGCGCCCCGATTGAAGCGCACGATCGTCTGGTCCTCCTCGATCGAAATGATGGCGTCGGCGGCGATGGAGACGATCGCGTCGAGCTTCGCCTCCGAGACCCGCCGCCTCTCCTCCGCGCGCTGCGCGTCGGTGCGATCGACGCCCGTCGAGATCACGTGCTCGACCT
>SLNH01000273.1 GCA_007133195.1 Nannocystineae bacterium | reverse complement strand
CTGGGTCCACGGTACGCGGCGCACCTTCGCGACGGTGCCGGCGGATCACGGTAACTGCAACGTGGGCAGTCTCACCCAGGGGCTTCGCTCGCTCGACGAGGCCGCGGAGGGCCAGGACGTGGCGGCGCTGGTCGACGCCGGCTGGGTGACGCCGGACATGTTTCCGGCCATCCCGACGGTGAGCGAGCGCCCCGGGGCGATCACCTACGGTCCGCTGGCCGAAACGACGATCGAGCCGGATGTGGTGTTCCTCCGAATCAACCCGAAGCAGGCCATGATGCTGCACGCGGCGGTGCCGGACCTCCGCTTCGAGGGTAAGCCGCAGTGCCATATCGTGCCCATCGCGAAGGAGCAGGGCCAGGTGGCCGTGAGCGTCGGTTGCATGCTCAGCCGAGTGCGGACCCGCATGGCGACATCGGAGCTCACGTGCGCGATCCCCGCAGCGCGCCTTCCGGACGTGGCCTCCGCGCTCGGCCAGGTCCCCAGGCCGACGACGCCGTGGCCCGCTACGCCGCCGACGACCATGCCCGCTTTCGCGCGTAGTTCCTCGCTCGGCGCGCCATCGTGGCCGCCCAATGCACGTCCTTCACTCGACCCGCGCGGGCAGTGTTCGCGAGCCGGCGTGACCCCGCCCGGGACGGTAGTTTTTGGCACCCCCGCGGCCGCGTAGGGGGGAGGCAGGCTGGGCCGTATCCGCCCGGCGGTCCCCATCTGGTACGACGAGCGTGAGCCTGCGATAACGGACTCGTGAGCCGCGAGGAGCGAGAGGGCACGGAGGTCGCGCCTGGGCAGGACGACAGCGAGAGCGTCGCCGGGGCGCTACTTTTCGGCCTGGCGGGCCTGGAGCCAGGCCCTGGGGAGGAGCTCGCCGATGCGGGCGGCGGGCCAGTCGTTCGCGATCTTGTCGATGACGTCGACGAGGTAGTTGTAGGGATTGACGTCGGCGAGGAGGCACTCGAGCAGAAGCGTGAGGAGGACGGCGTACCGATGCCCGGCCTCGAGACTGCCGACGAAGAGGCTGTTCTTGCGGAAGATGGCCACGAGGCGGATCAAGCGCTCGACGTGGGCGTTGGAGATCGGCAGGCGACCGTCATCGAGGAAGGCGCGCAGCGAGTCGTGCTGCCGATTCCAGTAGGTGATGGCCTTGCCCAGGGGAGCTTTGGGCTCGGCGCGAAGCGACAGCTCGGTGACGACCTCAGCGAGCTGACTCCAAAGCGGAACCGACTCCGCGCGTCGCAGCGCGCCCCGCCGAGCGGCGTCGAGCTCGCACTCGGTCGCACGACGCTCGACCTCATACAGGGCGCGGTAGATGTCCACCACCTGCTGGGCACGTTTGTCGCCTCGCTCGAGAGCCTGGACGAATTTGCGGCGAGCGTGATCATTGCACCCGACGCGGCGAGGGCCATCTCGGGCAAACAAGGGGTTGATGCCTGCATAGCCGTCATTTTGTACGTCGCCCGTGAAGCCCTCGAGCACGCGGCGCGGGTGGATGCCCTTCCAGTCGGACGAAAATTCGGCATAGACGACGCGGTCTACATCGCCAAGGTACAGCCATTGGCGACCGGTCTGGACGTTCTTCGCATGGCTCCGGTTTTGTGCGGGCATCGTCGTGTCGTCAAGACTGACGAGCTCGCATTCCCGCAGGCGTTCTTTCTGCTGCCGGTGGAGAGGTTTCAGAATATCCGCTGCGGCGGCCAACCAATCGTTCAGCGTCGAGGTTGCCAGATCGACACCGTGGCGGCGCTGCTTCTTGGCAGAGCGCTCGATAGGCGTGCCATCGAGGATCTTCGACGTCGCGAGATGCGCGAGCATGCTCGACGACGCCATGCTCCCTGAAATCGGCTTGGCGGGCAACGCCGCATCGGCCGTCTCGACGCCCTCGCCACACCGGCGACAGGCATATTTGTAGCGTCGCTCCTCGAGAACGAAGACCCTCTCAGGTGCGTGCACGTAGCGCTGTTGCGGGTCGAATCCGATTTCGTCACGATTCTTGCCGCAGCAGCGGCAGGGACGCTCTTCGGGCGGGAGCCGAGATTCCACGACCTCGATGGGAAGCTCGCGGCCCCGACGCTTCCGTTTGGCCTTCGTCTGGGCCTTGGGGTCTTCGGAAGGCTCGGAGTCAGGCTCCGGATCGGGGCTCGGCTCGCTTTGCAGCTTGTCCTCGTCATCCAGACGCTTCGTGAGCATCTGAATAAGGTCGAAGGCAAGCTGGCCTGGCGGGGCGGCCTCACTCTTTTTGCGGTACGGACTGCCGGCGAGCCATCGGACCTGCTCGCTAAGACGCGCCACCTCGCCGTCCAGATGGGATAGCAGCTCCGCGATGTGCTCGAGCGTGGCCTGCTCGTCGTCGCCCACGCGACCCTTGAGCGCGCTGAGCGCCCCAATGGCGCTTTCGATATCCTTGCGGTTGCTCGTCGCCACTAGCTGATTTTCTAGCTAGCAGGCGACGAGGCGAAACTCAAGCCGCGCGCGGCACGTTTTGCACGAGTGTTGCCGTCTTCAGCAAGGACGCGAGCTCGCGGTGCGAAATCTCCACAGCCTCGCCGCGGCTCGCGGCCGACAGCGCGAGTCGAAACGTCCCATGGTCGAGCCGCTTGGCCAACAGGCAATAGCCGCCCTGGTCGAAGAACAAGATCTTCAGCATGTCGCTGCGGCGGTTCCGGAAAACGAACAAGTCGCCGCTCTGCGGATCGCGTCCCAGCTTCTCGCGGACCATCGCCGATAATCCATTCATCTGTTTCCGCATGTCGCATGGCCCGGCGTGCGCGAACACACGCACACCCGTCCCAGCGCCGATCATGACCACCTCCTCAGCGCTTCGAGCCAGGGCGCGATCGCGTCCGGGTCCCATGTCCCGACAAACCGGAGCCGCTGCCCGCCGCCGAGCTCCACCTCGATCCGAGGCTCCGCTCGGTCGGCATCGGTGCGGTCGGCTGTTACCTGGACCGGCACGAATCCCGTCTCCTTCTCGCGCAGACGGCGCCGCCAGTAGTACACCTTGTGAGGCGCAAACCCGTAGCGTTCCGCAAATGCGCCGGTCGACAGCCCGCTCCTCCCAAGTGCCTCCAGCATCTCGCGGCCGTCCACTTCACTCCATTTCCTTCGCTTCGGAGGGCGCCATCTCGTCGCCCCCCCGTCACGCTTGCTGTGTTTCATGCCCGCCAGTCACCACATCCAGCTCTCGCGAGCCAGATGGGAACCCTCGGGCGGATACCTTCCCACTTCCGTTCATCATCGGCGCACGTCCTTGGACTTCCCGACACGTCCCGCGGCGCTATCCACCGCG
>SLNH01000389.1 GCA_007133195.1 Nannocystineae bacterium | reverse complement strand
TTGAACGCCCAGCCCATGGGCTTTTACGCGCCGAGCACGCTCGTGGCCGACGCCCGCCGCCACGGCGTCTCGGTGTGGCCTCCGTGCGCGGTGCGCTCCGAGTGGGAGGCGACGCTCGTGCCCCAAAGCGAGGGCCAGCCGGCGGTCTTGCTCGGGCTCGGCGGCTTCCGCGGCCTCGGCGCCGGGGGCCGCGAGCACTACGAGGCCGAGGCCGCGCGCGGGCCGTTTACCTCGATCGGCGACTTCGCTCGCCGCACCCGGTTTCCACGCACCGCGCTCGCGCGCATGGCCGCGGCGGGGGCCTTCCGCGAGCTCGGCCTCGGCCGGCGCGAAGCGCTCTGGCAAATCGCCGCGCTCCCTCTCCGGTTCGGAGACGCGCCGCTTTTCGAAGACAGCGCGGACGTGTGGAGCCACACCGAGGAGGCCGCGGCCGAGCGCGGCGCCCCCGTCGCGGCGATGTCGGCGCGTGACACCCTCGTCGCCGATATCGACGCGCTGGGTCTGTCCACGACCGGACACCCGATGGAGCTTTTCCGGTCCGAACTCCGCGAGGCAAACATTCCGACCGCGTCCGCGATCGCCGACATGCGCCACCGCGAGGAGGTCACCGCGGCCGGCCTCGTCATCGGCCGCCAGCGCCCCGGCTCGGCCAAGGGCATGGTGTTCATGACCCTCGAGGACGAAAGCGGCCTCATAAACCTCGTGCTCACCCCTGCCGTCTACCAGCGATACCGGCGCCCCGCTCGAAACGAGCTCCTCGTCCTCGCCCGCGGCGTCGTCGAGCGAAAGCAGGGCGCCCTCAATATCCTCGTCCATCATCTCGAGAAGTTCTCACCGCGCGGCGATGCGCCGCCCCTTCCCCCCTCGCGCGACTTTCACTGATTAGGGCGCCGCGCGAGGGGCCCGGCGAGCGGACGCGCAGGGCAGCGCCACCGAGCCGCGCGCTGGAGCCTCACCGGTTAGATGCGCTCGGCAGAAGTGATGAACCGTCCTGCGCCCGCCCCTGGCAGGGGCGAGGGCGGGCACAGGCCGGTTCCTACCCACCCGTATCCTCGCTACTCTTCTCGATTGTCGTCTTTCAGTGGTTCACGACTTCCGCCGTGAACCACTAGGCGATGTACTCTATGGCCTCACAGCTGCGTTACCCCAACCCTCGCCGAGGAGCTCTCATGATTCGACCGACCGCGATGCTTTGTGCCCTGTCTCTCGCCCTGCTTGCGGGCTGCGGAAGCGACGATGATGCCGCCGCATCCGATGAGCGAAGCGACGACGAGACCGACGAACACGACACCGACACCGAGACCGAGCCAGAGCAACGGGAGCTCGTTTCCTATGACCTCGCCGAAGGTGATGAGGACTGGGAGGGGTGGACCATCAAAGCCGCCGAGGGTCTCGACGTGATGGGCGACCTGTCCGGCCCTCGCCTCACCGAAGACGGACTCGACGACGTGTGGGATCTGCTCGTGATCAAGGATACCCACAGAGATCTGGAGGAGCAGAAAGAAAACCTCGCGTCCGAGGCCGAACAGGACGATGAGCGATCGATCGAGTACATCGAGGATGAAGACGACCACCTCCTGTGGAGCAGCCAATACGGGCCCATCGAGTCGTTCAACTTCATCCGCAACCTCGTCATCGATGACACCAAGGTGGTGTGTCAGACCAATCTCCAGATGGGGGCCGACAGCGAGGCCATCGCCAGGGCCCAGATGGAGGCGTGCGACACCCTCACCGCGCCCGCGGTCGACGCCGACGACGAGGACTGAGCGCCGCCAGCCTCAGGGCGCGGCGCCGCGATCCCGTCCGGCTTGCGCCGCGCCGGCGGCATCTCGACACGGGATCGCGCGCCGGCCGCCGTGACCTCAGCCCCCGGCCGCCTCGCCAAGATACAGGGGTGTGAGCGGGGCGCTCCGACATTGCCAGTTGAAGCTGCGGATGTGCGGCGCGTTCCCCCGGGCATCGAGGCCCGCGATGAACGCCTCGGCCGCCTCCTTGAGCGTCTCGTCGCGCCGCCCGTCGTGGTGATAGGCCATGGCGATGACGTAGGGCATCTCGCCCCAGTGCTGGTCGTCGGGGTCGATATCACCGGAGCTGCCGTCGCCGGACAGCCGATAGTAGGGCTTTCCGCTCGGATCCTCACCGAAGCGGGCGAAAAACCGGCCGAGCCGCACGATGGACTCGCGCGCCCGCTCCGCCCGCGCCCCGCCGCGCTCGGCCGCGTACTCCTCGAGACCATCTGCGAGGATCGCGCTCAGCCAAGGGCTGCATTCCTGGCCTCCCGACCCACCGTGGGCGAAACATCGGGCATCCTCGCTCGAATACCCACTCGGATAGGTCATCTGGGTGTCGAGATAGGCGTCCACGGCCTCGTCGGCGAGTACCAGAAATTCATCCCGACGCTCGTGCGACACGCGCGCCGCCCACACGTAGGCCAATAGCCCGAACGCCGCGTGACGCTCGGTCCAAAATGAGCCACCCGGGGTGTAGTGCGGATTCCAAAGCGACGCGGCGCGCGTCGCCACGTCCTCCACACGCTCGCGAAAACGCTCGTCGCCGGTGAGGAGGTAGGCGACGGCCATGCCCTGGGTGTAGTGATATTTGAGATCGTCTTGCGCCGTGGGCACGCCAATCCGCGTGCTTTGTCCCTGGCCCGAGATCTCACGCCGGTAGATGTGCGCCTCCCGATAGGCCGAGCGCAAAGGAGAGGCATCCCCGGTGATCGCGTGGAGCCTGAACAGCGCGGTGGGGCGGTCGTAAAGCCACGCCCCGCGGTTTCCCCTGGTCGATGAGAAGTGACCGGTGTCGTAGCGGTCGGCGTCGCAGACGCCCGCCCACGCGCCGAGAGACGCCCCGCCAGCGGGCGGCGCCGACGGAACCGGGCCGACGAGCTCGCTCTCCATGAGCCACTCCGGCGGCAGCACGGCCAACACCCGGGGCCCCTCGGCGCCGTCCGCGGACACGAGCGTATCCTCCACGGGCACCGGATCGAGGGCGCCCGCCGTCGCCGGCACCCCAAGCTCGATTTCGAGCCCGTTCGTCTCCGCGATATCGACCTCGACCTGAATCTCCACGCTCCGCAAAGAAGCGTCAGCGTGCCAGGCGATGGGGCGCACGTGGGCGGGGAGCTCGCCGCGCTCGTCGAAAACGCGGACCTCGGCGGGATCGTCCAGCTCGCCCTCCGGCATCGGCACACCGAAGTGGACCCGCTGCGTGTCACCCGCCTCCCCCTGCGGGACGAGGGAAACGGGTATCGACACGACACCGCCGGACTCATCGCGATCCACGGCCGCGCCGGGCGCGTCGGCCAGCGCGACGCCGTGGGCCGCGAGGGCGCCTCCAGCGACGGTGAGGGTGAGCGGACACAATGACACATGCTTCATATATCATTCACTCCATGGCTAGCGTTTCTGGACACGCCGGCGGCATGCGCGGCGAAACGCCGCTCAGCCACTTTTCCGGCCTGTCAACGACATCGCGCGCAAACAGCGGGTCGTCCGGCGATGCGTTCTAGCCACTCCCGCCATGGCCAACAACGAATTTCTCAGCAGCGAGACTGCTTACGTTTCCACGCCCGTTACAAAGCCCCGTTCAGCAGCACGCGATCGCCTAGCGCCGCCACCAAAGCTTGTATTCCGGCCATCGCGGCGCGGGGGCAGAAATCCGGCCAAAGCTTTCCGTGCGCTCTTACCTGGAACCTTCCGTGCCGGCGTCGTCGAACACCACACCGGTCACCGGAATCTGGCCTTGGCGCAAGCGCTTTTGCGCCGCCTCGATCTCCGATAGCTGGCTTCGGCCGGCGCGCACCACCATGAACACCGAACTCGCGCACGCGCCTACCACCGCCGCGTCGGTCACGGCCAGCGCCGGCGGGGTGTCGATGACCACGAGGTCGTACTGCTCTTTGGCGGCGCTTACGACCCGGGCGAAGCCGCCCCCCATGAGTCGCTCAGACGGATCGGCCGGCAGCGCGCCGCTCGTCAGCACGTGAAACACACCCCGCCCTTCGCCCTCGTTCCCACGTTGAGCGGTGTCCGATGCCAGATCCCCGGAGACGAAATCGCGGACCGCCTCCCCCAGCGCGGTTTCGCCCGCCAAAACCTCAGCGAGTCCTGGACTCCGCCCACACCCTACGTAGGTGTGCAGCGAGCCGGCGCGCAGATCCGCGTCGATGACGAGCACGCGCGTCCCCGATTCGGCAAACACGTGCCCTACGTTCATGGACACGAACGACGTACCACTCGTCGCGTGCGGGCTCGTGAACGCAATCGCGTTCGTCTTGCCGTCTAGCAGCCCGAAATGCAGCGTCGTCCGAAAGCTTCGAAAGCTCTCTACCACCGCGTCCGCCGGGTTGCTCGCGGCGAGCAGTGGCCTGCGGGCGCGCCGCCTCGCCCCTCGCCGCGCAGCGCGACGCTCGCCCGCGCTGTGTGGGAGCACGCCATAGACCGGAATTCCGAGCGCCTCCTCGATGACTTCGGGACTTTGTACCGACCTTTGAACCGCGCGCCGAACGAACGCGAGCCCGAACCCGAAAAGCAGCCCGGCCGCGGTGCTCACCCCGCTCACGACGAGCCGCTGAGGCCTAACCGGCGCCTCCGGCACGGCGGCCGAATCCAACACGCGAACGTTTCCGATGGTCCCGGCTTCGGCCACCCGCAGCTCCTGGGCCGTGCTCTGCAAACTCGCATAAAGCTCCGTGGCCACATCGACCTCCCGGCGGAGACGAACCGCCTGTTGCTCGCGGCCGGGCAGCCCGTCGGCTCGCCTCTCGAGCGCGTCTCTCCGAGCTTCGAGCCGCCGAATCTTCTGATCCAGCGTCTGCATCTCCGGGTGCTCGGCAGTGAAGCGCCGATCCTTTTCGAGCCGGCGCATCTCGAGCTCGCCGAGCTCTCGCTCTACCTCGACGATCTGAGAAACTAGGTTTTCCGGCTCGGCCCCCAGGTCCATCACCTGATTCTGCCGCCGGAACTCGTTGTACGCCTCCTCCGCCTCCTCGACCTGCTCGCGGAGCTCCGGCAGCTTGTCTTCCAGAAACTCGAGCCCTTTCCTGGCCTGCGCCGCCCGCCGGTCGATGTGTTGCCTCACGTAGGCGTCCACCACGGCGCTTAGCACCCTTTCGCTCTCCTTCGGATCTTCGCTCTCGTAGGTAAGGTCGAGGATTCCGGTTCCCGGCCGGCTCGCGCGTACGGTCAGCGCCCTTCGCACATCGCGCACCGCCTTTTGCCTACTGACTTTCGAAAGCTCAAAGCGCGTCCCCGCCGCTGCCTCGAGCTCCGTCACGAGCACCGTCATCGGCGGCTCGCCCTGCGATCGCGCGAGCTCGCCAACCTCACCTTCCAACAGCCTTTCGCCGCTCGATGCGTAAATCGTATATGCGCCCGGCGCGCCCGCCTCGAGCGTGACGTCGTCGCTGACCCCCTCTCCCACATCGAAGCGCTCGACCTGCACGCGCTCGCCGCCCCAGCCGTAGTGCCCCTTCCCGAACCGGGCCGGCGCCGGGGCCTCCCCGTCGTAGCGCCGCGCCCAATACCCGCCGATCACAGGGAAGCGAGCTGGGCTCGCGGTGACTTGCAGGTTGAGCTCGTCGACCGCGGCACCGAGGACGAGCCGCGAACGGAGAATCTCCATCTCCCTTTCCGTCTCCAACTCAGTCTCCGCCCGCGCGGCGTCCTCACGCATGCCCGACAGATTCTCGAAGCCGGGAAAGCTACCTCGGTGCCCTTCCACCTGCACGAGCGCTTGCGACTCGTACACCGGCGTCGCCAGAATCGCGTAGCCCCCCCCTGCGAGTGCGGCGAGGAGCGCGCATCCGGCGATAAACCACTTACCCGCTCGCACCGTCTCGACGAGGTTCCGCAGGCTCAGGCTGTCGGAAGCCTCCGAATCGCGCTGAGTGTGCGCCCTGAGTCGGGGCGGGGACGTATCGCTCATGTGCGGGTGCGTAGCCATCGCGCCAATCCTCCGCTCACCTCGAGACGTCCGTCGCGACGGGCGCGCCGGCCGCTCGCCCAGCCCCCCAACATTTCGCGTTGCGCCGGGCTGGTCGCCTTACGATGCCGCCCTCACCACCGATGGCTTCGCACCGGTAGTGTCGTGACCGGGGCGTAATGATCCGCCGGGCGGTACGCTCCGGTCGCGGCACTAGTCGCGGATCAGTCTGTCGGTCATCCACACCGCCTGCACCGTAGACACGACCTGCGGGAGGATCTGGTCGATCATCCGATTGATGCGCACCGCGCCCGCCGCCGGGATGAACACGATATCCCGCGGCTCGAGCTGAAAGCCCTCGGCGAGGAGGAGGTCGGACGCTTGCCGCCCGTCCAAAACGTAGACGATCGGTCTTACCCCCTCCACGGCGCCCTGCTCGCTGTGCACGGGCTCGCCGCGCACCACCACGATTCGGCTCGTATCCGCGGTGGTGAGCTCTATGCCCTCCGCCTCCGCGATCGCCTCAGCGAGCGACAGCCGCCCGCGATGCAGAGGCACGCGCGTCTGGCTCAGTACCTCGCCCATGACGATCACCTGATCGAAGTGGTCGTCCGGAACGTGCAAGACGTCGCCGTCCCGAAGCACCTCGTCCGTGCCCCCGGTCTCGTATAGCCACGCCAGATCGACCCTCCGCTGCCCATCGTCGCGCGTGAGGTACGCGCGCCTTCGGTCTGCGCTGTCGAGCAGGCCACCCGCCCGGCCGATCGCGTCGAGGACCGTCATCGGCCGATCGTTTACCGGCACCGGGCCAGGCTCCGCCACCTCTCCCGTCACGTACACCCGCTGGCTGCGAAACTCCGCGACCCGCACATCGACCTGAGGATCATCGATATAGGTCTCAAGGCCGTCGGAGATGTCTCGCCGAATCTCTTCGATCGATCGACCCGCGGCCTCCACTCTGCCCACGAACGGAAAGAAGAACGCGCCGTCTTCCCCAACCAGGCGCCCCTGATCTTCGAGTCCGCCCATGATGACCCCTGCCGGGTTCGTGAGCTCGGGATGTTCCCAAACGATCACGTTCAAAACGTCGCCGACGCCCACCCGATACGCATAGCCCGTGGTGAGGTCACCCCGCTGCCGGCGCCCATCCGCATCCCCGAGTCGCCCTGCAGTCTGATTTTCGCGGGCGAGAAGCTGCGGCGTGATGCGCCGGACCTCCGGGTCGAACTCCTCGGGGTCTATGTCCTCGTTCTCGGGCGGAGGCGGCGCTTCCGGGGCGCGTATTCCCGGAGGGAACCTACAGCTTGACGCGGCGGCCACGAGCGCGGCTGCCATTACCAACCAGCATCGATCCAGACGAACCGGCATCGCGCGGCATCCTGCCAAACTCGCACATTGAGTGAAATCTTAGATTCACGACTCTTCGACTTTTTGCACACGCGCTTCAAGCTCAGTGCAATCGCTCACATCTTATTGGGCGTGTGCTCGCGATCGGGAGCGTTTCGCCACTCGCTGGCACACCACGAGCGGCCGGTCGGAAGCGCTAACGAGACGCATCAAGACATGCACACACCAGCGCGTTTTCGCGGAGCCCTCGTCGCTACACCGCCTCGACTCACCGCGCGATTCGAGTCCCGCACCACACGCTTCCCAAAACACGACAACGCGCTGCGGCGATCGTTTTGTCACCGCATCTAAGCCGCGCTGTCACCCAATTGTCGAATTGCTCGCATGCACCGGACAATCCCGCTTTCTAGCCCTGACGTGGGCGAGCACGAGCTGCGGCGCCTTTGCGACGCGTTTTCCTCCGGCTGGATCGCCCCGGTCGGCCCGGCCGTCGATCAGTTCGAGCGCGCCGTGTGCGACCGCACGGGGGCTCGTTACGCGGTAGCCACGAGCTCGGGCACGGCTGCGCTGCACCTCGCGCTCATCGTACTGGGCGTCGGCGAGAGCGACGAAGTCATCACGTCCACGCTGACCTTCGCGGCCACCGCGAACGCGATTCGTTACGTCGGGGCCACGCCGGTCTTCGTCGATGTCGACGCCGACACCTGGAACATGTCCCCGGGCCTGGTCGCGGACGCGCTCGCGTCCCGCGAAAAACCTCCTGCCGCGATCTTGGCCGTGGACCTGTACGGCCAGTGCGCGGACTACGATCGCCTCACCGGCCTCGCCGCAGGCCGCGGCGTCCCCATCATCGAGGACGCGGCAGAGGCGCTCGGCGCGACCTACGGCGACCGATGCGCCGGCACGCTCGGGCGCATCGGCGTCTACTCGTTCAACGGCAACAAAATCGTGACGACCTCAGGCGGTGGCATGCTCGTCACGGACGATCCCGATCTCGCAGCGCGAGCTCGCCATCTGGCCACGCAAGCGCGCGAGCCGGTCGTACATTACGAGCACCGCGAGGTCGGATACAACTACCGCCTGAGCAACCTGTTGGCGGGGCTCGGCGTTGCTCAGATCGACTCGCTCGGCCACAAGGTCGCGAGGCGTCGAGCCATCTTCGAGCGCTACCGCCGCCAACTCGCGCAGCTTCCTGGTGTCGCGTTCATGCCCGAGGCGAGCTACGGCATAGCCAACCGCTGGCTCACCTGCCTCACACTGGATCCGGAACAGTTCGGGCTCGAGCGGGACGCGCTGCTCGACCAGCTGCGAGACCGCGGGATCGAGTCGAGACCCGTTTGGAAGCCCATGCACCTGCAGCCCGCGTTCGCCGACTTCCCGGCGCTCGGCGGCGAGGTGGCCGCCGCCCTGTTCCGCACGGGGGTCTGCCTGCCGAGCGGCTCGGGCCTTTCGGACGCCGACATCGATCGCGTCGCCGCGGCTGTTCGAGGAGCACACGGGGGATGACGAGGCGCTGGGAACGCTACGCGAACTTCGGGCTCGACGTCGGGCTGCTGTCGGCGGCGCTCTGGCTCGCGGTGCTCGTCCGGTTCGAAGGACCACCGCCCGAGTCGATGTTCGAGCGGCTGGTCGTGCTGTGGCCGTCCATCGTGCTCCTTCAGTACGCCGCGCTCAAGGTGTTCGGGGTGCCGCGTTACGTGTGGCGCCTCGTGGGCCTTCGTGAGGTGACCCGCATCTTGTCCGCGCTGGCCCTCGCCTGTGCCGTGCTCCTGCTCGCGCGGCTTGTCGCCGGCGCCGCGCAGCATCACCTCGCCGCGGCCGAGCACCTCATCATCCCGGTCGGCGTGATCCTCATCGACTTTTGCCTCGCGTTCTTGGCGATCGCCGGCGTCCGCGCGCTCCGACGCGGCCTCGCGCTCAGAGAGGAGAGCGCGCCCCCGGACGAAGACGCCCGAGCGCCGCGGCCGACCCTCCTCATCGGCGCCGGCGAGACCGGGCGACGCGTCGCCCACGAGCTCACGCGCAACCCACAGCTAGGCATGCGCGCCGTAGGCTTCATCGACGACGATGGCCGAAAGACGGGCCTCGAGATTCACGGCCTGAACGTCCTCGGCGCCACCACCTCGCTCCCGGAGATCATCCGCGAGACCGGCGCCTCCGACGTTTTGGTCACCTTCCCGCGGGCGAGCGGAGCCTGCATCCGGCGGATCAGTAACGCGTGCCGCGAGTCGGGCGTCCGCGTCCACATCGTCCCCGGGCTCCCGGCGGTGGTTAGCGGGTCGGTGGTGCTGTCGGATGTCCGTGAAGTGGCGGTCGAGGACCTGTTGCGACGGGAGCCCGTCGACATCGAAGAGCACGCGGTCGCGGCCGACCTGAACGGCCGCGCCGTGCTCGTAACGGGGGCGGGCGGCAGCATCGGCAGCGAGCTCTGTCGCCAGATCGCGCGCTATTCGCCTGCGGCCTTGCTCCTCGTCGAGCGCGCGGAGCACGCGCTGTTCGAGGTCCACCGCGATCTCGCGGAGCGGTTTCCGGGGGTTTTCGCGCGGCCGATCGTCGCCGACGTATGCGACGCCCCGCGGATCGACGAAATCGTGCGGACGCACCGGCCCGAGGTGATCTATCACGCGGCCGCCCACAAGCACGTCCCGATGATGGAGGCAAACCCGACCGAGGGCATCAAGAACAACGTGGGCGGCACTAGGATCGTGGCGGAATGCGCGCACAGGCATAGCGTGGCCGTGTTCGCGATGATCTCGACCGACAAAGCGGTCAACCCGTCCTCCGTGATGGGCGCGAGTAAGCGCGTCGCGGAGCTGTGCGTTCAGGCGTTAGCCGACACGAGTGAAACCCGCTTCGTGACCGTGCGATTCGGTAACGTCCTCGGATCTGCGGGCAGCGTCATTCCGCTGTTCCAGAAACAGCTCGCGCACGGCGGACCGCTCACCGTCACCCACCCGGAGATGCGCCGCTACTTCATGACCATCCCGGAGGCGTGCAAGCTCGTCCTGCAGGCGAGTTCCATGGGACAGGGGGGTGAGATTTTCATCCTCGACATGGGCGAGCCGGTCCGTATCGCGGACCTCGCCCGGGACATGATCGAGCTGTCGGGACTCGTCCCTGGCGAGGACGTCCACATCGAGTACACGGGGCTTCGGCCCGGCGAAAAGCTCTATGAGGAGCTTTACGTGAGCGGCAAGAATCCAGCGCTCACGCGCCACCCGAAGATCTTCACAGGCCGCGGCCGCCCGCGCCAGCTCGCCGAGGTGAGCGTCGCGGTCGACGCCCTGCTCGCCGCCAGCGCCGCGGGCGACGGCAAGCGCGCGCTGCGAGAGCTCGAAACGATCGTTCCCGAGTATCGACGCCCCACCGCGGAGCCTGGCCGCGAGGACGCTGATCACGCGCCGGCCCCGCCCAGGAGCGTCGCCCGGTTGTCCGTCCCGGAGAAGCACGCATGACACGCGTCACCACGCACCGAGCGCGCATCGCCGTACTCGGGGGTTTCGCCCCCTCCCTGATTTCGTTTCGCGGCCATCTGCTGGCCGCCATGGCGGCGCGCGGCCACGAGATCGTGTGCGGGGCCGCGGGCTTCACGGGTGACGCCGTGGCGGAGCTTTCGCGACTCGGCGTGGTCCGCTGCCGCGAGCTTCCCATGCGCCGCGCCGGCATGAACCCCGCCGGCGACGGTCGAAGCTTTATGGCGTTGTGCGCCTGGCTTCGCGAAGAGCGGCCCGACGTGCTCTTCGCCTACACCGCCAAACCCGTGATCTACGGTGGCCTCGCCGCACGGACCGTAGGCGTTCCGGACTACTACCCGCTCATCACGGGCCTCGGGTATGCGTTCGGAGCTCAGCCTGGTCTTCGCCGGCGGATGGTGGCGAGCCTCGTACGCCGCCTTTACGGCTCGTCTTTGCGCGCAGCCACGGCGACCCTGTTCCAGAACCCGGACGACGAGCGCGAGTTCCGCCAGCGGCGCATCCTTCGGGCCCGCGATCGGACCGTCATCACGAACGGCAGCGGGGTCGATTTAGACCATTACGCGCCGGCACCTCCTCCCCAGCCGAGCGGCGGCCCCTGCTTTCTGTTCATCGGCAGGCTCCTGCGAGAAAAGGGCGTCCGAGAGCTCGTAGGCGCCGCGCGGCGCGTCCATCGAGTCCGCGCCGACGTCCGCATCCAGATTCTCGGCGACGTGGACGACAACCCCACGTCGCTGTCCCACCGTGACGTCGAGGCCCTTCAGCGCGAGGGGAGCGTCGAAATCCTCGGCGAGCGCGAGGACGTCCGGCCCTACATCGCCGCTGCGAGCGGGCTCGTCCTTCCGTCCTATCGGGAGGGCACCCCGCGTGTCGTCCTGGAAGCGATGTCAATGGGCCGTCCGATCATCACCACGGATGTACCCGGGTGCCGCGAGACTGTCGTCCACGGGGAAAACGGACTCCTCGTGCCCGCGCGCGATGAAGACGCGCTCGCGGGCGCCATCTTACAGCTCGCCGACAGCCCGGCGCGCTGCGCGGCCATGGGAGCGCAAAGCCGCGCCTTCGCCGAGGAGCGTTACGACGTACGCAAAGTAAACGCGACGATTCTCGGGGCGCTCGGGCTCAGTGACGTCACGGCACCGACCGCCGCCGTCCCCTCCCACGCCACCACCGGCGCCGCGTGACCGCCCGATCGAATCATAACGCCTGGGTCGAGGCACGAACGACCCCCGGGCCGGCGCCCGGCCTCATCAAAGGAGAACCGGATTGCGAGCGAGCGCTATGAAGGCGAACGAGCACGAAACCCGCCGCGCGCCCCACTCCGCCGCCCGCGCCGCGAAACGATGGATCGACGTCGCCGCCGCCCTCGTCGGCCTCACCGCGGCGGCCCCCGTCCTCGGCGCCGCGGCACTCGCCGTCCGCGCCGCGATGGGGCCTCCCGTGCTGTTTCGGCACACGCGGCCCGGCCTTCGCGGAGAGCCGTTCGAACTCCTCAAGCTTCGCACGATGCGACCGCCTAGACCGGGCGAGAACCTCGAAGAGGACGAGGGCCACCGCATCACGCGCCTCGGGCAGGTCTTGCGGGCGACCAGCATCGACGAGCTCCCCGGCCTGTGGAACGTCCTTCGCGGCGACATGAGCCTCGTGGGGCCGAGGCCGCTCCTCATGGAGTACATGGAGCGCTACACGCCGGCGCAAGCGCGCCGGCACGACGTAAGGCCGGGTCTCACCGGGTGGTGTCAGATAAACGGCCGCAACGCCCGCGACTGGGACACGAAGCTGGCCCTCGACACCTGGTACGTCGACAACTGGAGCCT
>SLNH01000265.1 GCA_007133195.1 Nannocystineae bacterium | reverse complement strand
GCGTCGCACGCGCCGGTGGTGACGGCGATGCGGGGCAGGGTGCCCTCGGATTGATTTCGCGGCAGGCGCGTTCGATCCGGGTCTGAGATTTCGTTTTCCGCGCAGGGCTCGACATCGACCGCGATCTCGCGCCGCCACTTGCCGGTTTGGATGACCACGGGAACGTCGTCCCCGGCGGGAGCGTCCTCGATCTCGAACCGGCCACCCGTGTCAGTGCTCGCGGACACCACGGGGCTGCCGGGCAACTCCTCCTCGCAGGGCTCGCAGGTGGCGCCGTGCTCGACCGGAGAGAGCTCCGCGTTCGGCACCCAAACATCCACATTGGGCAGCGGGAGCTCTCCGGACGGGACATGGACGACGCCCGAGATCCGGGTGGTTTGATCGCCGTCGCACTCGACCTGATCGCATTCGAGACCTTCGCACTGGCCGTCGGCGTCATCGCCCGACCCGCTCCCTCCGTCGCTCGCGTCTCCGACGTCCGCGTCGGTATCGGGCTCCACGCCGGTGTCGTCTGTCACGCATCCGGCCATCGTGAGTCCGAGAAACAACACGCCGAGTGAGGCCGTGATCCGCATCGCCATTGCCATGATTTCATCTCCCTGATCAACCGCTTTGTCGCGCGCCCGTTGCGCCCGACTCGATGGTCGGCGCGCCGGCTTGGATGCACACATCCGCCGGACGCGGCGGACGATGTAGGTCACGCCGCCGACGAACCGCCGCGCTTCGGAGCCCCTTTTTCGCCCGCATCGACCGCCGCCCTCGTTGGCGGAATTGATCTCCGCGCTTTTGCTGCGATCCGTCACCGGTGGCCGGGAGCCAACGGTCCCGTCGCCCACGAGGGACCGCGATCAGTCGCTCGATCACGTGGGCGCGCAATCAGTCGCTCGCTCACGAGGGCGCAGACGCGCTCGATCACCCGTACGAGGCGGGGACACGAAGCGGCGAGAGGATCTAGGTCTCCAGGTGCCGAACTTTACGGGCCTTGCCTCGTCCAGCGCGATGAACGCCGTGTCAATCGTCCGCGTCGATAGCGGAGACTCGAACTGGCACGAACGCCTCGAACGGGGACGTCCCCGTACCCCAAATCGTGGCTCGAACTCGAGGGGCATCGAGGGGGGGGGACGAGCGTCGTTCAAGACGGGGAACAAAGACACGTGAAGCGAATTCTTCGCGAAACGCCAGAGAAGCAGAGTAGAAGCGCGCTGCCGGAGCCGCTCGAGTTCGTAGTTTTCCACCGCGCGGGTGTCTCACCCCTACGGGGCTGTCACGACGGGTGGGTGAGTCGCTTACCCCCAAGCTAGCAGTCACGTCTGGCGGCTGACCGGCTATAGCCGATTCGTCCTGCCGCAGCCTTGAAGCGCCTATCGGAGGCTATGATAATTGGCACTCAAATTCCCAACCCAAGCAGGCCTTGCTCGGGACGGCGAGGGCGATGCCTCTTTTGCGGACGAAGGAGGGAAATGAATGTGTGATGGATTCTTAATTGCGAGGCAAAGTGGCCTCGCGGCACTGGCAGGCTTGTTCACACTTGTTGGGATGGCTTGCGGCGAGGTCGTGGACTCAGCTTTGCCAGACGGTAGCCCAGCCCCTGAAGACGTTGACGGAGATGGCAACGTGGCTTCCCCCGCAGCAGACGCAGCGAGCGCGTGCCCCGAGGGCTTTACAGGCGAGGAGTGCGACGAATGCACGATTTTTGTGAGCGACGCATCGGGTGACAACAGTAATGCTGGTCTCTCATGGAACGATGCCTTGAAAACGGTTAACAGAGGTATCTCTCGCGCCGCAATACGGATAGACAACGAGGATCTCGAACATTGCTCTGTTTGGGTTCGCGAGGGCGTGTACGTTCCCGGCAGCGCACGGACCGATTCTTTCGAGCTCCAACCCCACGTTCATATCTTTGGTGGTTTCGCGGGTTTCGAGTCCTCACGTAACGAGCGAGACTGGGAGGAGTACCGAACCATCCTCTCTGGGGAGCTCGCGACTGACGGAGATAATGCTTATCAAGTTGTAATGGGCGCCGATGAGGCTGTTCTGGACGGATTCACCGTAACCGACGGAGTCGCCGACGGTGGGGAGAACCAGGGCGGAGGTATCGTCAATGACAGCGTCTCACCAGAGGTAAGAAACACTCATTTTTACAACAATCTCGCCTCTCGCGGAGGAGCTGCCCACAATCTGGGCGATAGCAGGCCGGTATTTGTGAATGTGATGTTTTCACATAATGCTGCAGAAAACCGAGGAGGCGCAATCTACAACGAAGACAAGAGTCGGCCAGAGCTAAGGAATGTCATCGTCCTCGAGAACGACTCAGGCCAGTTTGGCGGGGGAGTATACAGCGTCGGCGACAGCAAGCCTTTACTTACAAATGTCGCCTTCAAGGACAACACAGCTGACACTAGTGGAGGAGGCCTGTATAATGGCGCTTCCAGTGAAACGACCGTGATAAATGCGGTCTTCTCGGGCAACGAGGCTGGATCCGGAGCTGGGGTCGAGAACACTGTGACGAGCCGACCCGTCTTTGTTAACGCCACTTTCTCTCAAAACGTCGCAGCTGGAAACGGGGGGGCGATGAGAAACTCATTTTCGGCGGATGTCGAGATCATAAACGGAATTTTGTGGGGCAATACTGCCGATGGCGATAATGAGATTCATGACGATGGAAGCAGTCTCCTGATCAGTCATACTATTGTGCAGGGCGGGCCTCCCGATACCGCTGATACCACGGAGCCGGTCTTGGCAAGCAATCCCCACTTTGTAGGTGCGCCGCCCGTCGGCGTAATGAACGGCATTGATGCGGACGAGCGCGTAGGTATCGCACCGGCTTTTTTAGATGATCTCTCAGATGACCTGCACCTCCTGGAGTCGTCTCCGGCCATCGATGTCGGCGACACATCCGTCACTCAAATGGATGGTTTCCCAGACGTCGATCTCGTGGGCAATCCACGCGTAGTCGTCGGCGACAGCGACGGCGACGAGCCCGAGATCGACATGGGGGCATTCGAGTTCCAGCCTTAAGGCGCATGTGCGCGCGAACAGCTTCTGAGACCACCCCCCGTGGCAATAAAGGGTGAGACAGTGACCTCGGGCATTGTATGTAGGAACCGAGGGGGCGTAGGAAGCCGAAACCCGTGCCGAAACCGAAATCCAAGAAGACCGAAGTGGTCGCGTCTCCCCGGCGCGACCGGCGGCAGCGGCGACGCTTCAGCGCCGAGGAGAAGGAGCGCATACTGGCCGAGGCCGACGCGTGCACCGAGCGCGGCGAGCTGGGGGCGCTGCTAAGGCGGGAGGGCCTGTACAGCTCGCACCTGTCGTCGTGGCGGGCCCAGCGCGAGCGCGAGGGGGCGGCGGGGCTGGAGGCGAAGACGCCCGGCCGCAAGCCGGCAAAGGACGCGAAGGACCGTCTCATCGAAGAGCAGCAGCGGAAGATCGCAAAGCTCGAGAAGGAGACCCGGATCCAGAAAGGGCTCATCGATCTCCAACGAAAAGCGCACGAGATTCTCGGGGTCGCGCTGCCGAGAGTCGAGGACAACGACATCGACGACTCCTCGAGCTCGTCGAACAGCGCCCGGAAGGGGTCCCGATGAGCCGCGCGTGCAAGGCGCTGGACCTGCCGCGCTCGACGGCGTACCGGCTGCAGCTGCCGCCGCGGGAGAAGTCCACAACGCCGCGGCCGGCTTCGCACCGACGTATCCCCGGTTCGGACAGAGCTTCGATCCTGGCTGCTCTCGACTCGCCGAGGTTCATCGACCAGCCGCCACGCGAGGTATACGCGGCGCTGCTGAGTGAAGGCAGGTACCTTTGCCACTGGTCGACGATGTATCGCCTGCTGCGCGAGCGAGGGCCGATTCGTGAGCGCCGCGCGCATCGAACACCACGCCGCCATCCAGTCCCGCGGCTCGTCGCGGCAGCGCCAAACCAGGTGTGGACCTGGGACATCTCGAAGCTCGCCACTTGCGAGCGAGGGCGGTTTCTCAGCCTGTACGTCGTGCTCGACCTCTTCAGTCGCTACGTCGTCGCCTGGATGGTTGCCGAGCACGAGAACAGCGCGCTCGCCAAGCAGCTGTTCGCCGAGGCGATACAGCGCTACGGGGTCGAGGCCGGCAAGCTCGTCGTGCATCAGGACCGTGGGGCTCCGATGACGAGCCATGGCTTTGCCGAGTTGCTCGGCGAACTCGGGGTCGAACGCAGCTACTCGCGCCCCCGAGTCTCGAACGACAACCCGTTCTCCGAGTCGCACTTCCACACGCTCAAGTACCAGCCGGATTATCCCGGCCGCTTTCGCGACGTCCTGCACGCGCGCCAGTGGTGCGAAGAGTTTTTCCACTGGTACAACGAGCATCATCACCACGCGGCTCTCGCTCTCTTTACTCTTTACGCCGGCCCAGGTCTTCATGGGTGACGTCCACGAAAAGGCCGCGCGTCGCGAGCAGGCGCTCTGCGCCGTCTACGAGGCGCATCCTGAGCGCTTCGTCGCTGGGCCGCCTCGGGTCCGGCTGCCTCCACAGCGCGTTCTTCTCAACCCAGCCGACGACGCGATGCCTCTCAGCGCAGAGCGCCTGCTCGCGAGCGCAGGCGACGAGCTTCTTGCCAGCCCGAGGGAACCACCGCGTGCCCCGGCGCCTGTGATCCACGTTCCCGGAACCCAAACGCCGTCCCCGCGTCAGCCGATCTCGACATAGAAAGCAGACCTGACTGTCTCATTTACGTTGACACGTTCCGCCCACGCAACAGGCTACAAGCGCCGGAATGTACAGGGACTTGAGACCCATCGGGGGGCCGGCTCTATGTCCGCAAGACCAGATTCCTCAAGGCGATCCGCGGTATATGAAACGAGTTCTGCGCGGATCGCTGGAGATACCGAGTAGGGCTAAGCCCGGATCTTGTCCCCATGTCTTGCGCAAGGGCGCTGCAAGCGCACAAAGCCCAGCCGATATGCGCAAGGGCACGCTCGGGGCTGCCGTGACGAGGCTCTTCGACGCGGAGACCGCCGACCAATGCAGGCGCAGGGCCGGCGCGGGTCGCGCCGGCCGCATGATGATTCGGTGGGCTTACTCGATCGGGGGCAGGTCTTGCTCGATGCAGGCTGCGACGTCGAAGAGGAAGTAGATCAGGGCCTTTTCTTGGGCCGCGATGTTGTCCGTGCAGCCGCTTGGGAACGGGTGGTCCGCGCCGGCTTCGTCTCCGCCCGCCTCGGCGGCGGTGACGTGGATATCGCTGAATACGACCCGCCCGCACTGCTCGTCCTCGCCGATTGGCGTGTTGAAGCTCATGAACTGCGTGCGGTCGCGCAGGCCATCGTCTTCGTCGTGCTCGAAGTGCACCCACTCGTCGACGATGCTCTCGTCCACTTGATCCACGGTTGCGCGGGCTTCGAAGTATTCGAACTGCCCTCTTGTGTCGGAGGCTTCGACCTCGATCATCCAGTCTTCGAGCTCTTGCCCCTTTTCGAAGCTGTTGTTGATGAACGCGGTATGCCTTTCCGTGAGCTCGGGCAGATCCACCTCGAAGAGGTCATCGAAATCACCGACGGGCTCGAAGGCATCCACCGGGTTCCCGTCCCAGCGGCCGTGGTCGTTGTCGAGCCAAACGTACTGCCAGTGCGACAAAAACACCCGGCCCCCGGCTTCGGCGTATTCCTCGAGCGCGTTTTGAGCCTGATCGGCCTTGTTGTCCGTGCTCGGACGGCATTCGCACGAGCCGACCATGATGTCGTAGGGCTCGAGACTGTCGAAGTCTTGCCAGAGCTGATCCGCCGGCGAGAAGTCCGCGCCGTCATTTAGGCCGCTCGCGTAGCTCCCCCTGCCCGGGCCTCGATTAGCTGTGTCAGATATCAAGCCTCCCTGATAGAGGTTGATGCTGCCGCCCTGGTCCTCTGGGGTGAACTCCGAGTCGTCTATGCCGATCTTGCGCAGCAGGCACTCGAGGGCGTCGCAGGCGCCGGTGGCGAGGGCGATGCGGGGGAGGCTGCCCTCGGCCTGGTTCCTGGGCAGCCGGGTCTCCTCGGGATCGATCGTGTTATCGGTGCAGGAGTCGACGCTGATGGTCGTCTCGCGGCGCCAGTTGCCGGTTTGAACGACGAGCGGGATGTCGTCGCCGACCGGCGCGTTTTCGAGGGTGAACGAGCCATCGATGTCGGTGCTGTCTTGGACCACGGGGTTGCCGCTCACCTGCTCGCGACAGGGGTCGCACCGCGCGCCGTGCTCGATGGGGGTGATGTCGGCGTTCGGGATCCAAACGTCTACGTTTGGCAGCGGGAACTCGCCCGAGGGGATGTTGACGACGCCGGAGACCGTGGTGGTCTCACCGCCGCTGCACGACACCTGCTCGCATTCGAGGTTTTGACAGGTGCCGTTGCCGTTACCGTTACCGTTACCGTTGCCGTTGCCGTTGCCGTTACCGTTCCCGTTATCCCCGGCATCTGCGCCGCTACTGCCGCCGAGGTTCGGCGAGCATCCCCATGCCGCCGCGCACAGCAGAAGCGCGCCCGCGAGGAGCGCCGATCGTTTCGCAGCCGTCGTCATGGTCTTCTCCGTGGTCGCAAGGTCCCTCGCGCGAGGGTAGCTCATCGTGAAGCTTCCTCTGACTACATCACAGCTGCAGCAGCGTGGCAAAGGCCGCCGGGGACCGCGCTCGGTGGCGGGCCCTGCTTCGGGACGACCGACCCACCGCGAAATCCTCGATCTCCGTGGTTTCGCTACTGCAAGCAGGCGTGGGGTCTCGGCACCCCCGCCTACATGACATTTGCTCGCGTTGTCCGATCAGCGAGCCGTGTCTGCGCGCCGCACCGCGGCATCGGGCGCCGGTGGAGTGGCTAGCGGGGCTAGGAGCTTCGCCACACGAGGAGGGCTTCGCCGAGTAGCAGGATGAGTAGCGCGGCGGCGACGGCGTGCCACAGCTCCACGCGGCGATCGTGCGTGCGGTCGCCGGCATCGTCGGCGGCAGCGCCGCGGATCGAGGCCACGGTCTCACGCTCGAGGGACGCGGCGTGAGGCGCGATCTGCGCGGCGAAATCGCGCCCGCTGTCCCGGGCCAGATCTTCGCCCTCTGCTGCAGCCAACACGCGATAAATGCCGGGCTCCTCGGCGGTGGCGAGGCGCACGCGCTGGCGTCCGGCGAGTTCTTCCCCCTCGAGCACTTGGCGATCCCCGCCCGGCGCCTCGATGGCCAGCCGCGCCTCGCGAGGCCGCACGCGAAGGGTCGGTCGCGATCCGACTTTGGTCACGCGCAGGTCGCCCGAGTCTTGAATGCCGCCGAGATAGCGGATGAGCGACTGCATCAGCGGCGGGTAGCCCGGGAAAATCGGGAAATCGTTCCAGTCCCGATCGATGCTCGAAGTAAACATCACAACGCGCCCTTCGCCCCGGCGCGCCTCGACCAGGGCGGGGGCGCCGTCGCTGTACCGCGCGAGCACATCGGCAGCGGGCCCGCCGGGGGCGCCGAGCGCGGCGAGCTTGGAGAACGTCGCGCCGCCCAGCGCCTCGCTCTCGGCGGAAAAGCCGCTAAGCGCCGGGTGGTCCCCGTCGAGCTCGGCCAGGGTGAGCGCCCGCGCCTCGCGCTCTCGGCCCGTGGCGCCGTATGTGACATCCCGAATCGACTGGAGGCGCCCGGGCAAGAGCGGCTCCATGCTCGTCTCGTAGCTCATCGGGTCGAGGTTGTCACCGGACGTGACGAACAGTCCGCCTCCATCTTCGAGCCAGTCTGTGAGCGGCTTGGCTCGAGCCTGGCTGAGGGCCGGTACGTTGGCCAGCACGATCACGTCGTAGGCTTCGAGGTCGAGGTCGTCGAGCTCGCCGGGAGTCACGCTTCTCGTCTGGATCCCGCTGTCTCCGCGGTCGCCGGGCCGGAGCGCGGAGCGCAGGTAAAACAGCTCGTCCTGGTAGCGGATGGAGCTCGGGGAGCCGTTTACGAGCAGAACGTCGACGCTTTCTTGCAGCTCGGCGACGGTATGGCGGACCGAGGCGGGCGGGAGCGCCCCTCCCGACAGCGCGACTTCGACGCGGGCGGTTTGCTGACCTTCCTTTGCCGAGGTCGAAAATCGATGTTGCTTGTGCTCGCCGGCGTCGACGGATAGGTGGCTGCGCGCCGCCACCTCGCCGTCGATAAGGAGGCGCAGCTCTTCCTCGTCGCGCGCCGCCTGGCCGTCGTGGCGAAGTTCGGCCGTCACCTCGATCCGCCGTTCGCCCGCGCCCGGCGCCTCCGCGACTGACAAGCCCGTGATGGCCAGGCTATCGAGCTCTTCGTGCTCGGCCACGGGCACCACCTCGAGGCTCGGGCCGTCGTCGGGCCACGCGAGCTCTTCGCGGAAGCCGGAAGAAAACAGCGGGGAGATCAAAAACGCGGTGCGGCGCTCTTCGTCGCTCTCTGCGAGGAGCGCCTCGGCGCGGGCGAGCGCGGTGGTGAGGTCCGGCGGGCGGGCCGTGGGCTCGAGGGCCTCCAGCGCTCGCCGAATTCCTCGATGATTCCGCGCGAGCTCACTCGGCTCGGGCGCCCCCTCCGAGGTTCGAACGAGCGCCACCTCCGCATCGGGACCCAACTGATCGAGGATCGCGCGCGCCTTGCGCGTGACGCGGTCGGCGATCGTGCCGCCGCCAAGCTCGTACCGAGTGGGCAGGGCGTCGTCCACGACGAGGACCACCGCCTGGGCGCCGCGCGCGACCTCGGGACCGTCGGTCTCGCACGAGGTGAGGGGCTTGGCGAACGCCAGGGGGATGGCCAGGCAGACGAGGGCGCGCGCGAGCAGAAGCAAGAGGTTGCGCAGCCTGAGCTTGCGCGCCACCCGCCGATCGGAGCCCAAAAGGAAGTCCACGGCGGCGAACTCGACCACCCGCGCGCGCCGGCGGCCGATGAGGTGGATGGCGATCGGGATCGCCACCGCCAGGGCGCCGGCGAGCATGACGGGGGCTAGGAATTCCATGGCGCGCTGTCGTCCGCGGCGCGTTCACCCCGCGTCAAAAACGAGAGCAGCCCCTCCTCGACGGGGCGGTCGGTGGGGACGAGATCGTAGCGCACGCCGCTCGAGACGCACCCGTCGCGGGTGCCGGTCAGAAACTCGCGAAGCTTGTGCTGATAGGTCTTGCGAATCGCCGCGGGTTGAGCGAGCAGCTCGCGTTCGCTCTCGAGGGACCGAAACAGCGTCGTTCCGTCAAACGGCAGGTCGAGCTCGTCTCGATCGAGGGTTTGAAACACGGCCACGTCGTGGCGCCGCGCGCGCAGGTTGGCGAGCACATCGAGCGCGCGGCCGCCGTGGTCGAACAGATCGGAGGCGACGACGACGAGGGACCGCCGGCGTCGCGCGATCTCCGCCACCCGGTCCAGCGCCGGGCCGAGCGGCTCGCTTCCCTTGGCCCCGCGGCGCCAGGTCTCCTCGAGCACCGCCAAGATGTCATGCAGGTGCGTGGGCCGCGAGCGCGGAGGAATATAGCGATCGAGGTCGCGATCGCCGAACACGTACAGGCCTACCTTGTCCTGCTGTCGGATCAACAGGTAGGCGAGGGCGGCCACCAGGTAAGAGGCATATTCGAGCTTGCTCACGCCCTGCCCGCGGTAGGCCATCGATCTCGAGGCGTCGAGCACGAGATAGGCGGTGAGCTCGGACTCCTGTTCGAACTGCTTGACGACGTAGCGATCCTGCTTGCCGTAGACCTTCCAGTCGATGTGTCGTATCTCGTCCCCGGGGGCGTATTCTTTGTGCTGCGCGAACTCCACCGACGAGCCCTCGAGCCGCGCGCGGTGAAGTCCGGTGATCGCGCCCTCCACGATGACCTGCGCCTTGAGGTGCAGCGTCTCGAGCCGGGCGAGGGCTTTGGGATCGAGAAACTCCAAATCGGATCTACGACGGGAGCGCGGCCAAGAGCTTGTCGATGATGTCCCCTGGCCTTATGCCCTCGGCCTCAGCACGGTAGTTCACGAGCAGCCTGTGTTGGAGGACCGGGCGCGCCATCGCGCGGATGTCCTCGATGGCGGCGGCGAAGCGTCCGCGAAGGATCGCGCGAGCTTTCGCGGCCAGGATCATGGCCTGCGACGCGCGCGGGCCAGCCCCCCACGACACGCCGCTCTTGATGAAGTCGGGAGCGTCGGCCTCGCTCGGGCGCGTGCGCCGGGCCAGCGTGACGGCGTAGCGCACGACGTGCTCGGCCGCCGGGACGCGCAGCACGAGGTCCTGGAGCTCGACGATGCGCTCCGGCGACAGGATCGGCTCGATCGTCGGCCTGTAGTCGCTCGTTTGTTGAAGGGCGATCTGGATCTCCTCGTCTTCCGATGGGTAGCCGACATCGACCTGGAGCATGAACCGGTCGAGCTGCGCCTCCGGCAGCGGGTAGGTCCCCTCTTGCTCGATGGGGTTTTGCGTCGCGAACACCTGAAACGGCCTGGCGAGCTCGAACGTCTGTCCCCCCGCGGTCACCTCGTACTCTTGCATCGACTGAAGGAGCGCCGCCTGCGTCTTCGGGGGCGTGCGGTTGATCTCGTCGGCCAATAACAAGTTGGTGAAGATCGGGCCGTGGATGAACCGGAACACCCGCTTTCCGGTGGCGTGGTCTTCCTCCAGCACGTCGGTGCCCGTGATGTCGGACGGCATCAGGTCGGGCGTAAACTGGATGCGCTGAAAGTGCAGGTTCAGGCTCTCGGCCAGGGTCGAGATGAGGAGCGTCTTGGCGAGCCCGGGCACGCCGACGAACAGGCAATGCCCCCGCGCGAACAGCGAGATGAGCAGCTGATCCACGACCTCGGCTTGGCCGACGACGCGCTTGCCGATCTCGGCGGCGATCGCCTCTCGCGCCCGCGCGATGTCGCGCACCGCGTCCAGGTCGCCGCCGCCGGCCTCCAGCGTGGGTGGGCCGTCTGCGTAGTCGGCGTCCGCCTCGGTGTCGATGGTGACGCCCTCGCTGTCCGGTCTCGGTTTCAAGCTTGGATCCATGAGCTCATCTCTCAGGAGCGCAGCCGCCGGCAGGCGTCGCGCTCGCGGTCGGCGCGCGCGTCGTCCGCGGCTTCGTAGACGTCGGCGAGCCCGCAACGCACATCGGGGTCGAAGGGACTCACGCGCACCGCCGCTTCGAAGGACTCCCGCGCCGCTTCGATCTCGCCCTGCGCGAGGTAGGCGACGCCCAGCGCCCGCGCCGGGGTGGGATCGTTTTTGTCGGCGCCTGCGAGGGGCTCGGCGAGCTCGATCGCCTCGTCGTAACGTTCGAGCTCCAAATAGGCGTGCGACAGCCGGCCGGCGACGTACGGCTCGTCTCGCCCCACGATCTCGAGCGCCTTTTCGTATTGCGCCGCGGCCGCCTCGGTGCGCCCGTGCGCGCGGAGGATGCCCCCGAGCCGCGTGTGCTTGCGAGCCTCCTCGCTGTCGACCTCGCCAAGGCCCACGTTTTCCGCCGAATCGTCGCCCTCGCCGCCCTCGGGACCGCCGCGGCGAAAGCGGATGCGGTCCGCGCGCGCCCGCCCCCGAAGCGCGGCGCGCGCGTCCAGGTCGAGCCCCGCCAGATAGCGTCGCCAGCCCCGCTCGACCTCCGGCCACGACGCATCCAGCGCCGAGGCCACGGCATCTTTGGCCCCCATGCCGTCTCGCTGGGCGTCGAGGACGCGGCGGATGCCCTCGTAACCCATCTCTTCGTGAAGATAACTCACCATCGTGTAGACCTCGGCAAAGGCCAGCGCGGCCGCCTCCTGGCTCGGCAGCTTGGCCATCGAGGGGTGCATATCATCAAACGGGATCAGCGCATCTCGGTCCAGCGCCTCGGCCAGTAAATGCTCATCGACGCCAGAAAGCCGGAGATCGGGCTCAGCGCGCCACCGGTCTTGTTCGAACCTCGCGAGCCCCTCGTGGAGCCAGATCGGCACATTGTTGTGCGACACGCGGTTTACGACGTAGTGGACGTACTCGTGGACCAGCGTGTCGAGCCACGGGTAGCCGAACACCGTGGCGCGGGGCGTGACCACCATGAGTCGGCCGTATTTGCACAGCGCGATCGTCCCGGTGGTCTCGATGGCCTCGCGCGTGAGCGTGGAGACGCGCGCGAGATCGCTCGGGTCGGACAGGATCTCGACCCGCACCGGCTCGTCAGGGCGATAGCCGAACTGCCGGCCGAGCTCGCTATAGGCTCGCTCGAGCGCGTCGCCGGCGAGCTCTACAAGGAGCTCCTCTTTGCCCGGCGGGTAGTAGAGCTCGAAATTGCCTTCTTCGGTTTCGTAGCGCTCGAAGCCGCGCGTCGTCGCATGCGTCGACGACACGAGGTCGCGAAGGTCGTCCACCACCTGCGCGCGCCCCTCGTCGAGGTCGTCGAGGATGCGCAGACTCGCCTCGTAGTCCCCCTGGAGAAACGCGAGCTCCGCCCGCAGGTACTGCACGTCGGGGCGCGCGGAAGCGGTGCGGGACAGCTTGTCGATGAGCTCCGCGGCCTCGTCGTAGCGCCACGACTGCAAGAGCTCGCCGGCCCGCTCGATGTCCTCGTCCGCGGCCGCCGCGGCGCCGCCCGCCGCGCCGGCGGTGAGCGCGAGGGTCCAGAGCACCGCGACGGACAAGCGCGCCAGCCTCATTGGATCAGCTCCTCGTAGTAACGCCGGACCACGTCTCTGTACTCCTCGGGCGGGTCGTCTCGTTTCATGGCCTCTAGGAGCTC
>SLNH01000341.1 GCA_007133195.1 Nannocystineae bacterium | reverse complement strand
CAGGCTTTCGAGGCGCGCTCGCACGTCGGCAGCGCGGTGCTCTTCGTCCTGCCGCTCGGCCGCCAATCGTCGGCAGTAATCGGCGGCGTAGCGGCGTGCAGACCCAGCGGGGCCCATGGCTGAAGCATAGCACCTCGGAGCGCGGCGAACGTATGGTCGTTATGTTCGCGGCGGCACCCGGCGCGTAGGCACCTTCACGGCAGCGGGTCGAGCGGCCGGTTGAGACCGGTCCGTCCGCTAGCTCCCGACTCGCCGCGGCGTGAAAACGCACCGTCGGGGCCCGCGAGAGCTTACGCGACCGGGACGCGTCCGTAGATCGGCAGATGCGGATCGAGCGGCTCGAAGCCGGTCGCCGCCGGGGGCAGGCGCTCGTGTTTACCGAGGATCAAGACGCCGCCCTCGGCGATCGCGGCGGCGAGGGTCGAGGCTATGCGCTCCTGCCACGGGAGGTCGAAGTAGGTAAACGCGAGGTAGCGACAGAGCACGAGATCGAAGCGACCTGGCGGGGGATCGCGGCGGAGATCGTGCTCTAGGAACTGGACGCCGGCGCGGAACGGGGCGCGGATCGCGAGCGCTCCGCGATCTTCGAACACCGTGCGATCCTGCAGCGGCTTTGGCAGCTCGCGAAGGCTCCCCGGCGGGTAGCGCGCGGCGCGGGCGCGCGCGAGCTGGTGGGCGTCGATATCCGTCCCGAGCACGTCGATCGCCACGGGTGGCTCGGCGGAAAGGCGGGCGACGATCGCGAGCGTGTAGGCCTCCTCGCCGGCCGCGCAGCCGGCGCTCCACGCCGAGAGCGCCCGCGCGGGGGCGCGCGCGGATAGCTGTGGAAGCAGGTTTTGGGCGAGTCGCTCCCAGATATCGCGATCCCGGTAAAACCTCGTGATCGAGATGCGACACATCGATTCGAAGACCGCCCACTCTTCCGAGTGACCCTCGAGGTAGCGCCGGTAGTCCTTACTGTGCTCGATCCCCAGCGCGGCCATCCGCCGCTCGATCCGCTTTTGCACCTGGCCGCGCACCCTGCGAAAGCCCCGATAGCGATACCCCAGCCTCGGCAGCGCCCACTGAAGGAGCCGGGCGGCCTCGTCCTTCCGCATGCCGCCAAGGTAACCGGGGCGGCTCGCGAACGCTCGGCGCGATCACCGCGGCGTGGCATCGAGGTCACCCGCCTTGGTCACCCCGGCCGCGTGCTCGCGGAGCTCCGAGCCTTCGCCGCTTGACGCAAACTTCGGAAGTTACCAGGGTTAGAAGGTGAGTAAGCGTGCGAAGAGCACTCGCGCCGGCGACGAGCGAGCGGCGAGCCCTGGTCAGCCGGCTCCGGACCGCCGGCTCGGGAGCGCCGTCCGGGACCGGATGGAGCGGGCACGCGAGCTCGGCCGGCGGGGGCGTGCATTCGCGGATCGCGTGAAGCGGGGCCGCGCCGATGGCACGCTCGTGGATTGATCGCGCCGAAGTGATCGCCCAGGCGGCCGAGGAGCTGGGCATCGACGTGGCGATCATCGGAGCGATGGCGCTCGCGGCCCATCACTACGTGCGCGGTACGGAAGATTTGGACTTTGCCATCCACGTCGATCCGCGCGACGGCCTCGCTCGGCGCCGGGCAGCCCTAGAGCGCCGACCACTTTGAATCGGTCGTCAAAACGCGAATCTGCGGCGCGTACCGGCGTTGCTCCTCGGTCGTGGGTTCCAACCCACTCCCTCGTCGCGCCTTAGTCCGCTTGCATCTTCACGTTTTTACTCGGTCTTCAAACTGGTCGCCGCTCTAGAGCACGGCGCCGCTCCTTGCCCGGCCATGCCAGCTCGATTAGGCTCGATATGTGGGCGCAACTCCGGAGGAATTGGCGCGGACGCTGGTTTCCAGGCACGCCGAGCGGCGGGCTCGGGAGGAGGCCAGGGCCGAGGTGCTCCTAGATTCCCTCCATCGCGAGGTTTCCGCGCTCAAGAGGCAGGGCGCCGTCGAAAGAGTGTGGCTCATCGGGTCGCTTGCCTGGGGCCACTTCGGCTCGGGCTCGGATGTGGATCTGGTCGTCCAAGGGGTGAGTGAGGAGTTTGTCCCGGCGCTTTGGGATGAGCTCACGCGCCGTTTGCGTGCCCCGGTAGACCTGCTTCGAATCGAGACGCTCGACGAGGGCTTCGCCGAGCGCGTCCGCTCGGAAGGGATCGCGCTCGATGACGGCTGATGCGCGCGCGTCGCTCGCTGACCTGGCGCGGCTCAAGGATGAGATCTCAGCGGATCGCAGGGCGCTTAGTCGCTGCTTGGACGACATGCGGACCGTGGTCCAGGCATGGGGACCGCACGCCGTGGATCGCGCCCATCTCGCGCTCGCTGCCGTGGCCCTTCACGGCTACTACAGCGCCCTGGAGGCGATCATCGAGCGCGCCGCGCGCATACTCGATAGCAATGTACCGAGCGGCGAAACTTGGCATCGCGATCTTCTCTCGCAGGGGATGACCGAAATCCCCGGGGTTAGGCCGGCCATTTTGCCGCGCGAGCTTTATGGGGAACTCGTCGCCCTCCTCGAGTTCCGCCATTTTTTCCGACACGCCTACGCGGTGGAGCTCGATGCGAGCAAGTTGCGCCAAAATCTCGATCGGGCGCTCGTCGTAGACGCCCGCGTGAGTGAGGCCCTCGATGAGTTTCGTGATTTTCTGACCCGCGCGATGAAAAGCCTGTCTGGATGACGTAACGCGCGATAGGGGTGGACCTCTTCGCCTTCGCCCTAGGTGCGCTCGACGAGCGAGCGCGGCGCCTCGGCGAGCTCGATGAGATCGACCGGGCGCCCGATGAGAGGGCGTAGGACGCAGGCGAGCGCTGGCGCACGCTGCTGGCTTGTTCGCCCGTCGTTCAGTAGCCGGCGGCGAAGTCTACGGGCGTGGCGGGGCCGCGGCCGGCGCGAAGGGCGTCGTAGTTTTGCGCGAAGATGTCGAGGGCGCGCTGGAGGCCGGTCCAGATCGCGCGGCGGTTCAGGCGCGAGGTCGCCATGCGGTCGGCGCGGGCGTAATAGCGTGGTTTGAAATCCGGAGCGCTTGCCGGCGCCGGGTTTCGCCTCGAAGAGGAGATGTATGCGCATTCGAATGGGCATCATAATGATCGCATGGCCGCTTTTGTGGCTTGCGGGGGCGTGTGGTGGCACCGCGAGCCAACAGGCTACGGCGGACTTCGCGTCGGTGATGGCGGCGCCGGAGCGTTCACAGTCGGTGGTCATGGTGGGCGAGCAGGAGCGAGCGCCGCTCATGAAGCGGGTGCTGGTGAGCCCGAACTTGCTCTTTGAACCGTCGCGGAGCTCGGTGGGCGAGCCGCCCACGCAAGGGCCGCAGGGGGCGGAGCCGCCGGCGCCGGAGCTCGGCGACGCGGTCGGTCTACCTGTGGACATCGCGCTTTCGTCGCTTGTGCTCGAATACCTGACGCGGCAGGGCAGCGTCGTGATCGCACCGGCCGTCACGCACCGGTGGGAGCGCGGGCGGTGGTGCGATGACGTCGAAAGGATGTGCCGACACAGCACGTGGCTCGAGCGGCTGCTCGCGGAGGCGCGCGATCGAAGCGAGGCGAAACTCGATGCGCCCGCGGCGCAGGAGGATGGTGGCGAGCCGGCGGACGAGCCCGAGGAGCGCGAGGAGGCGAGGGACGAGTCGGGGGAGCGCGAGGAGTTGGCGGACGAGCCGGGCGAGCGCGGGGAGGCTGGCGCAGGGCCGGACGCGCGCGCCCCCGGGGAGTTTGCGGAGACACAGCCGGAGGCGCCGCTGCCGACGGCGGCGCTGGCGGTGCGCGAGCTCGGCCTCGCGTTCCAGGAGATCGAGGTCGTCGTCGAACGGCAGGGGGAGCGGGATCCCTTCGTGATCCGGCCGCGCGCCTACGCGCCGGACGAGTCTTCGTACTGTCCAGGCGATTCGCTGGCCAGCTTGCCGGTGCCGGCGCTCGTGTTCTCGGCGGAACTTTTGGATCCGACGGACGGACGCGTAATCGCCCGCATCCACGAGGTCGAGCGGCTGCCCGCCAGTGTGGTCGAGTTCGAAGTGCCGGTGTACTGGAGCAGTTTTGTGAACGAACCGCCGGAGGCCGAGCAGTGTGAGGCGGTGCGCGCTGAGTATATCGATCGCGTAGCTGAGCCGTTGCGCGCTGCCGTGCGCGCCGATGCGGCGCCCTATTTCGGTCCGCTCATCGCCCGGGCGCTCGAGGGTTTGTTTCCCTAAGCTTTCGGCCGGTCCGCCGTCATTCTTCGCGGAGTCGCTCGGCGCGGCGGCGGTGCCAGCCGGCCTGAGGTTTCTAGATCGCTACGCCGGGCTGCGGCGCTTCCGGCCGCGGCAGCGTCCCCTCGAAAAAGTGGCGCAGTTCGTGGGCGAGGGTTTCTGGCTCCTGCATCGGGGCGGCATGGCTAAGGCCCTCGAACACTTTGATTCGAGTGTCGTCCACGTGCTCGCTTATATGCTGCACGCTCGGCTGAAACCAATCGGACAATGAGCTGCGCGTGCCGTGCATGAGCAAGAGCGGGACACGGATATCCCGCAACTCTTCCGCATCGGTGGGGCTATAGGCAGACTCTTCGAGCTGCTGGAACTCGCGCAATTGCCTGCGCACGTAGCGCCCGCTGGCCTCCAGGTACTCTCGAGAAACATTCGCCCATTCGTCGGCGGTATACACGCTCGAATGAACGTTTCGGCCGCCTCCACCAGGCGACCTTGCGAGGCGAGCTCTCTCACCTGAGATACTTCTTCTTTGAATGCCTCTGCGAGGTCCGGGGGCGCTGCCTCGAATGACACGGGCTCATAGACGGCCGCCGCGGCGATCGCCCTACTCCGAGCCGCCGCCCCCAGCGTCCTAAAGACCTCCTGTCCGTGTTCTGCTTGCATCGACGATGCCAGCACCGACGCTGGGCCTTGGTTGGCGATCCGGCGTAGCCACCCAGCTCGATGTCTACGCGGTAAGCCTGGAGGTCATCCGCTCGGTGCGGCCTGTGGTGGTGGCGATTGGGCGGCGGGATAAAGATCTCGAAAAGCAGGCGCGGCGGGCGGCTTCCTCGGTGGCTTTAAACATCAAAGAGGGCGCGAGGCGGCGGGGGAGCGATCGGCGCTACCACTTTACTGTGGCGGCGGGGAGCGCGGATGAGGTGCGGGGATGTCTCGAGGTGGCGGAGGCGTGGGGGCATATGGAGGCGGATGCGATCGCGGGGTGCTGGGGCTCATCGATCGCGTGCTCGCGATGCTGCACAGGCTTTGTGCGTAGCCGGTTCCGTGTCCGTGTCCGTGTTCCGGAGCCGTGTCCGTGACCGTGTTCCGGTTTCGTGATCCGTGACCGTGTTCCGGATCCGTGGTCCGTGTTCCGGGGCCGTCGTCCGTGTGCCGGTTTGGTGATCCGTGACCGTGTTCCGGATCCGTGGGTCCGTGGGCTGGTCGTGATGCGCGTCGCCAGTAACGATGGCGGGCGGCCGTCACGCTGGTCGTCCCGTTAGATAATTTTACCGGCCAAAGGCGACCGCCTCGATGGCGGTCGTCTGGTTGGTGGCTTGCGTTCGCGCCTGGCGCATCGACGGGCCGAGAAAGCGCTTTAGGTACGCGAGCCTCGCCGCGGTTTCTGTCGGGCACTGGCGTGGTCGGTTCATTGGCCATACCTCGCGGCCCGGGCCTAGAGCCGGCACTACGGGGGCTCGTAAACCGGGCCGCCGGTGCCTGGGGACGAGTGGGATTTTGGATCCTGCCCGGCGGCCAACCTCGCCCCCATTGGCTCGACCGGGGATAGGGACCAAAGCTAATGTCTACGGCATGGCTGAATTTCCTCGCATCACGGCGAACCCCCTGCAGATGGGGGGGGTGCCTTGCATCCGTGGCCTGCGCATCCCGGTGAGCACGGTCGTCTCCCTCCTTGCGCAAGGCGCTTCGGAGGATGAGATCCTCGCCGATTATCCGGATCTCGAAGCGGAGGATCTTCGTGAGGCGCTGCGATTTGCCGCTGCAGCCGTCGATGAGCGGCAGCTCCCGCTCCGCAGCGCTCCGTGAAGTTCCTTGTAGATAACGCCCTATCGCCCCGGTTCGCGCGCGAGCTGGTGGCCACGGGGTACGGCGACGCTCTGCACGTCCGCGATCTCGGCCTGGCGAGCGCCATGGACGGTGCCATCTTCGACCGCGCCGAGGCCGACGATCGCGTTGTCATCTCGCAAGATAGCGACTTCGCCAGCTTGCTCATCGAACGAAGCGCGCCCAATCCGTCGGTCGTTCTGTTCCGGCACCTTCCAAATCGACGAACGGACGCTTTGCTGAGGCTCTTTTTGGCGAACCTCCCCTATGTCGAGGAAGACCTCGAGAAGGGAGCGCTCGTCATGATGGAGCCCAGCCGCGTTCGGGTTCGCCTCTTGCCGGTTGGCAAAGGCCCATAACAAGCCACAATCCCGCAGCTCAGAGCCCAGCTTGGGGGGCCGCGATGGGCTCATCAGAAGAATGGCAGCCCACCTGGCGGCAGCCGCTTTGGCAGCAGCGCGCGGCCCGCCGTATACTTGCCCGTGATGGGCGAGCCGGCAAAGCGGGGCGCAGGCTATGAGGATGTACTCGCAGCCCCCGACCATCTCGTGGCCGAAGTCGTCGGCGGCGATCTCTACACGACGCCCCGTCCGGCCGGTCCGCACGCCAAGGCCGCCTCGACCCTGGGCATGGACCTCGGCACTGCCTTTCAGCGCGGGCGCGGCGGTCCCGGCGGCTGGTGGCTCCTCGACGAGCCTGAGCTTCACCTCGGCGGCGACATCCTCGTGCCCGACCTGGCCGGCTGGCGGCGGGAGCGACTGCCGAGCGTCCCCGACGCGCCCTACTTCGAGCTCGCGCCCGATTGGGTTTGTGAGGTGGTCTCGCAGTCGACCGGACAGCTCGACCGCGCCCGCAAGCTCCCCGCCTATGCTCGGGGTGGCGTCGGGCACGCCTGGCTCGTGGACCCCCGCCAGGAGACGCTCGAGGTCTACGCGCTTTCCGAAGGGCGCTGGGTGCTGCTCGCGACCCACGCCGGCGACGCGCGGGTGCGCGCCGAGCCCTTCGACGCGATCGAACTAGAGCTCGCCGCGCTCTGGCTTCGCGACGACGCGTAACTCGGCGAGGATCTGCAAACTCGCCGTCCGTCGGGGCGCGCCGACGCCGAGGGGCGGCGGGCGCCGCGGGGCGGCCGCGGCGAGGGCCACGTTCTGGGCGGGGCCGCCTGCCCTGTGCCGCGGTCGCGTTCCCGCCGCGGGCGGTTTATGCGAGCTCCGCGATGAGCTCGTCGAGAAAGGCGAGGAAGTCGGCCATGTCTGCGCCGACGAGCGGAGAGGCGCGGCGAGCTTGGGCGTAGACCTCCTGGAGGCGCTCGGCGTCCCAGTCGATCGCGTAGGCGCGGCGGACGAAGTGGCGAAAGCGGAGCAGGGGGCGAAGCGCCGAGGCGGTCTCGTCCCGCAGAACGCGGGGGCGCATGGTGTCGAGGTCGCGGGTCATGTCGCGAAGCAGCGCCTGATGACTGTCCGCGCCGGCCGGCAGCGAGCCTTCGAGGGTTAGGCAAATCCGCTCGAAGGCAGTCTCAAGCGCGGTGTAGAGCTGATGAAGGGTAACCGCCGCGTAGCCGAGAAACACCGGGTCGTCTGCGGGGAGCGCGTCGCCCGCCCGTGCCTCGAGCGCGCTTAGTAGCGCCTCGGCCGCCCCGCTGTCCCGCTCTACGTCCTGGCGAAGGCGCAAAAGTGACGCGCGATCAGGCGTGGACATCTTCGCCCTCCTCCTCGATGCGATCGATGAGCGAGCGCGGCGCCTTGGAGAGCTCGATGAGATCGACCGGGCGTCCGATGAGCTCGGTGGCCCGGTCGAGCGCTTCGAAGTATCCGCCGCGCCGGATGCGATCGACGTAGACATCGACGTCGCTGTCGGCGCGCAGGCGGCCGGCGCCGAGCGAGCCGAAAACGCCCACGCGGCGCGCACCGAAATCTCGCGAGAGCAGCTCGGCCAGGCTTTCAAGGCGCGCTCGCACGTCGGCGGCGCGGCGCTCTTCGTCCTGCCGCTCGGCCGCCAATCGTCGGCGATAATCGGCGGCGTAGCGGCGTGCAGACCCAGCGGGGCCCATGGCTGAAGCATAGCACCTCGGAGCGCGGCGAACGCATAGTCGTGATGTTCGCAGCGGCGCCCGGCGCGTAGGCATCTTCACTTCAGCGAGTGAGCGCCCGCGTGAGACCGGTCCGTCCGCTAGCTCCCGGCTCGCCGCGGCGTGAACACAAGCGCTGTCAGGGCGCCGCGAGAGCTTACGCGACCGGGACGCGTCCGTAGATCGGCACATGCGGATCGAGCGGCTCGAAGCCGGTCGCCGCCGGGGGCAGGCGCTCGTGTTTGCCGAGGATCAAGACGCCGCCCTCCGCGATCGCGGCGGCGAGGGTCGAGGCTATGCGTTCCTGCCACGCGCGGTCGAAGTAGGTAAACGCGAGGTAGCGACAGAGCACGAGATCGAAGCCGCCCGGCGGCGGATCGCGACGGAGGTCGTGCTCGGCAAAGCGCACGCCCGCGCGACACGTGGCGTGGATCGCGAGCGCCCCGCGATCTTCGAACATCGCGCGATCGCGCAGCGGCCTTGGCAGCTCGCGAACGCTGCCGAAGGGGTAGCGCGCGGTGCGGGCGCGCGCGAGCTGGTGGGCGTCGATGTCCGTCCCGAGCACCTCGATCGGAACGGGTGGGTCGGCGGCCAGGCGGGCGACGATCGCGAGCGTGTAGGCCTCCTCACCGGCCGCGCAGCCGGCGCTCCACGCCGAAATCGCCCGCGCGGGCGCGCGCGCGGCGAGCTGTGGAAGGATCTGCTCGGCGAGCCGCTCCCAGACGTCGCAATCCCGGTAAAATTTCGTGATCGAGATGCGGAACATCGCCTCGACGACCGCCCACTCCTCCGGGTGACCCTCAAGGTAGCGCCGGTAGTCCTCCCTGTGCTCGATCCCCAGCGCGGCCATCCGCCGCTCGAGCCGCTTTTTCACCTGCCCGCGCACTTTGCGAAAGCCCCGATAGCGAAACCCGAGCCTCGGCAGCGCCCACTGAAGGAGCCGGGCGGCCTCATCCTTCCGCATCCCGACAAAGGTAACCGGGGTGGCCGTCGCGCGCTTTCGCCGCGGCGAGGACCTTCCCTAGCCGAGCCAGCCCGGCAGAGCGAGCTTCTTGCCGGGGCCCGGCCTTGACTGGACTCCGATTCGAGCGAGCCAACCTCGCGGGGACCGCGGTTATTCGCGGAGTCGCTCGGCGCGGCGGCGGTGCCAGTCGGCCTGGTGGTGATTTTCTAGCTCGTCTTCGATTTCGGCGAGGCGGCGGTGGGCGCGCGCGGCGACGCGGCGCGGGACGACGCTCTCGGTGATCTCGTGCAAGTTGTCGCGAGCGGCGTGGAGATCGCCATCGCGTTTTTGCACGTCGGCGAGCTGGGCCAAAACGTCGGCCCGATCGGCGGGCGCTTCGATCGCGGGGAGATCGGCCTCGAGGGCGGCGATCGCGTCGTCTCGCCTTTCGGCGTCGTCCAGGGCGCGCGCCAGGGCGCGCGCGGTCTCGGCGCCGGGTCGCGCGTCGCGGGCGGCTTCGGCGGCGGCGATCGCCCGGTCGAGATCGCCGGCGCGGCGTTCGATGTCCGAGATCGCGAGGAGCGCAGCCGGGTCGTCGTCGGCGGCGAGACGCTCGTAGCGCCGGCTGTATAGGAGCGCGAGCTCCGGGTCTTCCCCGCGTATTCGGCCAAGGAGCCGGGGGAAGCGGCGGGCATCGAGCGGAAAGCCGCGCACGGCCTCGTCGCGGTCTGAATACCGGGAGATGATCTCGCGGATGACCGGGCGGCGGGCGCCGCCGCTTTTGAGCGCTTGCCGGTAGTGGACGAGGGCTTGCTCGGGGTAGCCCGTGGCGATGAGGATGCGGGCGGTCAAAAGGTGGATGTCGGGGTGCTCGGGGCTTAAAAACAGGGCGCGATTTGCGACGCGGAGGGCGCGCGGGTCGCCGTCGCGATACAGGGCATAGGCGAGCTCGCCGGCGGCGATGAAGCTCGAGGGATGGCGGGAAAATGCGGCTTTTGCCGCCTCTGTGCCGCGCTCTTTGGCGAGGCCGAGCTGGGTTTGCGCGCGCGCAAGCGAGCCGAGCGGGCTCGCGGCGAGGGCGATTACGGCGGCCGCGGCGGCGAGTGCCCCGATGCGAAGGAGGAGCGGACGGCGGGATCCGCGCGGGCGAACGCGCGTGAGGGTCGGCGGGGTGGCGCAGGCCGCCGCGGCGACGGCGGCCATGGCCACGCCGGGAAGCTCCAGGTTGAAGTCGACGAAATTGTGGACCGCGAGCAGGATGAGGCCGCCGAGCGCGCCGATCTCGAGGCCGGTGGCGCGGGCGGACGCCACGCGGCGCGCTGCGGCGACGGCGAACAGGGCGAGCGCGCCGCTGAGGGCGAGGGCGGCGGGCAGGCCGAAATCGACGACGGCTTGCAGGTAGCCGTTTTCGAGATAGGCGTAAAGCCGGCTGTATTCGTAGACGCGCGGGAACGCGTGGACGAAGGCGCCGCGTCCGACGCCGGTGGCCGGATACTCGCGAATGAGCTCGGTCGAGGCTCCCCAGAGCGCGAAGCGGGTCTCGGTTTTGAGCTCCTCGGTGGTGGCGCTCTCGGCGAGCTGCGAGGCCACGGGGCCGGCGGTGAGCGTGGCCACGACGACGGCCGCGCAGGCGAGGATCACGGCGAGCGCCGCCGATTTGGCGCGGGGGGCGCGGCCGCGGCGCGGGGCGGTAGCGCGCGTGCGCCGGCGGTGGAGGGCGTAAAGGGCGCCGATGGCGAGGAGGCCTATGCAAAGCGCGGTGGCGCCGCCGCGAGAGCCGGCGAGGAGGGCCACGCCGGCGCAGGTAAACAGCGCGCCGAGCCACAGCGCGCGAAGCGGCCCGGACGCGCGCAGGGCGAGTCCGAGCGCGAGCGCGGCGCTTAGGCCGGCGTAGGCGGACAGATGGTTTGCGTTGATGAAGGGGGAGAGGTAGCTCGGGCTGGCGTACATCGGCTCATAGAGGCCGAAAACCGAGCTTGCATCGAAGGCGCGGTGCCCGAGGGCGGTGAGCGATATCGCGGTGCCGCTCGTGACCACGGCGCCGAGGAGGGCGGCGCGGCCGCGGGATCCGGACGCTGCGAGGCGAAGGCAGGCGTAGGCGAAAAGGATGTAGCCCGAGAGCTTGGCGAGCTCGACGAGGGTGGCCGGCGGATCGACGGACAGCGGGATGAGTGCGGGGGGATCATTGCCGAGCGCGGCGGCGTTATCGGCCGCGAGCTCGAATCGCGCCGGCGAGATGAGCTGGGTGAGCGCGCTTGGCAGGGGGATGAGTTGAAGCAGCGTGAACCCGAAACCGAGGCCGAGGAAAACGAGGAGCGGCGCCTTGAGCGGCCCGCCCGCGATCGCGCCCGACGATCGCAGGTAGGGCAGCGCGCACAGCGCGCCCAGCCCGGCGGATACACAAGTCGCCCATCGCGGCGCCGAGCCGAGCAGAAACGCCGCCGCGAGGAGCGTAAGGGCGATGAGCGCCGCCGCCTGGAAGTCGCGCCGGCGCATGTCAGCTTGCTCGGGCGCTTGCCCGAATAGGGGGAGCGCTTGTCATCGTATGGGCTTCGCGGGGCAAATCGTCCCCTTCCCCGGCGCCCCGCACAATAGAGCCGGCCGGCCACCACCGGCAAGTCCTCCCCCGCCGGCGGCGATCTTGGGTACGCTGGGGCAATCGGCGCGGCGATGAGGGATTACAGGCGCATCTCCAGCAACGTGCTCCTTCGCGAGGAGGCCCGGCGCGCGGTCGAGGCGCTGGATCGCGCCGGCGTGCCCGTCCTCGTGCTCAAAGGGTGCGCGCTCGTCGGCGATATCCTGGATATGGATGAGCGTCCCGCGAGCGACGTCGATCTCTTGGTTCGGCGCAGGGACTGGCGGGCGCTGGATTCGGCACTCAAACGTCTAGGGGCGGTTCCGCACGCCCACGCGCCCCGCGTTCTGAAACAGCGCCTCTACCACGCCAGGAGCTACGTCACGCCGCGCGGGCGCGTGGTCGACGCCCACGTGGCGCTCGCCGACCCGTGGCGGTGGCGGGTCGACGTTGAAGGCTGCTTTCGCCGCGCCGCGCCCTTTTCGCTGGCGGGGCGCCGTGCTTACCGGCTCTGCGCCGAAGATCTCCTGCTTCACCTGGCGATGAACCAGGCGAAAGACGACTACTACGTCGATCGGAAGGCGGCGCGCGATGCGGAGGCGGTGGTGGAGACGCTCGCGCCGAGCTGGGAGGACATCGTCTCGCGCGCAAGGAGCTGGGGCGCGACGGTGGCGCTTTACCTCACGCTCGAGCACGCGCGGCGGCGTCGGACCGTCCCCGTGCCCGGTTGGGTGATGGACGCGCTTTTGCCGGCGCCCTGGCGACTTCGCAGCTTGCAGGCGATTGTCGATCTGGATCGGCCGCGGCCCTATCGGTTCGAGCGGCATCCGCGGCGCCTTCGCCAGCTTCTCGTCGCGCCGCTTTCGACCGACGATCCGAGCTTCTTTCCGCGCCGGGCGAGCGCTCACCTCGTCGTGGGCGCCGTCGATCGTCTGCTCGAGCCGGCGAAGCTCGCGATCTCCACCCTCCCGCGATATCCGCGCGCGCCGGAAGTGACGGGCACACGCACCACAGATCCCAATACCTAGATTTGTCT
>SLNH01000206.1 GCA_007133195.1 Nannocystineae bacterium | reverse complement strand
GGCATCACCCGGAGGATCGGCGTCACGTGCGCCGGCGTCGGGCTCCGCCGCGTCGGGCCGGGCCGCGTCCGGCTCCGCCGCGTCGGCGCCGCCGGCGTCGACGGTGCCGGCGTCGATGCCCTGCGGTCCGCACGGGTAGTCCTCAGCGATATCTTGGCGCTTGCACCACCCGTCCTGTGCGCAGCGGTACGAGGCGGGACACGTGCCGTCCGAGCCGCACGCGAACGCGCATGCCGGATCGTCTGGGTCGAAGCACCCGCCGGCGACCAGGGGCACCGCCAGCAAGAGGAGCGCGACCCTGGTTCCCATGCGTGTCGGCCCGCGCCGCCCCACCTAAAACTCCATCCCTGCCGACAGCGCGAGCCCACCGCCTGGCTGCGGGTTCAAAGAAAGCTCGCCGCCCCGATCCGGATCGAGGACGAAAAACGCCGCAGCGGCACCCGCGGCGACGCCGGCGGCGCCCAGCGCGATGCGCGAGGTCCGGGCGAGCGTCTCGCCTTCGCTGCGCAGGCTCTCGTAGCGCTCGCGCGTCGGACCCTCGAAGCGAAACGGGCCGCCCGTATCGGGATCGCGGGACGCGGCGAGCTTGGCCACGTCGTCCTCACGCGCCGAGGCCGACACGGCGAGCAGACCTCCCGTGGCCGCGAGCACCACGGCGACACCGGTGGAGGTCCACGCCGCGCCGCGCTGCCACGACGGGCGCTCTAGCGGCGCGGGGCTGTCCGGTCCGGCGCCGAGCTGGTCTTGTGAACCGCCCGCACCGCCCGCGGGCCGATCTTCTGCCCGGTGGTCGGTCGCGCCTCGCGCCGCGTGCTCGCCGGCGGCGGTGCGGCGGCTGTGGCTGGTTGCGCTCTCGGGCGCGGGCTCCGGGCTCGCGTCGGGTCCCACCTGCTCGTCGGGGCGCGCGGCGGGATCTGCGCCTCCCGCGGTGCGGTCATCGTCGCCGCCCGCCGGCGGCTCGCCGTTTGCGTCGTCGCCGCTACCGGTTTCGGCGTCGCCGGTTTGCGCTTCGCCCGCGCGGTCGTCGGCACCGCCGTGTTCCCCGTCGCGCGCCGGGTCCCGTTCGCGCTCGGCCAAGATCTCGTCCTGACAGGCGTTGATGCCGCGCAGGGCGACCTCCTCGTGCGCGGGCGGCGGGGAGGCTTCGGCGATGAACCGGCGATAGTGCTCGAGGGCGGCCTCGCACGCCCCGGCCCGCTGGTGGCTGTGGGCGATTCGAAAGTGCAGGACGGGATCGCCGGTGACGGACAGCGCCTTTCCGTAAAGCGACGCAGCCGCCTGAAAGTCGCCCGCGCGCGCCGCCCGGACGGCATCTTGGTAGTGGGCGCGGGCGGTCTCGAAATCTGGCTCCGCGGGCTGGGCGCGCGCCGGCCCGCTCGCCCACGCGAGGGCGAGGACCACCGCGCTGGCGGCTGCGAGGCGGAGCTGCATCGCGCGCAGTCTAGCCCAGCCGGGGGGGCGTAACAAGCTCACTGCCCGAGGGTAATTGCCTGGAAATACGGACATTCTCAATGGAGGAGGGGTGCTGTATAGTCCGCGCACCATGGCCAAGATCGAGCGCGTCCGCAACATCGGCATCGTCGCCCACATCGACGCAGGCAAGACGACGGTCACCGAGCGATTCCTCTACCACGCCGGCAAGATCCACCGGCACGGCGAGGTTCACGACGGCCGCGCGCAGATGGACTACATGGAGCAGGAGCGCGAACGCGGTATCACGATCACGGCGGCCGCGACGAGCTTCGACTGGAAAAAGCACGAGATTCACCTCATCGACACGCCCGGCCACGTCGACTTCACCATCGAGGTGGAGCGCAGCCTGCGCGTGCTCGACGGGGCCGTGGTGGTGTTTTGCGCGGTGGGCGGCGTCGAGCCCCAGTCCGAGACCGTGTGGCACCAGGCCGACAAGTTCGACGTACCGCGCCTCGCGTTCGTCAACAAGATGGATCGGGTGGGCGCGTCGTTTTCGAGCGTGGTGGACGAGATGCGCCGTCGGCTCGGCGCGCGCCCGGCGCCGATTCAGCTCCCCCTCGGCGCCGAGGACACGTTCGAGGGAGCCATCGATCTTTTGCGCATGCAGCGGCTCACGTTCACCGGCGACATCACCGAAGGTCCCATCGTGAGCGACATCCCCGAGGCGCTGCGCGGCGAAGCCGAGGCCGCGCGAGAGCAGCTCGTCGAGGCGGTGGCCGATGTGGACGACGGCATCGCCGAGAAGTATCTCGAAGGGCAGGCCATCGAGGAAAAGGAGCTGCGCGCCGCGATCCGCCGCGCGTCGCTAGGCAACGCGCTCGTGCCCGTTTTGTGCGGCGCTGCGCTGCGAAACAAGGGCCTCCATCCCCTGCTCGACGCCGTGGTCGATTTTCTGCCCTCGCCGATGGACGTCCCCCCGGTTGCGGGCGTCGATCCCGCCGATACGAGCCGCGCGCTCGAGCGGCGCCCGAAATCGTCCGAACCGCTATCGGCCCTCGCGTTCAAGGTGTCCATGGACGAGGGCCGAAAAACGGTCTACCTGCGCGTGTTCAGCGGGTCGATCGCGCCGGGGGACGAGGTCTACAACGTGCGTGCCGGGGTCAAAGAGAAGGTCTCGCGCCTGTTCAACGTCCACGCCAACCGCCGACAGCGCATCGACCAAGCCACGGCCGGCATGATCGTCGCCGCCGCGGGGCTCAAGTCTGCGACCACCGGCGACACCCTGGCCGCGCAGAGCGATCCCATCCTCCTCGAGCGCATCGACAGCTACGAGCCGGTGATGTCCGTGGCCGTGGAGCCCGAGACGAACGCCGAGCGCGAGCGGCTCGAGTTTTCGCTGGGCAAGATGGTGGAGGAAGATCCGACGTTCCGCGTACGGGACGACGAGGAGACGGGCCAAACCGTGGTGAGCGGCATGGGTGAGCTCCACCTGGAGGTCATCGTCGATCGGCTCACGCGCGAATACGGAGTCAAGGCCCACGTGGGCAAGCCGCAAGTCGTGTATCGGGAGACGATCCGCGCCGTGAGCGAGGCCTCGGCCACCTTCGAGCGCGAGCTCAAAGAGGAGACCCTAAGCGGCACGGCCACCTGTCGGGTCGCGCCGCTCGCGCGCGGTGAAGGCGTCGTCATCCGATCCGCGATCGACGAGGATCCGCCGCTGCCGGAGGCTATCCATGATGGGGCGATGCAGGGCCTGCGCGACGCCGCGCAGGCGGGCCCGGACGGGTTTCCGCTGCAAGACATCGAGGTCGTGCTCACGAGCGTGGCGTACCGGGATGAGGCGCAGCCGTCCGTCGCCGTGCGAGCGGCCGCTTCCGAGGCGTTTCGCCGCGCGGTGAAAGACGCGTCGCCCATCCGGCTCGAGCCCATCATGGACGTCGAGGTCACGGCGCCCGAGGAGCACATCGGCTCGGTGATCGGCGATCTCAACCAGCGGCGCGGTCACGTCGAGGATGTGGGCGCGCGCGGCGAAAAGAGCGTGGTCCGCGCCCAAGTGCCGCTCCGCAGCATGTTCGGTTACTCGACCGAGCTCCGCTCGATCACCCAGGGGCGCGCGAACTTCTCCATGCACTTTCGCGCCTACGACTCCCTCGACGCGTAGCGCTTTTGGGACGTCCCCTTGGCCGCTCCTCACCGGGGCGGAGCGATGCGCATCGTCACGGGGACGTGATCGCTTACGAGCTCGAGGTAACCGTCCACGGTGTCGTCTAGCTACACGACGCGGGTGTCGCCTCCGAACCGGCAAAGGTGAACCAGACTTAGAACTCGATGGGCTGTTGGCTCGACCATTTTGCTGGGGCGCGCCTGCTCGACTGGACCGAGGGAGCAGCATAGCCGGCCGCGGAAGTGGCCACTGGCGTGTACAGTCTCCACCGCGGCGGTTGAAACATCCGGGATTTGTTGGGCGAACTACGCGAAACCAGGGGCTTGTGAGGTCGGTTTCAGGGCGGTCCGAAATGTGCTTGCAGGCGCTGACATGAAGAAGGTTGCACCGATCGCGTTCGCTGCCGCAGCCTTCGCCGGGGCCTCGCCGGCCGCCTCGCCGGCCGCCTCGGAGGACCTCGGCGTTCGCGTCCAGCCCGGCGGGCTCGCCGCCCTCGAGGACGCGGTGACGGCCATGGTCCCAGACGAGATCGTCCTCGAGGATGTGGAGACAGACGCCGTCTGCAATCCCTATATCGAGGAGGCGACCATCCTCACCGAGCTCGAGGAGGTCGAGCTCAGGGCAGACTCGGGCACCCTGCGCGCCGAGGTGGTCCTCGACCTCGCCGCCGATGCGCAAGTCGAGGTGTGCTCGGAGCTGTGTGACGTGTCGGCGCGCGCCGCGCCGGTGTCGGCGACGCTGGAGCTCGCGCTGGGCACGTCTGCGGACGACTGGCTCGCGGTGGAAGACGCCGAGGTCGAGCTTTCGCTCAGCGCGGGCCGGTTCGGCGTCGAGGCCGAGGGTTGTTCGGCCGGTGCCTTCTTGTCGGCCATCGATGAGTGGTTGCTCGATCTCGTCGGGCCACTGGCGGAGGACTTCGTCGGGAGCCGCCTCGCCGATCGCATAGGCGAGGTCCTCTCCGAGAGCCTGCCGCGCCGGGTGGAGACGGACGATCTGGCCGCAGAAGGGTATCTGAGCCGGCTGGATATCACCCCCGAGCGCGGTGTCGATGTCGCCGGCGGCGTGGCGTTTTCGTCGGTTGGTGCGGATCGCGACGCGCCCGAGACCTCTTCGCCGCTCGGCGATCCGCTCCCTCTCGAGTTCGGTCCGGGCGACTTCGCGTTCGCCGCTTCGGACCGGCTCGTGACCACGGCGCTTTACGAGGCGTGGCAGGCCGGCCTTCTCGAGCTCGCCCTGGAGGACATCGCGCCGACCATCCCGCTCAGCGAGGAGGGGTTCGGCCAGCAGCTCGGCCTCCCGGAAGGGGCAGAAATCGAGCTCGGCATCGACTTCGGCGCCGCGCCGGAGGCGTCGTTCGGGCGCTTCGGTGAGGAGGTGTCGATCCTGTTCGAGGATCTCATCATCGAGGTCGGGGTCGCGCCGCCCGGCGTGAGGCCGGCCGTCATCGAGATCGCGGCCGACGCCCATCTGCGCGCGGCCGCCTCCGTGAGCGGCGACGGAGCGCTCGTCCTCGATCCGAAGGAGTTGGACATCAAGAGCTTGATCGTCACCGGCGAATCGAGCGACATCGCTGCCGATCCCGCGCGCCTCGGCGCCTTCGTGGAGGACGTGGGCGTCCCGCTGCTCACCGACCTGCTCGCCGACCTGCCGATCGCGCCGGCGCTCAGGCCAACGGACGATCTCTATGTGTGGATGCGCCACATCGAGGCCGACCGCGGGTGGCTCAGGACGGGGATCGATCTCGTGGTCCCCGACGCGAGCGACACGTCGCCGCCCTCCACCCGGCTCGTCGACCCGCCAGACGTCCTGCCGGCCGGGCTGTCCCGAATCGCAGTGACCGGCGAAGACGATACGACGCCGACGCCGCTTTTGCGCTACCACGCCACCCTCGATGGCCAACCCATCACCGCCGAGCCGGCGCTCGGCGGCACGATCCCGGTGTCCGCTTCGGACGGCGTTCATACGCTCGAGGTCTACGCGATCGACCTCGCCGGCAACGTCGATCCAGATCCGGTGACGCACGAGATCGTCGTGGACGGCGTGCCGCCCGAGCTCGACGTGCTCGACGCCCCGGAACACACGGTCGGCGACGCGGCGAGCGCCTCGTGGCGCGCCACCGACGATCGCGGGGTGGTGACCACGACCTGGGAGCTCCTCGAGGTGGGGTCGGGCGGCTCGGCGGAACAGACCGGTCGCCAAGGTGAGGCGGGCGCCGAGGGCGAGGTCGAGCTCACGGATCTGGACAGCGGCATGAACTACATCCTTCGGATCACCGCCGTCGATGAGGCTGGAAATGTGACCTCGGAGGATCTCGGGTTCGGCAGCGTGCAGGGCGGCTGCTCGGCCGCCGGCGGCGCCGCACCCGCGTCGCTGCTCGTGGTGCTCGCGGCGCTCGCCGTCCTGCTCGTGCGCCGGCGGGCGCGGATCGGGCCGATCGCCGCGGTCGCGGTCACCGCGGTGGCCGTGACGGCGCTGCCATCGTCCGCGTCGGCTCAGTTCGTCGGTACCCACTTTTCCGGGCCCACCGACGCCGACGGCGCGTCGGCGTTTTGGAACCCGGCGGCGATGCTCCGCGGCGACGAAAACCAGATCGACGCCGCTTCGGGTTTATCCCTTTTGCGCATCCGTTACGACGCCGCCCAGGGCGAGCGCTCGAGCACGTTCGCGCCGCGGCCCGAGCCGTCGCTGGGCGGATACACCCGCGAGACCGGCGAGGACTGGCGGCTCGGCCTCACCTTCGCGGTCCCCGAAATCAGCGGCGCGATTTGGTCGCGCGACGACGGCGCCGGCGACGTCACCCGGTACTACGCGACGTCGGCTCGCTACTATCACATCACCGCCACGCCCGCCGTCGCGTACAAGGCGCATCCGTGGCTGAGCGTCGGCGGCGGCGTGCGGCTCGTGCGCTCGCAAATGATCGCGGGGATCGATCAGGACATCGGCAGCGAGCTCAACATGACGCTCGGCAGCTCCGATCCCGACGCGCCGTTGCCCTACGCCGAGCCGGCCCTGGCGGCGCCCACCGAGCTCCGCGCGTCGGGCTGGGGCGTCGGCCTCGCCGCCGGTGCCTTGGTGACGCCGCCGGCGCCGGTGACGCTGGGTGTGGGGATCCAATCGCCGTCCACGTCGCGAGCCAGCGGTGAGGTGTCGGCGGAGTACCCGGAGCAGATGCGACAGTTCATCGACGAGTCGGGGGTGGACGCCGATCTGCCGGACCTCGAGGGCGCGATCGAAGCCGATCTCAAACTGCCGCTCATGGTGTTTTCCGCGGTGGCCGTGGAGCCGGAGCCGGGCTGGGAGGTCGTGGCGGACTACCGCTTCATCAGGCGATCGCAGGCGCCCAACACCGATCTCGTGGTGTCCGAGTCCACGAGCCCCAGCGTGGACGACACCGCGGTCGTGCGCGGCTACAACAACCGGCACAGCGTGGGCGTTCGCGCCTCCCGCGACTTCGAGGCAAAGGGCCTGCTCGCGGCCCTGCGAATCCGCTACGAGAGCAGCAGCGTTCCCGAGGAGACCTTGTCCCCGAGCAACCTCGACTTTCACAAGGTCGAGCTCGGCGCCGCGGCCGCCTACTCGCTGTCCGACCGCGTAGACGTCATCGGCCAATACTCGCGATACATCTTGGCCCGCCAGCGCGTGACCAGCAGTCTAAACGGCCCGGTCGCGGAGCCCAGCCTCGCCGCGTTCAATAAACCCTCGCCGACCGGCGAATACAGCGGCGCGTCCGACTATCTGGCGTTCGGGGTATCGACGTACTGGTAGGGCGCGGCGCAGGCGGCTGCCGGCCGGCAGAACATACCGCCACGTCGATTCCGGCTCGCGTGGCGGCATGCACGGCCGACGAACCGCGACCGCGCTGAGACGGCCCCATCGCGCCGGCGCTCGCCGGCTTGGATCCGGCAAAGCCGCTGGAATCCCGGTTGCATCTGTAGTAGTCGTTAGCGCGAAGTGGGCGCCCGCCGCCCCGGATCCTCGCTGCGCGTGGAGCGCACCCCACCTTGGTTCGCGCATTGGTTATGCCTGCACGCCTCGCCGCGGCCCCCGTGGTCGCCTCGCTGGGGGCGGTCGTCGCCTGGACCGGGCTCATCATCCAGTTCGTCCTGTCGATCCGACTCGCGGCGTCGCGCGGCGTCGCGTTCGCCGAAAGCGTCGCGGTCTACTTCGGCTACTTTACGATCCTCACCAACCTCTTGGTCGCCGTGGCGCTCACGACCGCCGTCGTCGCGCCCGGCACGGCTTTGCGGCGGTTTTTCGCGCGTTCCGAAGTGGCCACGGCGCTCGCGACCGGCATCGCGGTCGTCGGCCTCGGGTATTTGATCCTGCTCCGCGACGCGTGGGACCCCGAGGGCTACGCGCTCGTGGCCGACGTCGCGCTCCACTACGCGACGCCCGCCCTATTTCTCGCGTACTGGTGGCTGTCGGTGCCCAAGGGCGCGCTCAGGTGGCGCGCCGTCCCGATCGCGGCGATCTATCCGCTCGCGTATTTGGTGTATGTCCTTTTGCGCGGCGCGCTCACCGGGTTTTATCCCTATCCTTTCATGGACGTCACGCAGATCGGCTATGCGCAGATGCTCGCGAACATGCTCGGCATGGCGGCCGGCTACCTGGCCGTCGCCACGGCGCTCGTGGGCCTCGGTCGCGCCCGCGCCCGGCGATTTCGCCCCCTGACGCGGCGCCTGGCCTGATTGCCAGAGCCTCGACTCAGGCGCCGATGATTCGTGCGGACGGCGTTTGGCTTTGGCGAAGGTCGCCCGCTCGGTGGTAGCGTTGGTGGCGATGAGCCGTGACACGAGGACAATCAAGCCAGCGGATACGTGGGCGCTCGCGCTCGCGGTCGGATTCGGTCTGGCCGCGGCGGGCGGCTGCGACCTCGACGACGGCGTCGGTGGGCCAGAGGGTGACGCCGGCCCCGGCGGCGCCGTCGACGCCGAGGGCGATGATGAGTTGGAGCCGCGCTGCGAGACTAGCGTGGATACATCGACCGTGTGCCTCGAGGCGGTCGAAGGGCGGCCGGGGGACACCGTGGAGGTCGAGGTCCATGTGCTCCTCGACGAGCCGGCCTGTAGCGAGTTCCAAGAGGGATTCGCGAGCGTGGAATACGAGAACGCGGTGTTCGAGCTCGCCTCCGAAGAGGCCGAGACCGACTGCTTCGAGCTGCAAGACTACGAGTTTTCCGACGGCTCGCGGGTCGTCGATTGGTACATCACGGCCGATGACGACGAAGACAGCGAGTGTCCCGAGGGGTTTGCGCCGGGCATGAAAGACACGATCGAGTTTGCGATCCGCGGGGACGCGTCCGAGGGCGACTACACGCTTCCGCTGGATACGGCGAGCGTCGGGGCGAGCGACTCCGAGTGCGAGGGGCTCGGCCAGATCAGCGGGCTCATCCGCGTCCTGGCCCCGGATTGACGTCGCGGTCGCGGTGCCCGCGCCGCGCGCGGGGTGATCGGTCGCGCCTGGGTCGGCGCGCCAGGTTTTCGGCCGCAAAGGTCGGCTCGTGCCGCGACCCAGGCGTAACGATTCGGTCGGGCGAGCCACATCGCGTGCGGGATGCGCCCGAGCCTCTTGCCGGCGGGGGCCTGGCGCGAGGCGGCTTCCAGTGGTCTCATGGGTCGTGTGAAGACGCGCATATTGACCAAGGCAGAAATCGAGCGCCTCGTGACCATGGAACACGCCGTCTCAGCGGTCGAGGGCGCGTTTCGCGCCCACGGCGCCGGCGAGGCGCTCATGCCCGCGAAGGTTTATCTAGACCTCCCCCGCTACCGGGGGGATTTCCGCGCCATGCCCACGTATCTCGAGGGCTCCGCGGGGGTGAAATGGGTCAACTCGCACCCGGAGAACCCCGAGCGGCACGGCCTGCCGGCGGTCATGGGCGTGTTCGTGCTGAGCGACCCCGACACCGCCGTCCCGCTGGCAGTGATGGACTTCACCTACCTGACCGCGGTGCGGACGGGCGCGGCGGGCGCGGTCGCCTCGAAGCACCTCGCTCGCGACGGCGCAAAAAGCCTCGGTTTCGTGGGATGTGGCGTGCAGGCGCGGTTTCTGCTCGACGCCCACCGCGCCGTCCTGCCGGGCCTGGATTTGAAGATGGCAGACGTCGAGCCAGAACGAGCGCGGCGCTTTGCCGCCGAAGCGGGTGGCGACGCGGTGTCGATCGAGGAGGCGTGCGCGTGTGACATCGTGTGCACCGCCACGCCGTCGCGGGGGCCGGTCGTCGAGCGCGCGTGGGTTCGACGGGGCGCTCACGTAAACGCGATGGGCGCAGACGCCCCAGGCAAGCAGGAGCTCGACCCCGCGCTGTTGGACGACGGCGTCGTGGTCATCGACGAGGCGCATCAGGCCCAGTCGAGCGGCGAGATCAACGTGCCGCTCGGGCAGCGCACGCTGGATCGAGAGCACATCCGCGGCACGCTCGGCGAGGTGCTCGTGGGCTCCAAGCCCGGCCGGCTTTCAGACGACGAGATCACCATCTTCGACTCGACCGGGCTCGCGATTCAGGACCTCGCGCTCGCGCGCATCGTCTACGAGCTCGCGCGAGAGCAGGGCATCGGGACCGAGCTCGACCTCGTGTCGCCGTAGTGCTCGGCTCTAGTCTAGGCACCCTGAAGGTCGCGGACCACCGCCAAGACCTCGTCGACGTGCCCGGGGACCCGCACCTTCGGAAACACCCGGGCGACGCGGCCGTCGGCGTCGATGACGATCGTGGTGCGGATGATGCCTTCGACGCTGCGGCCGTAGAGGTTCTTGGTGCCCCAGGCGCCGTAGCGGGCGATCACATCCCCTCCTGGATCGGACAGGAGCGGAAACGAGAGTCCCTGTTTTTCCGCGAACCGGTGGTGCGACTCGATCGAATCGCGGCTGAGCCCGAGCACGGCCGCGCCGAGGCGATCGATCTCGGGTAGCGCGGCCTGAAATCCGCAAGCCTCCTTGGTACAGCCCGGGGTGTTGTCCTTCGGGTACACGAACAGGACCACCGGCCGCCCCCGGAGTGACGCGAGCGAAACTGTCCCTCCGGTCGAGGCCGGAAGCTCGAAATCTGGAGCCGGCGCGCCCTCGCGGAGCGCCGGCGCGACGCGTGGTTTTGCGCCCATCTCAGTTCCTCCGTATCGGCCAACGCTATCACGAGCCCGCCCGGCCCGGGGCGCCGGACGGAGCTCCGAGCCCGGTCGGAGGGGGCCGCCTGGCAGGCTCGCTCGCCTTTGACGCCCGATCAATCACGAAAGGCTAAAGCTGTAGGTCGCTCAGGGCGCCGCGGATGATCTCTGCCTGGTCGTCGTCAAGGAGCGGGGCGCAGCCGTGCTCGTGTTGGGTCATCAGGTTGTGCGGGTGGTGCCGGTGCTCGAGGCCGAGCGCGTGGCCGATCTCGTGGGCGAGGACGCGGGCGTCGGCCTCGGGGTCGCCGCGGGGCGCGAGGAGCACGACGGGGGCGTGATCGCGACCAAACATCTCGCGCAGATCCAGACCGGCGCGATCCGGGGCGAGGGCGGGGGAGATCGCGAGGCCGCGCAGCGTGCCGAGGCCCGCCGCGGCGAGGGAGTCCTCGTGCGCGATCTCGTCGATCACCACGACGCGGATCGCGCTGCCTGGCTCGTCGGCGTGTCGACTTACGAAGCCCCGGAGGCGCCCGAGCAGCTTTTCGGCCTGGGCCCCGGCGTCGGCCTGCGGTGCCGTGGCCGGCATATCACGAGGGGCTGGCAACATGACCCGGTAGGGGAGCTCGCGCACGGGCTCCGCGATATCGACCTGGAGACCGAACTCGCCGAAGTAGACCGCAGCGCGAGATGCGAGCGATCGCGCGAGGTCTTCGTCTACGCTTCGTCCGACATAAAGCGCGAGGTCGAGTGACCTGCCGATCGTGGGGAGCTCGGCGTCGGGATCGCAGGCTTTTCCGAGCGGTGCGTCCGCGCCGCGCTGCGCGGCGCCCCAAAAAACGATCGCGGCGACCGCCGCGAGGGCGACACAGGCGGCGGCCGCAGCGATTTTGGGGCGCATGAGCGTTATGACGGCGATAATCGAAACCGGCTGCAAACGCTCGAGTCACAGCGTGCGCAGGAACACGAGCACCGCCTCGCGCAGGTCTTCGTCGAGCTCGAGATACGCCTCGCGCGCCGGCTCGGCATCGCCGGCGTGCAGCCGAATCGCCTCGTCGATGGTGTCGGCTTGCCCGGAGTGCATATACGGCGCGGTCTGGCTCAGGCCCCACAGAGGCGCCGTGCGGAACTCGCGCATGTTGGCGGTGCTGTCCTCGATGCCCGCGGCGTCTTCGGGCAAGGTTTCGTGAAGAAGGAGGTCGGAGTAAAGCGGCACCGGCGTTCCATCTTCGGTCTCCATCTCGGGCACGTGGCAGCCGGCGCAGCCGATGTCGTCAAACAGCTCCTCGCCGCGCTGGGCCAGGGCCGGAAACGGCGTGGGCTGGCTTGGCGGCGGACCGAGGAGCTCCATGAAGTCGGTGAGAAGGCCCGTCTGATCGAGCGACATCTGCGGGCTGGGGACGTCCGTGTCGTCCTCGGTCTCGCCGAATGTCAGGTCATCTTGTTCGGGGACGGTCATGCCGAGCTCAGCGCTCGTCGCGTCGCGGGTAAACTCCGCGAGGGAGGGAACCTGCGCCTTCCATCCGAACCGGCCGAGGCGGCCATCTTCGGTGAACGAGGCGCGCCCGCTGATGCCGTCTGGGACCTCGTCGTTCTCGGGGTCGGCGCGGGCGAGGATGGTCTCCTCGGGAATCTGCTCGATGAGGCCGAGGCCGAATACGTGCGGCGTTTGCCTGAGCTCGAACACGTTGGCCTCGGCTTCGGGCGCGACGAGGGCGTCGGGGATCGCGGTGGCGCGGTGGAGGATGGTCCCGGCAGAGGGAGCTTGAAACTCACCGAGCTCATCGACGATGCCGTGACGAATCACATTTAGGCCCCTTGGCCCAGACCCGCCGATCACGGGTATCGAGTGGCAGGCGCGGCACGAATCGGCGTTGAACTCCGGCAGGCCTACGCCCTCGGAGAAGCCGAACTCCCTGTCGAAGAGCTCGCGCCCGAGCGTGAACAGCTCGCGCTCGTCTGCGCTC
>SLNH01000156.1 GCA_007133195.1 Nannocystineae bacterium | reverse complement strand
GCAACTCACGCGAGGATCGGTCGTCCCTGCTGATGGGAAGACCGTCTTGCCTTTCTACCATCAGAATGCACACGATGTGTCCGCGCGTCGAGCGGGCGAAGTAGCTCCGGAAGCTCGCGTAGGGCCGGCCGCTCCCGTATCCTCCCGGGGAGAATCGCACGGGCTGTCGCCGCCACGCGGCAGGATGATGTCCAGCAGCGGCGATCGGGATCGGCGCCGGCGCCCAATCCCGCCGACGGCCCGGCGGACGCGCGCCAGCAATCGCGGCTGGCCGGCGACGGGCAGATCTGGCAATCTTGAAGTGCCGCGTCGTTCGCAAACGGCGGCCCATGAAGGTGGGCTCCCTCTGCTGGGGCTCTCTTCGCTCCGACCCTTCCGCCGTTCCTGAACGGCGGCCCCATGATGGAACTCGACACGAAGATCGTCGCCCACCTCGAGCGCCGGCTTCCGGAGTGGGTCCGTAGGGTCGAGACCCGCGAGGCTCTAGATCCTGAGGGCGAGTCGGTTCTTCTCATTTTTCTCGTGGTCGACCCAGGTGCTCCCGTATTCCAGAAGCCCGAGATACTCGAGGAAGCCCGCGATGTGGTGGCTGAGGTCTTCGACGAAGAGCACGTCGGCTTGTGGCCCTACGTGCGCTTCGTAAGCGAGACCGAGTGGGGGCGAGCGGCGCGGGCATGATCGATTCGGGATGGCGCTTCACGACGACCTACTCGCCCAGGCTCGCGCTCTTGCGCAGCGGGAACGAAAGCGTCCGAAACAGGCAAGTCTGCGCCGGGCGACCTAGACCGCGTACTACGCGCTCTTTCACTTCCTGACCCAGACGGCATCGAAGTTCTTGGTCGCGGGCACCGGTAGCGACCGAGATCTGCTTCGCCAGGGCGTCGCGCGGGCGTTCAACCACGGGCAAATGAGGAAGACATCTGAGGCGTTCGCCCGGGGGTCGAAACAGAACCCGTGGCTCTCACTCGCCAGCCGTCACTCGATACCACTGCCGGTAAGTCGAGCAGCGCGAGCCTTCATGGACCTTCAGCAAGCCCGCCACGAAGCGGACTACGACCAGGTTCGGGCGTTCACTCGCTCCGAAGTGCTCACAAATATCGCGCGGGCGGAGATGGCGATTCGCGGCTGGAGGTCGGTGCGCAGCCATCCGGTGGCCGAGGCGTATCTCGTGGCGCTGCTCCTGAATACGCGGCGGTCGTGACGCGCGGCGCGCCGGCCCACCTCAGACGACCCTGTCCAGTGGTTTCAGGCCTCCGCGATGATGGGCACTCAAGCGCAGTGCTGGCCGGTTGCAACGTCGCCGCCTTGAACCCCGTCGCCTCGCCCCCGTGATCCTTCGGTGACCTCGCGCGAGCTCGGTGAGCGCTCGCCAGTCGGCGGCGGATCGGCGTCTTGTAGAGGCTTCCCTGCTCCACGATCGGGATCGCCGACCGTTTGCCGAACTCCGGGCGCCGCGGAGCAAGGCGGGGGGCTGCGGCCACGTCGCCGTCGGACTTACGGGCGCCGAGTGGCCGGGCCGCCGGGCGATGGGGGGGGCCGCCCCCCCCCATCGGGTGGAGCAGGCCCAAAAACTGTCCCAGATTGCGCTACGGTAGCCCACACCACGCGGCGCGCGGGGCTTGACCGGGAGCGCGCGATCACAGACGCTAAGGCACGTTCTGTGGAGACGATGCTGGGGATTGTGAGCGTGACTCGCCGCGCTAGACCGCGGACTGCCAAAGCTAGCCAAGCGGCGCCGCCACACGCGGTCGCTGACGAGCCCGCGAGACCTGCGAGCGCGAGCGCCGCGAGCGGGAGCGAGAGGGCGCACGGGCGACGCCGCGGCCTGGCGACTCACCGACCCGGCCGAGCCTTGTCCCCGGCGCCCCGGGCCGCTCCGGAGCGCCCGGCATGAAGCGCCTCCTAAGCCGCGGAACCCAGGTCGCCATCGACCTCGCCATCCTCTCGCTGGCGTTTTGGGCCGCGTTTTTCCTGCGCTTCGAGGGCGTTCCCCCGCGCGAGATGTCCGAGCGCCTGCTCATCCTGTGGCCCCACGCGGCGCTCCTCCAATACGCGGCGCTCGCCGTGTTTCGCGTCCCTCGCTACGCCTGGCGGTTTGTCGGCCTGCGCGAGGTCACCCGTATCCTTACCGCGCTCGGCATCGCCAGCGTCGCCTTCCTCACCCTCCGCAGCGCCTCCGTCGCGCTCCAGGGCCGCATCCCCGGCGCCGAGTTTCTCTTCATCCCCGTCGGCGTGATCCTCATCAACCTCTGCCTGGCCTTCCTCGGCATCACCGGCGCCCGCGCCCTTCGCCGCATCGTCGCCGAGCGCAGACAAAGCCGCCCCGGCCCCGCCACACCGCCGTCCGCCACCCCGACCCTCCTCGTCGGCGCAGGTGAGGCCGGCCTCACCGTCGCCCGCGAGCTATCCCAGCACCCCGAGCTCGGCATGAAAGCCGTGGGCTTCATCGACGACGACCCCTTAAAGGCCGGCCTCGAAATCCACGGCGTCAAAGTCTGCGGCCCCAGCGCCGACCTCGAGGCCATCGCCGCCGAGACTGGCGCCCGCCAGGTGCTTATCACCATCGCCCGCGCCACCGGCCGCGAGATCCGCCGCATCACCGAGCGCTGCCGCGAGCTCGGCCTCCGCGTCAAAACCGTCCCCGGCCTCGGCGAAATCGTAGACGGCACCGTCAACCTCTCCGCCATCCGCGACATCGACGTGGAAGACCTGCTTCGCCGCGAGCCCGCCCGTCTCGAAGAAGACGCCATCGCCCGCGACATCGCCGGGCGCGTCGTCCTCGTCACCGGCGCCGGCGGCAGCATCGGCAGCGAGCTGTGCCGGCAAGTGGCGAAATTTCAGCCCGCCGCCCTCGTCCTTTTCGAGCGCGCCGAGCACGCCCTGTTCGACATCCACCGCGAAATCCGCGAGCGCCACCCGGAGCTGGCCGCCCACGCCGCCATCGGCGACGTGTGCGACGCCGCCCGCGTAGGCCAGGTGTTTTCCGCGCACCGACCCGAGGTCATCTTCCACGCCGCCGCCCACAAGCACGTCCCGCTCATGGAAGAGCAGCCGGGCGAGGCCGTGAAAAACAACGTCGGCGGCACCCAGATCGTCGCCGACGCCGCCCACCGCACCGGCGCCGCCGTGTTCGCCATGATCTCCACCGACAAGGCCGTAAACCCCTCGTCGGTGATGGGCGCGAGCAAACGCGTCGCCGAGCTTTACGTGCAGGCCCTCGCCGCCGATAGCAAAACCCGGTTCGTCACCGTGCGGTTCGGAAACGTGCTCGGCTCCGCCGGCAGCGTCATCCCCATCTTCAAAGAGCAGCTCGCCCGCGG